>CATZIC010000101.1 GCA_958419945.1 uncultured Clostridia bacterium | reverse complement strand
GTACGGACACCTGAAAACGACAACTTTTGCTTGCTAAAAGCCTAAAAACGCAGATATATACTGAATTTTTGCAAACAAAAAACCTAAACCAAACTTTATGGGTTCGATTTAGGTTTTGATATGTATGAACGGTTGATCAGTCCGTTAATACCGTTTTTATTTTGCCGAATACTTAATACAAAGTTTCAGCACGTTCTTTGCGCTTCGTTGTAATTCCGCAAGCGTAATTCCGTCCTTATCTTTTAGCGATTTCAAAATCGTTCCGTCGCTCTTGCCCTTAAATCTACCGAAATTAGGTGCGCCCGGCATAAACACGTCAACCTGCGCCCTTACTCGATAGGCTTGATTTTCAAGAGTTTTGAACACTTCGCTTTTTCCGCTCTTCATCCACCAATCGGTCATCACGCAACCTTCATAGCCCCAATCGTCGCGCAATATAGTCGTAACAAGCTCGTAATTGAAATAATTGTAAACGCCGTTGAGCTTATTATAAGAAGTCATTATGCAATCGGGCTTTGCTTCCTTTATGCAGATTTCAAAGCCTTTAAGATAAATTTCACGCAAGGCTCTTTGACTGACACGGGAATCGTTTTTGCTTCTTTTCGACTCTTGATTGTTACAAGCAAAATGCTTTGGTGTTGCGCTTGCCCCTGCACCTTGAACACCCTTTATATAAGCCACAGCCATTTTACCCGTAAGGTACGGATCTTCCGAAAAATACTCGAAGTTTCTTCCGCATAGCGGATTGCGGTGTATATTGATGCCCGGCGCAAGCAAGACATGAGATTTTCTCTCTATCACTTCTTTACCGAACTCATAAGCGAGATTTTCTACAAGCTCATCATTGAAAGTCGATGCAAGAGCGACGCCGTTAGGTAACAAAGTAGAATGTGCTTGCAGTCTTGCGCCGCTCGGACCATCGTTTGTAGAAATTGCGGGAATGCCTTTATCGAACAGCGACTGACAATTCGCCCCGAACGTACCCGCGTTACCTTTCGGACCGTAAGGCGAATTCATCATATAAAGCGAACCGCGTGTGATTGCTTCCAATTCTTCGGGCGTAAACTCTGCAACAAATTCGTCAAGAGTAATCCTTCCGTCTATTAAGTCCTGCAATTTGTAGTATGTGTTTCCTTTTTCTTTGAGAGTTTCAGGCAAACGACTTTGCACGCGTTCCCGCAAATTCACGGTTGCAACGGGCGTGTCCTCATAGCGCAAACCGTTTGCGTTTACCATACGCTTATAAGAATATCTCGGCGCACAGGCTTCTTCGCAAGCCTTTATCAACACCGTTTTTTCAAGGTTAAGCGAAAAAATCTGCTTTGCTTCATTTACGTTCTCGCCGACGAAAATTTTATATTCTCCGCTTTCAAGCACGAAAGAATTTTTATAACCCGATATTCCCGTATCGTCAAACGATGCAAAATCTTTTAATTCTACCGTTACGGACAAACTTTGCGTTTCATTAGGGGCAAGCTCTTTTGTTTTAACGTAAGATACCAACTCCCTCGACGGTTTTCCAAGCTTGCCTTGCGGTGCGGACAGATAAACTTGCACAACTTGCTTACCCTTAAAACCGCCCGTGTTTTTTACCGTAAACGTTACGGTAGCCGCAGTTTCCGCATTTTGTTTTACTTTACAGTCGGTAATTTCAAACTTTGTATAACTTAAACCAAAGCCAAACGGGTATATAATTTTATCCCTTACAAAAGTGTTGAAATATCTGTAACCGACGTATATATCCTCGACGTAATTGTTGTATTTTTTGTTCCCGAAATATTTGTACGACGGATAATCTTCGATTTTCGCAATCGTATCGGTAAGTTTACCGCTCGGCGATACTTTTCCGAGCAAGACGTCCGCTACGGCGTTACCCGTTTCCTGACCGCCTTGCCATACGAACATAAGCGCATCGGGCTTATGTTTTTCAATACGAGTTACGTCCATTATCGAACCGCTATTGATTATCACGCAGACCTTTTTGAAATATTTGCGCGTAAGAGCAAGCAAATTTTCTTCCGTATCTGTTAAGTACCAACTACCCTTTTCGATTCTGTTCTCTCTGTCCTCACCTGCGGCTCTGCCGATCACCACGACTGCCGTTGTATTCCTTTTTGCCGCAGATGCAATGAACTCGTCTTTTACAGGCATTTCCTTGTAGCTCATGGGCCAATGTCCCCAATACCCCTCGTCGGGGATACGGTTTTTTGCCCAATGCTCATAGGTTTCCGCCACTCGGCTGTCGAGATTTGCCCCGCCGGCGCGTAAACCTTCAAGTATAGATACTTTGTACGGCGGTTTCACGTCACCGCCGCTTCCGTACCCGACGTAAAAAGTATTGATCTGACATCTTCCGAAAAGTGCAAATTGCCGATTACAGAGCGGTAACGTATCGTCGTTTTTAAGCAACACACAACCCTCCGCCGTTACTTTGCGGCAAAGCTCTCTTATTTCATCGCACGAAGTTATCCCGTCGTCCACCTCGAAAACAGACTTTTGCGACAACTTATTGTGAAGCTTAATGATTGCTGATATTAACGACAACGTTCCGTCCTCCGAACAAATACTTTATTTTACTTTTGCATATACGGTTTCGGCAAAGAGTTTTGCCCCTGCCACGTTTGGATGCACTCCGTCTTGGAACAGTTCGGGCTTATTGTCGAATACGGAATACATATCAATGA
>CATZIC010000100.1 GCA_958419945.1 uncultured Clostridia bacterium | reverse complement strand
CCTTTTCTTTGAAAACGAAAATTTTCGGATTAAATATATTTCACAAAAAACATTGAAATTTGCAGTTTTTTATGTTATAATAAAGTTATAAAATGGTGTACATATATAATCGGATAGGATTGCTGTTTGAAGCCTACAATTTTACTTACGACAGTAACGGCAACATAACAGAAAAAAAGACTTATGAGTACGCTAACGGTACTATAGGCTCACTTTTAACAACGGATAGGTATAACTACCCCACCCCCACGGATTCTCCCTGGCACGATCAGTTAAAGAGTTATAACGATATTGTTATTACTTACGACGATTCCGGCAATCCTACAAACTATCTCGGAAAAACTATGACCTGGTCAGGGCGTTTACTGAAAAAAGTTGACGATACCACTATGTCCTACGATATTAACGGCTTAAGAACGGTTAAAGGCAACCGGCGTTATTATTGGCATAACGGCAACCTTATTATGGAGCGTTGGATGAGCGGCGATACCGAAAATTATATCTATTACTATTACGATATTAGCGGCGTCTTCGGGTTTAACTATAACGGTTCGGAGTATTATTACCAAAAGAATATCTTCGGGGATATCCTTGCAATTTACAGTAGTGCAGGCCTTCTTCAATGCAGTTACGTATACGACGCTTGGGGTAATCATAAAATTTATGACGCTAACGGGCAAGCCGTTGTACCGGAAGCACTCAACATAGGCAATATTAATCCCCTGCGTTACAGAAGTTACTATTGGGATAAGGAATTCTGTTTATACTATCTGCAAACAAGGTACTACGATCCTTTATTAGGTCGTTTTATCTCCCCCGATAGCGTTGACTATTTGGATCCCGAAACTATCATAGGTCTAAACCTCTACGCATACTGCGGTGATAACCCCGTTATGTGTGTAGATCCAAGCGGACATATTGTTCTCTCAGCAATAATATTTGGGTTCCTAATTGGGGCCGCTATTGGTGCGGCCACGTCAGTAGTAAAACAATTGGCTGATAATGATGGAAACTGGAATCAAATTAATGGATTAAAGGTAGCTTATGATGCATTTTTCGGAGCGATTAATGGTGCGTTTTCCGCTTCGGGTATTACCATAGGATTGTCAATTGCCATCAGCGCCGTTTCGGGATTTGTGTCAAGTATAGGTGACGATTTCTTTTTTGAAAACAGGAACATCGATTGGGGGCATGCGTTTTTGTCTGCTGCAATCGGGGCTTTTACGGGGGTTATTGCAGGTGCAGGTGCTAATAATGTAAAATCCGGCATGCAAGTTTCAAAATTCATAAATAGTAGAAATATTCTTAATAGAACGATTGCAAATGGCACGAAAAAAGCAATAGCACGGCAAACTAAAGCCTTAATGGTTCACGCCAAACAACTGATTATATCAGGGGCGAGGTATTTAACTGCTAATACATTTAATATGATATTAACGTGATGCTTTAGCTTGTTCGGAGGTTTTATTAAGATGGACCATTTCTTTACTTTTTTTTCAATGTCTTTAATATTTTTGGTGGTACCTCTGATTTTGGAATTGGTAAGAGCTCGTGCTGCACTATCTCACGACAAAGACATTATGAAATATCATAGATTTATTCCAATATCGGGTGCGTTCGGATTCATTATGTTTATAGCTTTAGGTCTATGGGCGCTGTTGCAACTGTTGCAAGGGGGGTATATCTCAAACATTGTCGCCGGAATCGTCTTGATAGTTGTGGTATTTAGTATATTTTGTCCCGCTTCTCTTTGGCTGTTTATAAGGGGGCTAAACTGGAAATTGATTTTAGATAAAGAACAATTAATATACAGAAACATGTGGGGCAGGGTTAAGCGGATTGATTATCAAGATATAACGGGAATAAAAACCTGCTATGCTAAAAATTCCGATATTGTGGAAAAATACATAATATATTTTGGCACAAAAAAAATTGTAATCGATTATCTTGTTACCAATTTCAACGCCTTTCCACAAACCATGAATAAAAGATTGAACAAGTTCAAAAACAAAATCAAAATTGAATGATTTTCTCGACACATGTCAGTCGGGGGAGCCATAACGGCCCCCCGACCTTTCATTTTCCAAGGCGAAAAATCCTTAAATATTTAACTATTTTAATCATTATAAAATTGCTTGAAAAAAGGCATATAGCCCCGCTTTTAGAATATAAAAAGCGGGGCTATAAGCCCGTTAACGTGGTTTTTATGCTTTTTCACTCGTTCTTGATTTGGTGTCTGGATTGCCACGCTTCGCTCGCAATGACGAGATAAAAAAATTGACTTTCGAGATAAATCAAGTTTTTGAACAACCTTAATGACGGGTAGGTAACCTCACGTACCTCGCTAAAATAACGCAAGTTGCGCCTACATATCTTTTCGAGCGTTGGCGTCTATTTGTTTAGATAGCCTTTCGTGATTTCTAAGCATTTCCACCACGCTTTGTTTGGGGGAAATTACCGTTTGGGACTTAGAAGAAAAGTCTCCACCGAAAGAGGGCTTTGCATCCTGTTTTTGGCCGTTTTCGGGCTTATACGCCGACTTTTGGGGTTCTTTTTTAGAAGACAAAAGGGCTTCGGATAGTTTTGTTAAAAGGTTTAAAAAGTTGTCGTTTGCCATATTAAAAATCCTTCAAATATTTTTCGCGAGATATAGTTTTAGCTCAAAAGTTTGGGGCTTAAAAAAAGTTCAGATAATCCGTTTCCAA
>CATZIC010000099.1 GCA_958419945.1 uncultured Clostridia bacterium | reverse complement strand
TTATTGCGCCACATAGCGCTTAATTTTTAATTGTTACCTGCTCTGTCGCCGATAATCTTTTCGGCAACCGCTTTAGGTACTTCGTTGTAGTGTGCAAACTGCATCGTGTACTGTCCTCTGCCCTGGGTCCTCGATCTTAAGTCGGTTGCGTAACCGAACATTTCGGACAAAGGAATTTCGCAATCGATAACCTTTGCTCCGTTTCTGTCGTCGGTACCGACAATGTTTCCTCTTCTCGAAGAAACGTCGCCCATAAGATCACCGAAGTAATCGTCGGGTGTTACGATCTCAACCTTCATAATAGGTTCCAACAAAACGGGTTTTGCACGTTTTACGCCGTCTTTAAAGGCCATGGAGCCTGCGATTCTGAAAGCAATTTCCGAAGAGTCGACTTCGTGATAACTTCCGTCGTAAACGGTGGCTTTGAAGTCAACGACTTCATATCCTGCCAAAATACCGTTCTTGGCGGCGTCTTCGATACCCTTTCTGACAGGTTCGATAAACTCTTTCGGTATAGAACCGCCCACGGTTTTATCTTCGAACACAAATCCGGAACCGGGTTCCAAAGGTTCGAAGGTAACTTTACAGTGTCCGTACTGACCTTTACCGCCGGATTGACGTTTATAAAGTCCTTCGGCGTCAACCGACTGACGGAATGTTTCTCTGTAAGCAACCTGCGGTTTGCCGACCGTCGCTTCAACCTTGAATTCACGAAGCAATCTGTCAACGATAATTTCAAGGTGCAGCTCGCCCATACCGGCAATAATGGTCTGTCCCGTTTCGTTATCGGTATAGAACTTGAAGGAAGGGTCTTCCTCGGCAAGTTTTAGTAGCGACATAGTCATCTTTTCCTGACCTTGTTTGGTCTTGGGTTCGATGGCTACGCGGATAACGGGATCCGGAAATTCCATTTGTTCCAAAATAATGGGTGCGTTTTCACTACATAAGGTGTCGCCCGTTGAAGTATCCTTTAAACCTACGATAGCGCAGATATCGCCTGCGTAGATTTCCGGGATTTCCTCTCTGTGGTTAGCGTGCATCAAAAGCAGTCTTCCCACTCTTTCACGCTTGCCCTTCGTGCTGTTATACACGTAAGAACCCGAAGTAAGGTGTCCGGAATACACTCTGAAGAAAGCAATTTTTCCTACGAATGGGTCCGCAACGATCTTGAACGCAAGACCTGAAAAAGGTGCTTCGTCAGACGTAACCCTTTCCTCTTCTTCGCCCTTTTTGTTGACGCCGACGATATGGCTGACGTCTAAAGGACTCGGAAGATAATCAACGATTGCGTCCAAAAGATGTTGTACGCCTTTATTACGGTAACTTGAACCGCAAAGAACGGGTACGAGTTGCATTGAAATAGTGCCTTTACGGATAACACGTTTAATGTCGTCCGCAGTGAGTTCTTCACCTAAAAGGTACTTTTCACCGAAGTCGTCGTCGATATCGGCGCAGGCTTCGATAAGTTTTTCTCTGTATTCAGCGGCTAAATCCTTATAGTCGTCGGGGATATCCACGATTTCCTCCGATTTGCCGAGTGAATCCAAATAAACGATAGCGTCTTGATTTATAAGGTCTATAATACCCGTAAAGGTATCTTCCTTACCGATTGGGAGCGTTACGGGGACGGCGTTTGCACCGAGCCTGTCGTGCATCATCTGTACGGCACCTAAGAAGTTCGCACCGTTTATGTCCATTTTGTTTACGTAAGCGATACGGGGTACGTGGTACTTGTCCGCCTGACGCCAGACAGTTTCGCTTTGCGGCTCAACACCGCCTTTTGCGCAAAACGTGGCGACGGCACCATCCAGAACTCTCAAAGACCTTTCAACCTCAACGGTAAAGTCTACGTGTCCCGGGGTATCGATGATGTTTATACGATTACCTTTCCAAAAACAGGTGGTAGCGGCAGACGTAATGGTTATGCCTCTTTCCTGTTCCTGAACCATCCAGTCCATTGTGGCAGCGCCTTCATGAACCTCCCCGAGCTTGTGGGTTTTCCCCGTATAGAAGAGAATGCGCTCCGTAGTTGTGGTCTTACCGGCGTCGATGTGCGCCATAATACCGATGTTTCTGGTATCCTTAAGTTCAACTTGTCTTGGCATTCTTCTCCTTTATTACCAACGGAAATGTGCAAACGCTTTGTTTGCTTCCGCCATTCTGTGCATATCTTCCTTTTTCTTAACAGCACCGCCGGTGTTGTTGGAAGCGTCTATAAGTTCGTTGGCAAGTCTTACGTACATATCACGGTCGCTACGCTTTCTTGCGTTTGCAACTATCCAACGAATTGCTAAAGTCTGTCTTCTTTCTTCCCTGATTTCGATAGGAACCTGATAGTTGGAACCGCCTACACGTCTCGCCTTTACTTCGAGTTGGGGCATAGCGTTTGCAAGTGCTTGATTGAAAACTTCCATAGCTTCTTTACCCGTCTTTTCACTCATCATTGTAAAAGCATCGTAAACGATACCTTGTGCTATACCCTTCTTACCGTCAAGCATAACCTGGTTAACGAGCTTCGTTACCACTTTGCTTCCGTATAAAGGATCGGGTAGCACGTCCCTTTTGGGAACTGAGCCTCTTCTTGGCATAATAATTATCTCCTTTTAATATTTTTGGGCATCTGCCCGGTACAGCTATCGCACGCTTTATCATTATATATAATAAAGTAGCGAACCTTCTCCCGTTTTTTGGGATACTGCCTACTTGGCTTCGGGCAAATACCTTGGTCGATATTCCGAATAAGTAGGTAAATTTTACAGGTTAAAAA
>CATZIC010000098.1 GCA_958419945.1 uncultured Clostridia bacterium | reverse complement strand
AGGTAACCGACTTCACGTCCTCGTTAGGTGCAATTTTTTCAAGCTTGTTTATAAGCGCAAACTTATTGCCGTCAAGGGCGATAACGGTGGTACCGCTTCCGTCGTTTTTGGTTGCCGCAATGTAGATAACGTCGCCGTAATCTTTAATAGCGCGTCTGTCGTAAACGTTGTAGTTCACAAGGGTTACGCCGTCGATAATTTTTAAATCAGGGGAAAGCTTAAAGCAGTAGGTTATCCTTTCGGTTTTCATACTGGGATAGGAATAGCAACCGCCGGAACTTACCCTTTTATATTCCGTGGTGGTAAAAATAGGTATTATCGAGGTCTCCGACATATAAATATCGAAAAGTTGAGCCCCGAAAACCGCATTAAAAGCACCATTTTCCGAAGGTTGATCGAGGTTTAAGTTCATGAATACCGTAGGCGCGTAATTTTTGGTAAACTTCCTAAGCCCGGGTATGGTTTCGGCATTTTCGTAATACTTGGTTTCACCGTTTTCAGAATAACTTATTTTTGTGTACTTCGCGCCTTGTAGGCTTGTAATATCGTCGTCTTCGTTTTCCTCGTCGTAATCGGCGTAAGTAAAGTTCCCGCCGTAGGAAAAAGCAAAATATGCTTGCTTTGAATCCACGTACGTTCTCGAAGCAACCAGACTTCCCATCATCGAAAAGGAATATTTAACGTCCGCAAACAAATCGTAAACTTCGGTTTGTTGCAAAGAAGTCGGGTTGGTAAGCACGTCTACGTAAACCCTCGTATAAGGCTTTTCGGTGTAATCGGGGGTTCCCGTGTAGTCGCCGCTTCCGTCCACGCTACTTGATTTTCCGTAAACTACCGCAATGCTTTGGTCTGTAACGTACATTTCAAGGGGAATGTTTCTTGCGGAGGAAAATTTTCCGCTTGCCACAAGCTCTATATGACCGTCTTTTATTTTGTACACGGTAACGCCGTCGGTTTGCAGTTTATAAACGTAATCGCCGAAGTTTTTAACGATATCACCTTCGTCAACTCCGACTTCCTGCACCAAAGTGCCGCCGGTCTGGGATGCGTCCAAAGGGGGCGTGGGTTCTTGCCCTACGTCGCCGCTTGGTCCCTGTCCGCATGAAGCCAAAAACAAGGCTATGACAAAGGTTGCAAGCAAACATGTAATGGCTATAAATTTACTGTTTTTCATAATCCGTTCTCCTTTTCGGTAAGGTTATTACTATTATAGACAATACCACCGCAATTCCTGCGGCATATTGCATAAGAGTCAGTATTCCCAATTTCTCGATGTCGTAAGTTTCTTTAAAAAACTCCGCAATAAATCGCCAGGTGGGGTATATGGCGTACAGCATCGGAAAATTCAGGTCCTTTTTTATAAGGTTATATATAAATAATGAAAGTGTAATGCCTGCTTCTATAAAAGCTGCGTAAATTCTTCCGCTGCAGCAGCCTTCCGCCATGCAGGCAATTCTAGATAAGGTAATGCTTAATAAAATAGGGTTTACGTACTGTTTAAAATCAAATTTCATTTTGGCGGACTTTTGCAAAAGCCCCGCAAAAAAGGGGAAGGATATAAAAGCGTAAAATATGCTGAAAATCGACCTATAGCCCGCTTTTTTGTCTGAAAATATCATGCTTACAAGCGCACAAATCGATAGTGAAAGCACTATAGAAAACCCGCCCGACAGCAAAAATATCACCGCTTTCAATTTGTAACGCTCGGTTTTTCTTATTGATATAAGATAGTACGTAAGCCCGGCAATCAGCGCCGCAATAATAATAAAGCAGTATAAAGGCTTGTTAACAAAAAGATCAAGATAAATCATATCAATCTATAACTTTTACCGTTTTCGTGTGTATAACCGTAAGTTTAACGTTCACCGGGGTTTGGTTTTCGGCATATTTTGCCGTCATATCTACCGTAATCGTGGCTTTTGTGCCAGCTTCTTCCAACTTAAAACTCATGTTAAGTACGTCGTCGGTAACTTCAAAAATATTTTTAAAGCAGATAAAGGTATTTTTTACCTTACTTTCGTAAATTTCCGGCGTGTAAGTGGTGGTTCCGTCCTTAAATTTCTCAACCGAAACCGTTCTTACGGCTCCATCAAAAGCAAACAGGTCGCAGGCGGGTAAAAAAACTATACCTTTTAGATTTCCTTCATACCGTGGAGTATTCCCGGCGCACATGTTTTCATATTCCAAACCGGCCTCTTGAATTTGTTCTGTTTGGTAACTCCCGCTGTTCCCGTCCCGCACCGTTAAGTTGTAACCGTTATCCAATCTTTCTACGGTATAGCCGAAGTTTTTTTCCACACCGCCGCTTAATACCAAATCAAAGACCGTCTTACTTCCTACTTCGTCGTTTAGAGATTTTACCAAATCAATAAAAGGATCCCTTACTTCCTGCTTGGGACCGTCGTCTTCTTTACAGCCCGCTAAAAAAAGTGCGATAATAATCAATAGAATTGAAAGGATCTTTTTCACGCGCGTCCCCTCCGAAATGTTTTTTACAATCATATTTTAATATATTGTAATGCATTTTTCAAGTCAAAAGGGCAAAAAACAACTAAACTATTAGTTGAGTTGCACTTTTTTTCGTTATTTTTTCAAAAAAAGTGGAAGATTTTGTGATTCTATGATACAATATAACCATGGAAGCTTTAGGTAGCAAACTAAAAAAACTTCGTCAAAAAGCCGGTCTTACTCAAAAACAAGTCGGCGACCTTCTGCATGTAAGTTATCAGGCGGTTTCCAAGTGGGAAAGAAACCTCGGTTTGCCCGATCCTTCGCTGTTTCCGGAGATTGCAAAGGCTCTAAATACCACAGTAAACGAATTGTTTTACGAAAA
>CATZIC010000097.1 GCA_958419945.1 uncultured Clostridia bacterium | reverse complement strand
TCGTCTATGCTCTTAGTATTGTTAACCATACCTGCAGAACTTTGTCCGCCTGAACGCTTTGCCGTCTGATTTTGCCCGCATACATCAATAATACGCGTTTCCAACTGCTTGTAGTTGATTGGTTTCAATAAATAACAAACCGCACCGGCAGCCAGACAACGACACATAAACACTTCACTCTTAAGGTCACTTAAAACAATGAACTTTGGCGCTCCTTCGACGCCTGCGAAATGTTCGATAAGATCAAGCCCCGAAACGCCTGCCATCAACACCTGCGTGATAACAACGTCTATCGCCGTCTTATCTCTTTCGATCTCTCTCATCGCCGCTTCTCCGTCATCGGTATCAAAAACTACCGAAATGCCGGATCTGGCTGACAAATGTGTTTTTAAACTCTCTTTTTCGGCTTTATCATCGCCGACAATAGCTATTCGTATGGTTGACATATATTTTTCCTCCCTTCTTAATATGATATTAACACGTTTTTTAGCAAATTGCAAGTAATTTTGTACAAATATATTAAATAATTTTGTACAAAAATCATTTTTTCTATAAAAGAATGTCTGTTAATGTCGATTTCGACGAAAAGATAAAAAAACCGAGACGAGTTTTTGGCAAGTTTTGGCGAGAGGGCCAAATAATAAGGCATTTTTTGATGAGCAAAAGCAATTTATGTTTTTTTAAAAAACTGCCTAAAATCGCTTGCTTTTGAGCCCGAATTGTGATAATATAATCAAGCAAAAGTTGCCGAAGTGGTGGAATGGCAGACGCGGCGGACTCAAAATCCGCTGTTGGCGACAACGTGCGGGTTCAAGTCCCGCCTTCGGCACCAACTTAACAGTACGAAAAACTGACACTGAATAAAACGACCGGATTTATAAAAAATCGGTCGTTTTATTCGTTATTCAGTTTTATTCGTTATTAGTTTATTATAAACAAACAAAAAGTTTGGCAAAAAGATTTAGTTTCAAGCCGTCATTCTTGGAGTTTTGTCATTCTGTCGGACTTGAACCGCTACGACGGATTTTTCATTGAAATTTTTTCTTTTTACACTGTCTATATGATTGATTTTATACGCTGTTGTTGATATAATAAACTTACTCCACTTTAACGTGGAACGGATAATCAAACTAAGGAGGTAACGAAAATGCAATACGTTTGTAACGTATGCGGTTACGTCTACGACGAAACGACGGGCGACCCCGACAACGGAATTGCGCCCGGCACAAAGTGGGAAGATTTACCGGAAGACTTTGTATGTCCCTTGTGCGCTGTAGGCAAAGATCAATTCAGCAAGGCAGAATAAAAACAAAAGCGTTAAGTTTCGTAATGAACTTAACGCTTTTATTTTCCGGCGTCTGCAATTATTCAAACATTTTTACAATTATATCGAGCATTTACGGTTTAAGTCTTCAATCGCTCTCCGTAAGATATAATAAGCCTCTCACCCGCAAATTCATCCTTTTTTCGGAACGTAATTTTTTGGATACAACAATAAAATTATTGCGGTATTTAAAATGGATAAAAGTTTGAGAAAGTGAAACAAAAAGACGTTTTATTTGCTCTAAAAACATGCAAAAGAACCGGGATTGTGGTATAATATACACAGACCATAAAGGAGGATGTAAACATGGCTAACAGATTTGTTTTAAATGAAACTTCATATCATGGAAAAGGCGCAATCAACGCAGTAGTGGAAGAAATACAAGCACGCAATGCAAAAAAAGCGTTCGTATGTTCTGATCCTGATCTGGTAAAATTTAACGTTACAGCAAAAGTTACGAATTTGCTAGAAAAGGCGAACATTCCCTTTGAACTTTATACGAATATTAAGCCCAATCCTACTATCGAAAACGTACAGACAGGCGTAAAAGCGTTTAAGAACAGCAATGCGGACATTATCGTTGCCGTGGGCGGCGGCTCCAGCATGGATACGGCAAAGGCAATAGCCATCATCGCAACAAACCCCGAATTTGCGGACGTCAGGTCACTGGAAGGCGTTGCACCTACCAAAAATAAATGCGCTCCGATCATCGCGGTACCTACTACCGCAGGAACCGCTGCAGAAGTTACTATCAACTACGTTATCACCGACGAAGAAAAAAATCGTAAGATGGTATGCGTAGACGTTCACGATATCCCCGTTGTCGCCGTCGTAGATCCAGACATGATGTCGACCATGCCCGCCTCTCTCACCGCAGCCACCGGCATGGACGCTTTGACGCATGCAATCGAAGGCTACGTCACCAAAGGCGCATGGGAATTGTCCGATATGTTCCACCTGAAAGCTATTGAAATAATTGCAAGAAGCCTTGAAGCCGCAGTAGCCAACAAAGAAGAAGGCCGCAAAGATATGGCGCTCGGACAATACGTTGCCGGTATGGGATTCTCCAACGTAGGACTAGGAATAGTTCACTCTATGGCACACCCCCTCGGAGCATTGTACGATACTCCCCACGGAATCGCCAACGCTATCATTTTGCCGACTGTAATGGAATACAATGCCGACGCTACGGACGAAAAATACCGTGATATAGCAAAAGCAATGGGCGTCAAAAACGTGGATGACATGTCTTTGGCAGACGCAAGAACTGCGGCAGTAAACGCCGTCAAGAGATTGTCCAAAGCCGTGGGTATTCCTACGACTTTGAAAGGTATCGTCAAAGAAGAAGACCTTGACTTTTTGTCTGAATCCGCTTATGCCGACGCTTGCAGACCCGGAAACCCCAAAGATACGAGCGTAGCAGATATTAAGGCTCTTTATAAATCTTTATTGTAAAAATCAAACTTTTAGTAGAATTAAAACAACCGGACAAACGGACTTTCGGCGTTTAATTCAGTCAAAAAAACCAAGCCTTTGGCTTGGTTTTTTTATACT
>CATZIC010000096.1 GCA_958419945.1 uncultured Clostridia bacterium | reverse complement strand
ATGGAGTAGTATTATGAAAATAATAGTAGTAGACGACGAACTGTCCGCACTTAACACCTTTTTACCTAACGTTTTGGACGATTTAAGCGTTGACTGTAAAATGTTTATGAACGCACCGAGGGCCGCTCTCGAATACGTGCGCATAAATAAGGTTGACGTGGCTTTTTTGGACGTAAGAATGCCGGAAATCGACGGCGTGGACCTTGCCGAAAGAATGCTTGCCGTAAACCCGCTGATAAAAATTGTATTTATAAGTGCTTACGCCCGTGATGAACAATCGATAATAGACCGTTTAAACGGCAGAGTCGCAGGCTTTTGCCACAAACCTTACAGTGCTGTAACGGTTAAAAATCTGCTTGCAAAATTAAATTCCGAGTCTTTACCTAAAAAGATTTTTATACGTACGTTTGATAACTTCGACCTGTTTATCGACGACGTCGTAGTGGATTTTTCTTCGAGCAAGGCAAAGGAACTTCTTGCATTACTTACGGATGCAAAAGGATCATACGTTACAATGGATACTGCAATAGGTAATCTTTGGGCGGACAAAAATACCGAACTATCAAAAAGGCTGTATAGAGACGCCGTGTGCAGACTCAGAATGACACTTAAAGAACACGGAGCTGAAAAACTCGTAACCTTCGAAAGGGCCCGTTCGGTAATCAATACGAATCTTGCTACCTGTGATATGTGGGAATTTACTGAAAATGGCGGAGTGTTTTCAGGCAGATATATGCCCCAATACGATTGGTCAATTATAACCGAAGCAACCCTTGAACAACTTAAAAAGGTGTAAACTAAATTTGTACGTGAAAAAAATATCCCGCAAAAATGCGGGATATTTTTTTACGCCTTGGGGTGAATTATGCTATCAAGTATAGCACGAGATAAAAAGCGTATTATAACAACTTCCTGAGTTCTTCAAGAGAATAATCTTTAAGACTTTTTGACTTGTAGGTGAGTTTTTTGCTGAAGTACCATAATAGATAAGCGATACCGCCGACTATAATGAAAGCAAAGGAAAGAACTATAAACAAAACGACGCTGAATGACGGAGGCAGTGCGCTTTCGAGTTTAGGGAATTTCGCTAACGGATTGTTTACCAAAACGCCGTCCGCTTCGCCGTTTATACCGCATACGGGGAAGGTAACGATCATATCTCCCAAATCGTAGGAAACCATCAAATATGGAACAAGCAGTACTGCTTCGCTATAATCATATTCTTTATTGTAAATATGTACGTTATCGAGAACTCTTGCAGTACCTAATTCCTTTTGCTGATAATCTTTCAACCAAGTTTTAAGTTCTTCGTTAAACTGACGCATACTTTCCTTGGAATCTTTTTGTACGTCCTGTTCGTTGACGTTTACAAACAGGTAATCAGGCTCGCAAACGTCGACAAGCCTATCTTCCTTCAAGTATTTCCACGGATATTCCGCGCCGCTAAAGCATGGTGTTGCGCCGGTAAATTCCGCATAACCTTCGTTAATATTGATGGTTCTGGGGGACATATTTATGTTGTCTCCGTTCAAATAATAATTGTAATCGTATTCCACCGATAAAGTCTTAAAAAAGGTAAGCATTACCGTCTGATAAACCTTTTTTACGGTAGGTTTTACGTTTTTCTTGTTCAAAATTTTCAATAAATTTGCGTTGTACTTTTTGCTGTCTTTTGTGGTTCCGTTTAAAATATTTTCAACGGCTTTAATTGCTTTTTCTTCGGTCGTATTTGATCCTACAATCAAAGGTTTTTTCGCATCCGGTTTTACAATTTTAAGACTTTTTTCGTAAGATTCAAAATTATCGGAAAGAAAGTCTTTGACGTTGATATTTTGTTGTTTTGCCATAAAAATACTCCTGATTTTTTAATATCCCCCCCCAAAGTTAGGCACTTTTGGAGGTGCATATTGTTTTTATATCGAAAGTTTACTATTCTTCGTGCCAAAAAACCGCCAATATATTAAGTTGATTTCATTTTTTATATGCTTATTACGACATATTTAATTGAAAAACGCAAATGCCTTTCGCGAAATCTTAAAAAAATATTGAAAAAGTCAAATAATCGTGTAAAAAACTATTGACAAGGAAACATTATAGTAGTAGAATAATCACAGATTTAGCAGTCAGGACATTTGAGTGCTAACACTCTTAAAAGGAGTTTGCCAAACATGGAACTTTCCGACAGAAAAAAGAAGATTCTTCAACTTGTCGTTGACGACTATATCGAAACGGCGACTCCTGTTTCATCGAGGAGTATTACCGAAAAATACCTGACGACGATAAGTTCGGCAACGGTAAGGAGCGAACTTGCTGCGCTCGAAGAACTCGGATACCTATATCAACCGCATACTTCGGCAGGCCGTGTTCCCTCAAAGGAAGCCTATAAGCTTTACGTAAGCGAACTTATGGTTAAGGATAAACCGAGCACCGAAGAACTTGACTATATCGAAAGTTTATTTATGGAAAAAACCAACGATATAGAAGCAATCGTAAAAAATACCGCAAAAGTTATTTCCGAACTTACCGAGTACACTTCGCTTGCCATATCGGCGCACGATATGAGTGAAGTTATCCGAAACATAAAGTTGTTCCGCTTTAAAAAGGATGGTGCGCTTCTGGTTATAGTTACTGATAACAAACTTTTAAAGGACAACGTGATTTCTATACCGGAAAACCTTCCCGACGACAGTTTAGAAAACGCAAACGACCTTTTGGGTCAGTTCTTTATCGGTAAGACTTTTATGGAAGTCTGCGACAATAACTTGGTTATCGACGAAGCCTTTGCCGGCTATAAGGCGGTATTCCTCGCCGTAATCGACGCTTTGAAAAATTACGTTACTGCAACCGAAGAAGTTGTTTTGGAAGGGGAAGACAAGATTTTATCTCATCCCGAATATGCCGATATCGACAGAATTCGTGAATTTATGTCCGTTGTTACCAAAAAAGATAAGGTTTTAAA
>CATZIC010000095.1 GCA_958419945.1 uncultured Clostridia bacterium | reverse complement strand
GCCGGTTAATATATTAACTTTTTCTTCATCCGTCATTTTTGTAACGGTTTCTATAAAGTCCATAAAAACTCCTGAATTATCGTAATATATTTTAACATAAGAATAGATTTTTTTCAAGGCGTTTACCTAAAATTACCAATAACCCTAAAAAATTTATCATCATATTTTGTTTTACCCCAAAATTCGACAAATTTTATCCGCTTTCCGAATAAACTTTGTCCTAACATATTTTTATTGACAATATTGCGTAAATAGATTATAATAGTTACACCCAAATATTTTTTGCATCGGAGACTAATTATGGAAGAAACTGAATACAGATATGACACGCAACTTTTAATAGAAGGCAACGATTTAGACGAAGAAAAAATAAAACAGTATTTTACCGATAACTTTAAAGGGGATTGTCTCCTCGTAGTAGGGGACAGCGACCTTATCAAAATCCATTTCCATACCAACGAACCGTGGGACGTGCTTAAATACTGCGCCTCGATAGGTGAAATTTTCGATATCGTAGTAGAAGATATGGTTCGTCAAAGTTTCGGCCTCGACGGCTGATAAAAATTATAAGGAGGTATTATGACATTTAACTTTTCAATAGTTTTATGCCTGTTGTTTTCAGGTGCCTGTTTGGTTTTGAACAGACCCTTTTTGGAAGCCTCCGAAAAGAAACAACATTTTAAAGCAATGTGGTTCAAACTTTTTGCATCCCTTTGCTTTATAGCGATAGCAGGCGTTTCTCTTGCTACAAAAAGCGTGGGTTATAGCCGCTTTTGGCTCGTGGTATCGTTAGGCCTTTTATTTGGCTTAATAGGCGATCTTTTACTTGCTTTCAGACATATTTTCGAAAAGTTTTACGAACTATGTTTTAGTATAGGTGCGCTTTTCTTTATCCTCGAGCATTTTCTTTTTATAGGTTACTTCGTTTGGATTGACCAGGACGTAATCCCCATTGCCACGCTGTGCTTTATAATAAGTTTCGCAACCGCAACTTTCGTGCTTGCCAAAACGAGGGTGCGTGGCGGAAGGCTTCAGATAGGCATTTACGTGTATATTGCAATAGTGTGCCTTATGAGTGCAACCGCAATCTCAACGGCATTAAAAACCCCGTCCGTGGGAACTTTAATGTTTGCCTTGGGAAGCGTCTGCTTCGTCGCAAGCGATACCACTATCTGTGTGTACAACTTCAGCGAATATAAGGATTTTAAATTAATGATATTACTTCATTATTTATACTATCCTGCGCAGATTTTAATAGCTCTTTCGGTAATGTTCGTGTAAACGAAAATATGAAAAACGCCCGAAAACCGACCTATAGACCGGTTTTCGGGCGTTTTAGTTTATTCTTAATCTATATCGTTAGCGAAAACGCATCTGTCTTTACCGCTGTTTTTGGCACGGTAAAGTGCTTTATCCGCATCGTCCACACAGCTATGCCAATCCTTGTGCGCAGACCTTACAAATTCTTCGGTATAAACGCCCACGCTTATGGTAACCCCCGTTTTCAAATCGGGATTGGGACCTATCGCAAGTTCACGCACGATTGTGTTAAAAAGTTGGGCTTTGTTTTTGGCGCAACCTGCGTTCACGTTTTTTCCAACGTACAAAAATTCCTCGCCGCCGTAACGAATCAAAAACTCGCTATTTGCATTAAGTTCGCTCTGAATTCTGCACGCAACCCTTCTTAAACATTCGTCGCCGTAAACGTGCCCGAAGCGGTCGTTGTATGACTTAAAGGAATCAATATCCATCATCATAAAGGTAAGCGGCGTCTTTTTTTCAAAACATTCCTTGTAAAGCCCGTCCATCTCAACGTCCAAAAACCTTCTGCTTCTTAAACCGGTTAAGGTATCGTTATCCGCAAAATATTGCAGTTTGGAATTCTTTTCCGTTATAAGTTGCCTGTAGATAAAGTTCCGCCTGTCGTAACTGCTCACGTAAACGTTTATAAACACGCACATAATAGTCAGAACTATAAGGTTAAAAATTTCGCCGTAATAATCACTTGCGTGGTCTTTTGCGAAAATCGGCAGGCAAAAGCACAGCAAAACCGCAACGATACCAAAACTTAAAATCGCTTGATAGGGTTTAAAAGAGGCAAGTATGGCAACCGAAAGTGCGATAATGTAATAAACACTTAAATTATCGGATACCCTTTGGTCGTAAACGGTTACCGCCGCCGCCCAAACAAGGATAAAGCAGGCGTATATAGTCTGCGCCACGATAATTTTTTCCGAACTTTTCGGCAATTTTTTTATAAAAAATGGAATGGCTATAAGCAGTGCACCCGACACTATAAGTAAGATAGAATATAGCACTACGTAAACTTTGCTCGAAACCGATTTAAGCTGTCCGCCCGTATATATAAGTGCGTATATTAAATTATAAAGTTCGAATGCAATAACCATGAACAAAAAGAACTTGTCGTAACGCAAAATTCTTTCGGCACGGTACTTTCCGTAAAGCTTTTCCTGCTCTTTCGGCATGGAAACTATCACGCTGTCGTTTATAAAACGCTTGAATTTGGACATTCGCCGTTCTCCTTTTGTTTTTCGTAGTATAATCAGTATCATTGTATCATGCGTGTATAATTTTATCAATAGTTTTATAAAAATATTTGTTAAGCCAAACAAACCCTAACCAATCCTAACGCTCATGACGATGCCACTTCCGAACACCAAACCAACAAAAAGTCCGTCTATAGGTCGGTTATTGGCACGTTTTTTGCAGTTACTTCGTTGTTGCGGGCAATTTATCCACTTCGTCATTGCCGGGCAACTTGAAGGACCTCTCTCCGTCATTGCTAGACAATTTATTGCCGAAGCAATCCGGACATAAAGGGAGGTTTCACTCGTCGCAGACGAATATCATATCGTAGATATTTTATTGTGTCAATAAAAAAGCCCGAACCCGCAAAAAGCGGATTCGGGCTTAAAATGAAAGAGGAGTGTATTATTCAATCATTTGTATGGCGTTATTTATAGAGCGGAGTATTTGAAAGGGAAGTAAACACTCTTTCGGTGTAGCCGTCTGCAATAAACTTACCTGTAGCAGAACTTTCGTCCGTAATAATGCGGTAAGAGGCAATTACGCCGTCCCCGAAGGTGTAAAGGTAACCGTCTTTAAAGCGTGCACGGCTTATTTGAAGTGCGTATGCGCCGTAGTCGGTGGTATTTCTAATTTCGCCGTCAACTTCCACATAGTTTATTTGATGCTTAATCTCGTCGTTTATGTTATCGGCAAAGTTTGAAACAGTTCCAATTAAAACAATTTCGTCTTCGGTAAGTTCAAACACAAATAGTTCCTGCGTGTATCGATAACCGTGGTTATACGATCTCGTAACCGAAAAAGCAAAACTCGAACCTGATACCGCAATAACTCTCGGGTCGTCGATTGCTTCGCAGTAGTAAACGTTTTCAATGGTCCTTTCGTCGATAGTGGAAAGTCCGTCGCCGGAGGCGTCGTACATGGCAACTTTCATGGTGGAAATTCTTCCTTGCGCGCCGTTATCCGCATAGCCTAAGGTAATAAGCTTGTCGCCGACCGTCAGCATAAAGGTGGAAAATCCCGGCATTTCCA
>CATZIC010000094.1 GCA_958419945.1 uncultured Clostridia bacterium | reverse complement strand
AACTTAAATAATTCTAAAATATAATTATGGCGAAGCCTTTTAAAAAGGGGCTTCGCTTTTTTACATAATTTGTTAAGGATTGCAAATGTTAGTAGTACGCAGTAAGAAGGGTAATTTTTATGGCAGTATTCTTGGTTACCGGCGTAATTTTATTTTTGTTTTTTCCGAACGTTTTCGATGTGTTTATTTACTACGACCAAAAAAGCGGAAGGCTGAACGTCGGCGTTTACTTTTACGGGGTAATTAAGGTTTTCGGGGGATTTATCGAAAAAGACAAAAAGGACTACGTCTTTCACTATTCCAAAAAAAGGGCGAAACTTTTTAAACAAAACGATATGGGAAAATTAAAACTCAAGCCAAAAGACCTTAAGGTTTTCGAGGTCTTTACCTCGAGGCTTTGTTTTTCCTTTCCGTTTGAAGTAAAGTACGTAAACCTTGCCTCGGTAATAACCTGTTCAAGCAATTTTATTTGCCCCTTTATAAAAACAGAAAAGGATTTTATCAACTTAAAATCCACGGTAATAATGGGCAGAGATGATTCCTTAAAAGTATACTACCGACTGAAATTTGACATAAATATATTTCTTCTTATTTTGCTTTTAATTAAGGTTTTGGTGAGAAATGAAAAATAATAAATATAAATATACTGAAATTATAAACGACGCACTAAAAGGCATTTCAGATTTTACAAGCGGCAACGTCATAATAGGCGATCCCATAATCACACCCAACGGTTCCACCGTCATACCCGTTTCAAAAGTAACGGTAGGGCTTCTTTCCGGAATGGGGGAATACGGCGAAATCAAAATGTTCAGTCCAAATAAAGACTACCCTAAAAGTAATGCTGGCGGTGGTGTGGTTTCCGTAAAACCTTTCGGTTTTTTGATAGAAAAAGGCAAAAGCGTCAAGTTTGTCTCAACTCCCGACGACTACATGGATAAAACCCTTAACGCCGTAGTGGATTTTTTAGAGGCCAAAAATGAAAAAATCTAAAAAATCACTCTTATTATGCTTGATTTCTCTTGTTTTTACGACGGTCGTAATAATAAACCCATCTAAAACCATAACCACGGTTTTAGCCTCGGAAAGTTCCGAAATCGTCATGGAAAAGGAAAGTTCAAGGGTGCTTATCGGTAAAAATATCGACCTTAAGTTACCGATGGCAAGCACTACAAAAATCCTCACCGCAATCACGGTTTTGGAAAACGCAGACTTAAAAGAGACTGTAACGATTAAAAAGGAAAGCGTTGGAATCGAAGGTTCAAGCATATATTTAAGAGAGGGGGAAACCCTTACCGTTGAGGAACTTTTATACGGAATGATGATGCGCTCGGGTAACGATTCCGCACACGCCTTAGCATTGCACGTCGGTAAATCCATTGAAAAATTTGCACGGCTTATGAATGACGTTGCACTAAAATGCGGAGCGGAAAATTCCAATTTCGTAAACCCGCACGGGCTTCATGACGTCAATCATTACACTACCGCAAAGGATTTGGCGCTGATTACCTGTTATGCACTAAAAAATGCGGACTTTCAAAAAATAGTTTCCACAAAGCGAATAAGTTTTGGCGACAGAGTTTTCGTAAACAAAAATAAGTTTTTAAATCTTTACGAAGGTGCCGACGGCGTAAAAACGGGATATACCAAAAACGCGGGAAGATGTCTTGTTTCAAGCGCAACAAAAAACGGTATGCAACTTGTTTCGGTGGTGCTAAATTGCGGTCCGATGTACGAACGGTCGGAAGAACTTTTAAATTACTGCTATGAAAACTATAAGCCCGCTTGCGTGATAAATTCCGGTGAAATTTTGGCGGAAATTCCTATAAAGGATAGCGTCGTAATAGGTGAAAAATATCCCGTAAGATTATCCGAAGATTTGGTTATTCCGCTAAAACAAGGGGAAAAAGATTGTTTAAAAGTCGAGTTTTTACCTACGGAATATCTCACTTTTCCGATAAATAAAGGAACTTACGTGGGTTATTTACGCATTTATGCCGATAAAGACTTGATTTTTTCATCAAAATTGTTTACTATAGTTACTGATAACAAACACAGTTTTGTTGAAACGTTAAACGGCATTTTTGCCCGTTGGAGAGTTTATGCGTATTAATAAGTTTTTAGCGGATTCGGGCGTTGCAAGCCGTCGTGCTTGCGACAAACTTATAGAGGAAGGCAGGGTTTCGGTAAACGGAAAGGTCTGTAAACTTGGCGCCGAAGTCGACCTTGACGACGTCGTTACGGTTGACGGTTCGGAAGTTTTCCTCAAAAAGAAGCTCGAATATTACATAATGAACAAGCCGAAAGGCTATGTTACGACCGTTAAAGACGACAAAGGAAGAAAAACCGTAATGGATCTTTTGCCGGAAAGCGTCGGTAGGGTTTACCCCGTTGGGCGACTTGACTACGATACCGAAGGGCTTTTGATTTTTACAAGCGACGGTGATCTTGCTAACAGATTAACTCATCCACGGAATGAAATTCCAAAGACATATTTAGTCAGAATAGTCGGAAATATCAGTGAAAACGCATTGGCTAAACTTCGCAGTGGCGTTATCTTGGACGGTGTTAAAACCAAACGAGCAACTGTAAAAGTGGTCAATGAAACTCAAAATTTCACTAAATTGCACGTAACGATTACCGAAGGTAAAAATCGTCAGGTAAGACGTATGTTTGAAAGTGTTAACTTGGAAGTTGACTTTTTAAAACGTATTAAAATAGGTGATTTGACTTTGCGCGGACTTGACCGTGGAGAGGTCAGAAAACTTTCGAAAGAAGAAATTTATTACCTGCAAAACCTTTGATAAAAAGCCCCGATACATAAATTAGGCGTATACGCCTAGGGGGCTATTATGCGTAAAAAAACACCAACGACTTTTTTTGTACTTTGCCTTGTGTTTGCGGTTTTGACGTTAACAGCGGGGCTGTACGTGCTTTTCACAAGCGAAAGTTACGTAAAGTGCAATAAATTCATTATGGGAGACGTCATGGAAGAAAAATCAAACGTTCAAAAAAGCGATTACGAACAACTTCTTTCCGAACTCAATGCTAAATATTTCGAGAAGGTATGCGATATTTTCGATACCGCAAAAAACGAGCTTATGCTTAAGCTCAAAGATTTATTGGGTGAGGATTATACCGCGCTTAACGATGAAATTAAAGCGCTGAAATCAAAGGCTTCTAAGATTCGAGAATCTTTTGATAACGAACCTTACACCGCCGAGTTAAGAGAGAAGCTTGAAGTAGCAAAACTTGAATTCGTAGAAGCAAAGACCGAAGAGGGCAGAATCGAGAAAAAGCAAGTGCTTAATTCGGTTTTATCTGAAGTTGCGGGAAGGAATCTAAAGATTTTTTCGGAAATGGCGGATATAAGAAAGCAGATTGACGTTAAATGTGTTGCGGCTATGAACATAGTCAAACAAAAGGAATCTGACTTTAAATCGCTTGAAAAAGAGGTTATCGACACTGCACGCAAAAAGACTCAGGAACTTGCCGTTTCCTATGGAAGTGAAGTTTCTGCGCTGTCTTTTGCTTTTGACGTTAAAGAGTACAGTGAAAAAATGCCTTTTTTAGCAAGTTTCGACCCGAATATGCGACTTATCGATTTTGACAAAAATACTTTTTTGGAAGCCTTTAGACAAAAAGAACAAAAATCCGTCGGACA
>CATZIC010000093.1 GCA_958419945.1 uncultured Clostridia bacterium | reverse complement strand
AAGCACCCCGAAGGAAAACGCCTTACCGACGTTCAAAAATGCGTCAGAACAGGCGATATTGACGAGGTCGGCGATTTGTCCCACCTTACCTTTTTCGAAATGCTCGGAAACTGGTCGCTCGGCGACTACTTTAACTATGAGTCCATCGGTTGGAGTTATGAGTTTTTGACAAGCAAAGACTACCTCGGTATCCCCGTAGAGGACTTGGCGGTTACCGTTTTTGCAGGGGACGAGGACTGTCCGAGAGACGAATCGAGCGCACAAAGGTGGAAGGAACTGGGTATTCCCGAGGACAAAATTTTCTATCTTCCCAAAAAGAACAACTGGTGGATAGCGGGTAAAACCGGACCTTGCGGACCGGACACCGAAATGTTCATTGACAGAAAGACCCCGAAGTGTAACCCCGACTGTTCTCCCGCATGCGACTGCGGCAAATACCTTGAAATCTGGAACAACGTTTTCATGCAGTATTACAAAAACGAGGACGGCACGTATAGCAAACTAAAGCAAAGAAACGTCGACACCGGCATGGGGCTTGAACGCACGCTGTGCATTTTAAACGGCGTTGAAAGCGTTTACGATACCGAACTTTTCGACGAAGCAAAGGCGGAAATCGAAAATCTTACCGGCAAAAAGTACGGTGAAAGCGAAGAGGTTACTAAGGCGTACAGAATTATTCTCGACCACGTAAGAACGGCAACCTTCTTAATCGGCGACGTAAAGGGCATCGTTCCTTCCAACGTGGACCAAGGCTACGTTCTTCGTCGTCTTATTCGCCGTGCGGTAAGGTTCGGCAGAAACATAAATCTTCCCGAAGGCAGTCTTTGCAAGATAGCCGCTTGCTACGTCAAAAAGTATGAAAACGCTTATCCAGAACTAACCGACAATAAGGATAAGATTTATAACGAACTTAATAAAGAAGAGGAAAAATTCTCTAAAACCCTTACCGACGGACTTAAGGAGTTCAATAAGGTAATTACCCACGTTCAAGGGACAACTTTCCCCGGCAAAACTGCGTTCAGGCTTTACGATACTTTCGGCTTCCCGCTCGAAATAACTCAGGAACTTGCAAAAGAGCAGGGCTTCACGGTTGACGTGGAAGGCTACAACAACGCATTTTCCGAACATCAGAAAAAGTCCTCTGTAGGCAGCGAGCAGAAGTTTAAGGGCGGACTTGCCGATCAAAGCGAAACCACCGCTAAACTTCACACCGCAACCCATCTTATGCAGGCGGCACTCAAAAAAGTCTTGGATCCTTCCGTTTCCCAAAAGGGCAGTAACATTACAACCGAAAGATTGAGATTCGACTTTAACTTCGAACGCCCCATGACTGCTGACGAAATCAAAGAGGTCGAAAGGCTTGTAAACGAAGCTATTGCTGCGGACGTGCCCGTTACTATGGAAGAAATGACTGTTGAAGAGGCTAAAGCCTCCGGCGCAGTGGGCGTATTCGATTCCCGTTACGGCGAAAAGGTCAAAGTTTATACCATGGGCACTTTCTCAAAAGAAATCTGCGGCGGACCGCACGCAACGAGGACGGGCGATTTAGGGGAATTCCATATCGTCAAAGAACAGTCCTCCTCCGCAGGCATAAGAAGAATCAAAGCCGTACTTACCGAAAAGAACTAAAAGGGTACTTTATACGCCGATATTTTGGGCTTATTAAATCCAAAGTTAGTTCTTGACAGATTACAATAAAAGTTATATAATAAAAAAGACGTACGGTTCTGCGCAAAAAGTCCGCAGGCGCCAAGTGGCGGCGGCGTACGTAAAGAGGTAACGAAATGAACGAAAAAATTTATCTCAGCCAGGAAGGCAAACAAAAACTTGAAGAAAAGTTACATTATCTTATCGAAACCGAGCGTCCGCAGGTTGTCGAAAGACTGAAAATCGCCCGTGAGTTCGGCGACTTATCCGAAAATGCCGAATACGATGCTGCCAAAAACGAGCTTGCAAGGGTTTCGGGCGAA
Source organism: uncultured Clostridia bacterium (assembly GCA_958419945.1). Classification (GTDB taxonomy): domain Bacteria; phylum Bacillota; class Clostridia; order Christensenellales; family Borkfalkiaceae; genus UBA4636. The sequence goes on along the minus strand of CATZIC010000093.1, from coordinate 1,879 downwards.
ATAGAACAGATCGAAGCACAACTTAAAGTTGCGGTAATTTACGAATCTTCCGCAGGTAACAACACGGTTACCATGGGCTCCAAAATCAAAGTTTACGACCACGATATGGAAGAGGAAGTTATTTATTCCATCGTCGGTACTGCCGAAGCGGATATCTCAAACAATATGATTTCCAACGAGTCCGCAGTGGGCAAGGCGCTACTCGGTACAAAGATCGGCGACACGGTAACCGTTGACGCCCCCGGCGGAAGTTACGACCTTACCGTGAAGGAAATCATCGGTTAATCTTTAATGATTTAATTGAACCGCTTTTAATTTTAAAATCGGTTCTTTTTATTAAACGGCAAAGTTTTTGCCCTTTTCGGCTTTTGTTTTTGTTGATTTACGAAAATCAATTATTTAAAAGTGGGGCTATAGGCCTGCTATCAACATTTTTTACTATAAAGAGGCGGAATAATGAAAGGAAAACTTATTACGTTTGAAGGTTGCGAAGGTTCGGGGAAAAGCACACAGGTACGCCTTTTAAAAGAGTATCTAGAAAAAGAAAACATTCCTTATTTTATGACGCGTGAACCGGGCGGAACCTCTATATCCGAAAAGATCCGCTCCATAATATTAGATAAGGATAACACCGAAATGACAGACGAGTGCGAGGCGTTACTATACGCTTCTTCACGCTGTCAACTTCTTAAAGAAAAGGTTTTGCCGGCTTTAAAGGATGGCAAAATCGTAATTATAGACAGATATTACGATTCTTCTTTTGCCTACCAGGCTTACGCAAGGGGCTTAGGCTACGACTTTGTAGCAAAGGCAAACAGTTTTGCGATAACTAACGCCGTGCCGGACGTTACCGTGTTTTTCGATATAGACCCCTATCACGCATTTATAAGAAAGGGCGGTGCGGACAGTAGCGACAGGTTGGAACTTGCAGGGATAGAATTCCACAACAAGGTGTACGCAGGCTATAAGGCGCTTATTGAAAAATTCCCCGAAAGAGTCTTTTCGGTAGACGCGCACGGAAGTGTCGAGGAAATACACGCCCGTGTACTTAAACTTTTGCGTGATAAAGGCGTTTTACAATGAAAAAACTTATCGAAACTTCTACCGCATACAAGGTAATTGCCGCCGACAAAAAGGCAGGTAGGCTAAATCACGCCTATTTAGTTGTGTGCCAAGACGGCGATATGCACGACGAATACCTTAAAATACTTGCAAAACTTATCGCTTGCGATGATACTGAGTTTTGCGATAATTGCAGGGTTTGTAAACTTATCGACCAAAAAGCCCATCCTGACGTTACTTTTTTGCCAAAAGAAGGCAAATTAAAAAGCGATTCTGCGGACGAACTTGTTCGGCAAAGCGTAATAAAGCCTTTTGAAATAACCAAAAGGGTTTTCGTCGTAAGAAGAATCGAGGAGCTTAACCAATACCAGAATAAACTTTTAAAAACCCTTGAAGAACCGCCCAAAAACGTCTACCTTCTTATTTCGGCGGAACGCCCCGTTGCGGTTTTGCCTACCATAAAATCCCGTTCCAAAATCGTGGAAATTCCGGATTTTTCGGAAAGTCTTTTGTTCGAGTGTGCTACTCGTATGGGCTTTTCCGGTGAAAGACTCGATTTGGCGGTAAAACTTTGCGGCGGCAAAATGGGACGGCTTATCCGCTACTATGAAAACGACGACCTATTATCGATAAAAGACCTGTCTTGCGACATGCTTATTAACATGACGGGCAGAAACCTTCCCGAATACGCAGGCAAACTTAAAAATATTTCCATGACCGATTTTATAGGGGTTACCAAACTAATGCTTGGAAAACTACTTGAATACCTTGCTTCGAAGCGAGTGGAAAAGGGCTACGAAAAATTGTATCCCGCAAC
>CATZIC010000092.1 GCA_958419945.1 uncultured Clostridia bacterium | reverse complement strand
AGCGCTTTCCATGGAAATGGACGACAAGACGAGAGAGGGCGTAACACTCATTGCCAGGCAGTTTGAAGACACGCTTTCATCACTCGGCGTTACTACGTTAAATCCGGTAGGCGAACCTTTCGACCCGAACACTTGCGAAGCCATTCATACGGTACCTTGCGGTGAAGGAGAGGAATCCGGCACCATAAAAACGGTATTTAAAAAAGGTTACAAATCCGAAGATAAAATAATAAGATATTGTCAGGTTGTTGTTACTCAATAAAGCTATCGACCTGCTATAAATAAATCGAAAATAAATTTTTAAGGAGATAAATATTATGTCAAAAGTTATAGGTATAGATTTAGGTACTACAAACTCATGCGTAGCGGTTATGGAAGGTAACGAACCGGTCGTTATCGCAAACTCCGAAGGTTCAAGGACCACTCCTTCCGTCGTAGGTTTTCAGAAAGACGGCCAAAGATTAGTCGGTCAGATCGCAAAACGTCAGGCAGTTGCAAATCCGGACAGAACGGTTATATCCATCAAACGTCATATGGGTTCAGACTATAAAGTCAGCGTAGACGATAAAAAGTACAGCCCGCAGGAAATTTCCGCAATGATTCTTTCCAAACTTAAAAAAGATGCGGAAGCATATATCGGCGAAACTGTAAAAGACGCGGTAATCACTTGTCCCGCTTACTTTACTGATAGCCAGCGTCAGGCAACCAAGGACGCAGGTAAAATCGCAGGCTTAAACGTTCTTCGTGTAATCAACGAACCTACCGCTGCGGCACTTGCTTACGGTCTTGATAAGGATAAATCCTCTCATAAGGTTATAATTTATGACCTCGGCGGTGGTACTTTCGACGTATCCATCATGGACATCGGCGACGGCGTTTTCGAAGTTTTGGCCACCAACGGTAACTGCATGCTCGGCGGCGACGACTTTGATAAGAAGATAATCGATTATTTGGTTGCTCAGTTCAAGTCCAAGGAAGGCATCGATCTTTCCACCGATAAACTTGCAATGCAAAGGCTTAAAGAAGCTGCCGAAAAGGCCAAAATCGAACTTTCCACTCTTACTTCAACCAATATCAATATCCCGTTCATTACGGCGGTCGGAAGCGATGCAAAGCACCTTGATGAAATGCTTACCCGTCAGAAATTCGACGCTTTAACCGCTGATTTGGTTCAGGCAACCATAGACCCTCTGAACAAAGCAATGAAGGACGCAGGTCTTTCCTTTAACGACGTTGAAAAGGTTATCCTCGTCGGCGGTTCTACAAGAATCCCCGCAGTCGTTGATACTGTAAGACGTGTTACCGGCAAAGAACCGTTTAAGGGCATAAACCCCGACGAATGCGTAGCAATCGGCGCGGCAATTCAAGGCGGCGTTTTATCCGGTGAAGTTAAAGACGTTCTCTTACTTGACGTTACGCCGTTATCACTCGGTATTGAAACTTTGGGCGGTGTGTTCACAAAACTTATCGATCGTAACACCACCATTCCTGTTAAAAAATCTCAGGTATTCTCTACGGCAGTAGACAATCAGCCGGAAGTCAACATTCACGTTTTACAGGGTGAAAGACAGTTCGCAAAAGACAATAAGACCCTCGGTAGATTTGACTTAACAGGCATTATGCCCGCTCCTCGTGGCGTACCTCAGATCGAAGTAACCTTCGATATCGACGCAAACGGTATCGTTCACGTTTCCGCAAAAGACCTCGGCACCAACAAATCGACGGATATCACCATCACTTCTTCCACGAACCTTTCCGATGAAGATATCGACCGTGCGGTTAAAGAAGCGGAACAGTATGAAGCAGAGGACAAGAAACGTAAAGAGGCAGTTGACAATAAGAACCAACTCGACGGTTTGATCTTTACAGTTGAAAAGACTTTGCGTGAAAACGGCGACAAGATTTCCGAAGAAGACAAGAATAAATTAGAGGAAGCCGTTAAGTCCGCTAAAGAAGAGCTAGCAAGCGACGACGCCGACAGAATTAAAGCCGCAAACGAAAAATTATCTAATGAGGCTCAAAGCGTATTCGCAAAAATTTATCAACAGGCTCAACAGGCTGCAGGAAACGCTCAGCAGCAACAAAGCGCCTCCGACGATACAGAGTTTCATCAATCCTAATTCTACAAAATTACAAATAAATCATTAAATTTTCGGTGGTGCAAATTTTGCACCACCGAATTAAGGTATAATTATGGCGAAAAACTATTACGAAATTCTCGGCGTTGACAAAAAGGCGACGCAGGACGAAATAAAATCTCAATACAGAAAATTAGTAAAGCAGTACCACCCGGATCTTCACCCTAACGATGAATCGGTTGCCGCTAAATTTAAGGAGATTAATGAGGCTAACGAAGTCCTTTCCGATCCTCAAAAGCGTCAGCAGTACGATTACGAACTTGAAAACCCCTTTGCGTCTGCAGGCGGTAACTATTCCGGTGGTTTTTCAGGGGATTTCAGCGGTTTTTCCGATATATTCGGCGATATTTTCAGTCAATTTACAGGTGGCGGCTCTTCAAGGGCATCTAGCAAGCGCGCAGGCACGAATATCGGCGTAACGGTAACGTTATCCTTTATGGACGCCGCCAAAGGCTGCACTAAAGAGATAACCTATAAACGCACCGAACCTTGTTCTTCCTGTAAAGGTACGGGCGCAAAAGACGGCACAAAATACACAACTTGCGAAACTTGTAAGGGTTCCGGTCAGGTTCAACAAGCTGTAGGCGGTGGATTTTTCAAGACCGTAAGAATCGTTACCTGCCCGAAATGCGGCGGCTCAGGCAAAAATATCATAGAAAAATGTACGGATTGCGGCGGTAAAGGTTATAAATCCGTTAATACAACCTTAAATATCGATATTCCCGCAGGTGCTGATAACGGCAGTTATATAACAAAGCGTGGATACGGCAACGCCTCGACAAACGGCGGAGAGTCCGGCAATTTGATTGTGGAATTTAAAGTTCTCGATCATAAACTGTTCAAGCGTAAAGGTTTCGATCTCTTTGTAACCGTTCCTATTTCCATTAAAACCGCTTGTCTTGGCGGAAAGGTTCAGATTCCTACACTTGATAAGCCTTATGAACTTTCCATTCCCGACGGAACGCAAAGCGGCAAGGAATTTATGATAAGAGGCAAAGGCATCAACTCAAAATACGGCATAGGCAATCTCTACGTTACGGTATTTGTTGAAATTCCTACAAAATTAAGTCGTTCGCAAAAATCGATGATCAGCGACTTCGATGATGAAATAGACGTAAAACAAACCTCTAAAATGAACGAATACAAAGTAAACGTTCAGTCCCTATACGGCGTAAATCCATATACCGATAAATAAAATATAAAAGGATCTTACTTATGTTCGGTAAGGTCCTTTTGTCAAATTAGCGAGTATTTCCATAATATATAACGTGTTTTAGGATTAAATATGAAGATACTCACAATTTTAGATAAGTTCGATTTATCCGGCGATTTTATAGGCTACGAAGTCTTGAAAGCAGGTAATATCAATAGCACCTACCTTATAAGGTTTGCCGATAAAGGAACTGAAAGTAAATATATTTTGCAGAAAATAAATCGTTACGTTTTTAAAAATCCGCCGCATCTTATGAAAAACGTAATCGACGTTACAAACCATATACGGCATAAACTGAAAAACTCCAAAGATAAGCGGCAGGTACTTGAGTTTTTGCCTGCAAATACCGGTCTTTCTTACGTTAAAGACGAGGAAGGTGAGTTTTGGAGAATTTACAGATACATAGATAATTCGGTGAGTTACGATAATTCCGACGATATGTTTATCGTAGAACAGGCGGGTGTGGCGTTTGGAAAGTTTCAGTCAATGCTTAATGATTTCGACACCGAATCATTAAATGAAACGATAAAAGACTTTCACAACACCAAAAAACGCTTTGAAGATTTGGCAATATCCGCCGAGCTAGACGTGGAAGGTAGAAAACAATTCGTCAAGCCGGAACTTGATTATTTGCTCGAACGGGAAAATATTGCAAACTTTTACTGCGATATGATAAAGAATAGGGAGATTCCTATCCGTGTAACCCATAACGACACCAAATGCAATAACGTTTTGTTTGATAAAGACACGAATAAAGCTCTTACCGTTATCGACCTCGATACTGTTATGGCCGGGCTTGTTGCATATGATTTCGGGGACGGCAGTC
>CATZIC010000091.1 GCA_958419945.1 uncultured Clostridia bacterium | reverse complement strand
TTTAATGTTAGAAAAACCAATTAAAATCGGCAATATGACCCTTAAAAATCGTGTGGTATTTCCGCCGCTTACTACCGGCTATGAGGACCGAGACGGCTCGATAGGCAAAAAAAGTTTCAATTTCTATAAAAGGCTTGCTCAAGGCGGAGTTTCCTATATAGTTTTAGGGGACGTCGCTCCCGTAAACACCGCTTCACCCACCCCCAAGCTTTACTGCGACGAACAGATTGCTTCTTTTAAAAAACTTGCGGACGCCTGTCACGAATACGACGCTAAACTTGCAGTGCAAATCTTCCATCCCGAATACGACGTGGAAGGCATAAATGCGCTAATATCAAAAAGCATTACGCTTGCAAAACAGGGAAATAAAGAAGAAAGCGATAAGGTTAAAAAGCAGGCTTACGCAAAACTTCATTACGATATGCAGCATTTTGTAAACGAAGCAACTAAGGAGCAACTTCTTAGTATTTTGGAAGCAATCTCCGCTTGTGCAAAGCGTGCGGAAATGGCAGGCGTAGATGCAATTCAGGTGCACGGCGACAGATTAGTAGGATCCCTTTGTTCGACAATTCTGAATAAACGAAGCGACGAATACGGCGGCTCCTTTGAAAACCGCATACGTTTTGCACGTGAGGTAGTTAGTGCGATTAAATCCGCCGCTCCGAATATGGTTATAGATTACAAACTTCCCATAGTTACGCCGTCCAAAGATGGATTTAGAGGAAAGGGCGGACTTGAACTTTCGGAAGCTATTAAACTTGCACAAATCCTTGAAAAAGATGGCGTTCAAATGTTGCACGTAGCGCAAGCCAACCATACGGGAAACATGAACGACACCATTCCGGTAATGGGTACCCGCGAATACGGCTTTACCGTCTATGAAGCGGAAACTATTAAAAATGCGGTCTCCGTTCCCGTGTGCGCCGTCGGAAGAATCATAACCGAAGATGCGGCGGAAAGCCTGCTTGTTTCCGGTAAATGCGACCTTGTAGGCCTAGGAAGACCCTTACTTTGCGACTTCGACTTTGCAAACAAAGCGATTGAAGGAAAGGCTATTCGCTACTGTATAAGTTGTAATAAGGGTTGCACGGATGAAATTATAAACCGTTCATTTTGTCAATGCGTTTTAAACGCAGAAAACGGCGAGGAATACGTTCGCATTATAACGCCCGCTAAATCCAAAAAACGGGTTGCCGTTATCGGCGCCGGCATAGCGGGGCTTGAAGCGGCAAGGGTTTGCGCTTTGAAAGGACATAGCGTTACCGTGTTTGAAAAATCCTATTCGGTGGGCGGACAGATAAATATCGCTTCCGTTCCGCCGCGTAAAGGTGAAATGATGCGTAGCCTTATTTATTTCGAAAAGGTCCTTCCAGAACTCGGCGTAAGCGTAATTTTAGGAAAGCAACCCACCGCCGAAGAACTTAACGCCTTTGACGATATAATCGTTGCGGCGGGCGCCGAAAACCTTAAACTTAAAGTAGATGGCGCCGATCTTCCTAACGTGGCAAACGCTTGGGAAGTGCTTTCGGGAAGACAAACGGTGTTCGGCAAAGTTTCGGTTATAGGCGGCGGACTTGTCGGTGCGGAAACGGCGGAATACATTGCCGCACAGGGCGCTAAAGTCAGCATTATAGAGATGGCAGGCGAAATTGCTAAAGGTGAAAGTTCCACGGTGCTACCCGAAATGAAAGCGGATTTTCTAAAGCACGGCGTTAAGGAATTCGTAAATTGTAAGGTTGTAAAAATAACCCCAAATAGCGTTATCTGCGAGGATATGATAAGCGGGGAAAGTCTCACAATTCCGGCAGATTTTGCCGTAATTGCCGTCGGTGCAAAGCCGACTGCTATCGACCTTTCAAAGGTTACAAAACCAATGCATTATTGCGGAGACTTTCTAAAGGCGTCGGACGTTTCTACAGCAATCCGCACAGCATACGACGTTGCAAACTCGATAAACTAATCCATAGACGTAAGAGGATTACGCCAATCATTTTATTTTTTTCTCCATTCTTAGACGGGTGGGTTTCGTTTGAAACCTTCCCGCCGTTTTTTTTTGGCACTTAATTATTCCGATTTGTATTGACAATTTTTAACCTAAATGATAAAATATCACTATAAAAAATTAGGAATGTTAGGAAAAATGTCTGATATTACTTTAGAAAATTGGGAAGATGACGAAGTCGTTTCCGTAGAACTTGATGACGGCACAAAAATGGACTTTATCGAGATTGCGGGCATTGCTTATAAAGATAGGTTTTACGCAATTTTGCAGCCCACAGTCCCGCCCGAAGGAATGGAAGAGGACGATGCGCTCGTTTTTGAAGTTTACCGTGATGAAGAGGGTAATGATAAATTCAAATTGGAGCATGACGACGACGTAATCGAGGCGGTCTTTAAGGAATATTGTAAACTTTTAGACGAAGTCGAAGACCTTTAGTATTTTAATATTGCCGTCGGATTTTTAAAAACTTAAAACGCAAGGGCGTTACCAAAAGCCCTTGCGTTTTCTAATACTAAAAACTATGCACATATTTTAAAAAGTGCCCCTATAGGACCGTTATCGACGTATTTTTACTTGTTTACATGTAGAAATCACGATATAAAAATTTACTTTAATTATATAAATTTTGCTGAAAAACACCGAATATATGTTTTACATATTAACTGAATTGTACTATACTAATGTGCGGCGTAAATTTGCATTTATTTTGCCAAAAAAAGTTATAGGAAAGTCAACTGAAATCGGAGGTTCTTATGAACAAAGATTTAACCGTAGGTAAGCCTTCTAAAGTTCTTTGGAAGTTTTGCCTTCCATTATTCGGAAGCATTATTTTTCAACAATTATATAACTTGGCGGACAGTTTCGTTGCGGGTAAATTCGGCGGCGAAAACGCACTTGCGGCAGTCGGAAACGGCTACGAAGTAACTTTAATTTTGTTGGCGTTTGCCTTCGGCTGTAACATAGGCGGATCGGTAATAGCGGCAAAACTATTCGGCGCAAAAGAATACGGAAAAATGAAAACCACGGTATACACCACGCTTATATTAAGTTTGGTTACCTGCCTGATACTGATGGTTTTGGGTTTTTGTTTTTGCGATACATTGCTTAAATTCATACGCACCCCGGAAGAGCTTTTATCTGCGTCTTCGCTGTATCTTAAAATATACCTCTACGGGCTTCCGTTCGTGTTTCTATATAACGTCTCGTCGGGCATTTTTGCGGGGTTAGGGGATTCCCGTACGCCCTTTTTGTTCCTTGCGTCCTCGTCGCTTGCTAACATCGCAATGGATATACTGTTTGCATATTCTTTTTCCGACGTAGTATCTGCGGTTGCCTGGGCGACCTTTATATGCCAAGGCGTTAGCTGCGTTTTATCCGTAGCCGTTTTAATCGTAAAACTCAAAAAAATTCCGACCGAAAAGGTAAAATTCTTTTCCAAAACGCAGTTAAAAGAAATACTCGTCGTAGCGCTTCCCAGCATATTACAGCAAAGTTTTATTTCGGTCGGCAATATAATAATCCAAGGCATAATAAATTCTTTCGGCGCAAGCGTAATGGCGGGGTACCTTGCGGCAATCAAACTCAACAATCTCGTAATAACTTCGTTTACCACTATCGGCAACGGAATATCAAATTACACTTCTCAAAACTTGGGTGCCGAAAAGCCGGAAAGAATTAAAAGCGGCTTTTGGTCGGGGCTTAAACTGGTATGGATTTTGTGCCTGCCGTTCGTATTGCTTTACACTTTAGCAGGAAGATTTTTAATAGATATCTTTATCGATAATCCAACAGAATCAGCCCTCTTTACGGGCGCAAGATTTCTTCTGATCGTTTCCCCGTTCTACTTTGTGGTTTCCGCAAAACTCGTTGCCGACGGCGTTTTAAGGGGCGCAAGATCGATGGCAAAATTTATGGTTTCCACTTTTACCGATCTGATACTTCGTATCCTTCTTGCTTTCCTTTTATCCAAACCTTTAGGTGCAACCGGAATATGGTGCGCATGGCCGATAGGTTGGGGCATTTCCACCGCTATTTCCATACTGTTTTATCATTTCGGCAGTTGGAACCGTAAAAATTCAGTCCCTAAAACCGCATAGCCAACAATATATAAAACTCTATAAAAAACCTCTTGCGACTTAACCCGCAAGAGGTATATTTTTACTAAAAACCGACCTATAGCCCCACTTTTTGGCTAATTTAAAACTTATTTTCGAATGGATTTTTGAAGTAAGTCCAAAAACAATTCGCTTGCTTTGGAAAACACTTGGTAC
>CATZIC010000090.1 GCA_958419945.1 uncultured Clostridia bacterium | reverse complement strand
ATATAGGAAGGGTTGCCGCAATGGTCGCAACGCAGTCCTCTAAAGGAAGCCCTTCCGCCATCATAGTTGAAATGATTTTAGAGGTAAGCGTTGATAAAATGCTGGCTTTTACGCCAGAACCCAAGCCGTCCGCAAGCACGATAACCGTGGAGTCGTAATCTTCGTTTTCGATAATATCTATATGATCGCCGCAAAGCTCCTCGCCGTAATGGTTTACGCTTTTATAGCCGATATCCGAACACAGATCATTCATCGGAAATACTCTCCTTCAGTTTATAAAGGGCGGTTTTGGTTTCGGCAACCGTTTCGCCTAAAAGCGAAGCGATTTCCTGAACAACGCGCATCTGCTTATCTATAACCTTGTCGGCGATTTCCACCGTCTGCGTTTCTATGTTTTCCTTTTTGGTACGAACGATTTCAACGTCGGTTACGTCTCTTAAAATGCAGATTAAAATCCTGTATTCCTTATCGAAAATTATGGTTTCTTCAACGTGTTTGTTGTATTCCGCAAGGTAGGTTCTTCTGTCCCTTACAGCCTTACCCGTCTTTAAAACTTCCATAAAGTCTTTGGGGTCGAGAATACGGACTATCTGATCGCCGAGAACGTCGGATGCGGAATTTATGTTCATAATCTTTCTTGCGGCTTTGTTCATCTGCTGAACTTCCAAATCCTCGTTAAGAACTATTAAGCCGTTGGGGGTGTTGTTTACGATGTTGTCGGAGAAACTTTCCGCTTTGTCCTTTAGGTACGGCAAGCACATGGAAACTTCCGCTTTGCCCTGGTAAACGGCAATAGCTTTTTCACGGCAACTGTTGTAACCGCAGCTTCCGCAGTTAAGTTCGTCGGAAGGCTTATATTTGCCCATCTGACGCATAATTGCGGCAATTTCCTCTTCCGACGGGATAGCCGCACGCCTGTCGATAACGCTGAAACTCTTTCTTAATTCTATATTGTCGTGTTTCGTTATCGGGAAGTCCTTTTTGCCTGCGTAATTTGCAACCGCAAGGTAGTCTTTTACCGGCGAACGATGGAATTTTTCCATTACGGGGCCACCAACGCAACTACCGAAGCAGGCTGACATTTCGATAAAACAGTTATGTATACGGCCTTCTTCGAGTTCCTTTAAGACGGCAATGCAATTTTCCACGCCGTCGATAGCAAGGTACTCGTAACCTGCGACGTTATCAGCCATAGTCTTTAAAATTCCGCCCGTCGTCGGGAAGAATCTTGCACGGCTTTCTTCGTTTTTGTCGGTCGCTTTTTCGATGGTTATACCCTCTTGGTTAAACCATTTGGTAAGTTCCTCGAAGGTCATAACTACGTCTACGTAACCGTCGTAGGCCTGCGCCTCGTCCTTTTTGGAAAGGCAGGGTCCTATAAACACCACTTTGGCGTTAGGGTTGCGTTTTTTAATGTCCATAGCGTGCGCCTGCATTGGTGAAAGCACGTCCGCAAGGTACATAAGTTCCCGTGGAAAATACTTTTGTATAAGCAGGTTTACGGTATGACAGCATGAGGAAATTATGACGTCGCGCGACTTTTCACGCATCATATTTTCATACTCGGTTTTAACGATGGTTGCGCCGATTGCGGTTTCTTCAACAGCGTAAAAACCAAGTTTTTTCAACGCTTCCGTCATCGCTTTTATGCCGATGCCGTCGTAATTTGCTATAAAGGAAGGCGCTAAGCTTACGTAGACGGGATCACCCGACTGAATAAGCACTTTTACCTTTTCGGTGTCGTCGACGATTTCCTTTGCGTTTTGGGGGCAAACGACGAAGCAATGCCCGCACAGAATACATTCGTTACCTATAATGCGTGCCTGGTTTCCGGAAAATTTAATGGATTTAACGGGGCAGTAACGTATACATTTGTAACAATTTTTACAGTTTGATTTTTTTAAAGTAAGACAATCCGCCATTTCTCTATCCCCTTATTACCGATAAAACTTTGTCTTTGAAAAATTCCTCGAAGCCCTCTACCGTAACGCCGGTATAAACGGTATCGTCAACGGTAACGGTTACGCCGACACGGTTACACTTGCCCATGCAAAAACTGCCGGCAAGTGTAATTTCGTTATCAAGTCCGTTTGCTTCGATTGCTTTCTGAAAGAGTTCGACTATTTCCTGCGAACCCTTTAAATGGCAGGAACTGCCTACGCATATCTGAACTATCATAATGGTTATTTAACTTTTTTTAAGATTTCGGCGTTAAAGAATTCTTCAACGGTTTCGGGGGTAACCGAATGCAAAACGTCGTCTACGGTTACGCAAACCCCTTTTTGACAATTACCCATGCAGAAGGTGCCGGAAAGGTCTACGGATTCGTTAAGATTGTTTTTTTCAATAAGGTTCTGAAGTTGTTCAACAACCTGCCTTGAACCCTTAATATGACAAGAACTGCCTATACAAACTACTACTTTCATACTAAAATCTCCCTTAAAATCTTAAAATATTATTCGAAGTCCACAACCTGCGCCCAGGAAAGCAAAAATTCCCTTTCCTTTGCGTTGCCGGTAGCCGATTGAGAAGCGGCAACGATCGGCATCCATTTTTGAACGTACTGTTTTTTGGTGTTGCTCTTTTCACAGAAAAGATCGAGATATTTTTTGGCTCCGTCAAAATCGCCGCTCAGCCAGAAAAGAAGGTAGGTTCTTGCGGCGTCAGCGGAAGCGTTACCCTGCGTTGCGTGCGCCCAGTCGATAATGTAAGCGCCGTCTTCGGCAATAATTACGTTTGAAGGGTTATAGTCGCCATGGCAAAGTTTGTTGTGTTTTGGCATGGATTCAAGCCTCGTGCAAAGGTCGTAACGAGTGTTTGCGTCAAGGTCCGCCGCCGCAATTTTACGGTTCATCTTATCCTTTAACTTGTTAAGAAGCGGATTGGTTTTTGAGTGCATTTCTATTTGCAAATCCACAAAAAGTTCAAGGTATTCGTCCTTTTTGTCGGGGTCTTCGTTCATAAGCTGCTGTAAGGTTTTACCCTTTATATACTTGGAAACTATAGCCCATTTGCCGTCGATTGTCAAAACTTCCTCGATTTTGGGGATTTTTAAGCCGGTTTCTTCCACTCTTGCCTGATTCAAAGCTTCGTTTAAAACGTCTGCCTTGGAATATTCCTTGTTAAAGACCTTTATGCAAAGATCTCCGTCGCGATAAACGGTTTTTGTGTTTCTGACCGCAATTACTCTGTCAAGATTCATAATTCCCTCCTTATATCCTCTTGCCTCTATGGGCTTTTACGTATTGAATTTTGGTGCTTTCGGCGTCGGTAGATTCAACGCCTGTATCACGATTGGGCATTTCGGTTTCGGTGTATTTAAGGCCGTAATATGCGTTCAGATACATTTGCTTTATCTCGCTCATCAAAGGATAGCGGGGGTTAGCGCCCGTGCACTGATCGTCGAAAGCCTGTTCCGTCATTTCGTCAAGACGGTCCAAAAAGTCCTTTTCGTCTACGTTGTAATCTTTTATCGTTTCCTTTATGCCGACCTGCTTTTTAAGTTCGGAAACCGCTTTAATTAAGCCCTGAACCTTTTCTTTATCGGTTGCGCCTTTAATGCCGAGATAATCTGCTACTTCGGCGTAACGCTGCAAGCCCTGCGGGTGGTCGTACTGCGGGAACGTTCCCATCTTAACGGGTGTTTCGCAGGAGTTGAATTCGATAACCTGTTCTATCATAAGGGCGTTTGCTATGCCGTGCGGTAAGTGATGGAATGCACCGAGTTTGTGCGCCATGGAGTGGCATACGCCAAGGAATGCGTTTGCGAAAGCCATACCCGCCATCGTTGCGGCGTTAGCCATCTTTTCACGTGCGATAACGTCGGTTTGGCCGTCGTTATAAGCCCTGGGAAGATAGGTAAATATCATCTTTAATGCACGAAGCGCTAAGCCGTCGGTATAGTCTGTTGCCATTACGGAAGCGTAGGCTTCGAGTGCGTGGGTTACGGCGTCGATACCCGATGCCGCAGTAAGTCCACGAGGTGCGCTCATATGGTAATCGGTGTCGATAATAGCCATATTGGGAAGAAGTTCGTAATCCGCCAAAGGATATTTAACACCGCTCTTTTCGTCGGTTATAACCGCAAAAGGAGTTACCTCGGAACCTGTGCCCGCAGAGGTAGGAATGGCTATAAAGTAAGCCTTTTCACCCATTTTGGGGAAGGTGTAAATACGCTTTCTTATATCGCAGAAGCGCATTGCCATATCCATAAAGTCTACTTCGGGGTGTTCGTACATTACCCACATGATTTTGGCTGCGTCCATTGCGGAGCCGCCGCCTAATGCTATTATAACATCCGGAGCGAAGTTTGTCAT
>CATZIC010000089.1 GCA_958419945.1 uncultured Clostridia bacterium | reverse complement strand
CCGAGGTGAAGCCCGACAAGTCCAATACCGTCATAATTTCTTCGACGGTTACAGAAGTTTTGAGAGTCGCGCCGAAAAGATTGCAGGTTGCCGTCCATTCGCCGAGTTTTACGTTCGTCAACGTCGCCTTGCCGTTTGCAACGGTAAGTGTAACGTCGGACTGCCCGTCCTTTTTGAGAGTTACGTTTTTGCCGTTGAACTTTTCGTCCACCGTAACTTCGCCCGAAAAGCTATCTTTTTTGCCGCATACGCACTCGCCGTTTATGTAATTGTGCGCTCCGCGAGAACCCGCTTCTTCTTGATTGTCCTCGGGGCATACTTTCCAATGCTCGGCATCGCTCGTTTTCCACTTGGTGTACGCGTGAGTGTGGGGCTTTACGTAGCCGCAATCTACACACTTGCCGTCAGTTCCGAACTCGTGATCCGCAACGGAATTTTCATCCTTTGCGTTGTCGTCGGGGCAGACGAGCCAATGCTGCGTGCCGTCGTTCGCCCACTTGGTGTAGGCGTGTTCATGCTTTTCGCCACAGCCAACCAATGCGCCCGCAGCGAGCATACACATTAGGGTCAGTACGGCAAAAATGGGCAAAAACTTGTTCTTTTTCATAATGGCCTCCTTATCTCTCGATAAAAAATTTTTATTTGGCTTTTACGCCTCAATTTGTAGTTTCATTATACCACACTCTCAATAGGAATGCGCACATTAAGTTTAATGTAACACTTGTTAAACAATCCCATCCGTACCGTCAACCTCGTTAGCGGCAGCGCGTTTTGACATAGCATAATCTATCACAAACGATATTAAGGCTCTTACCACTAATATAATGCCAAAGATAAGCGGCATAAATTTTGCCACAATACGCGCCGAAAATAAGAACCCGCAAACGAACGTTATAACCGCTGTAAAAATGGCAGAAAATAGCACAAAACAGTTTGTTATTTTATAATAATTTGTAAATCCTTGATTGCTTCCCGCTTTCGCCGCCTTGCCTATAAGCCACAATAATAGCGCCAACACTATCGGGATAATCAATATAAAAGGTATCTGCATCATTACCGTATAAAAGTACGACGCTACCGCCGCTCCTGCCGAATCGTAAAATATTTGCTTGATAAATCCGTTTATATCGGTTACATCGCCGTCAGGCTGTCCGTCGTAATATCCGCCGAACGCCACGGGCACTCCCCTGTCCGAAGTGAATGAGCCCGTACACAGCGTATCGAATATATACAAATAATCGGTTTTGCCGCCTATTATATAATTTATATAATAGTAATCGCATAATACGGGCGCTTTTGCACCCTTCAACAGTGAGCCGGCACCGACATAATAATATTTTATAAACAAATAATACAGCTGCTCCGCGTACTCTCTATCGTTTAGATTTTGTTTGTCATCCTTTAATTTTTTGTACTCTTCGGCGGCGGATTTGTTATATTTTTCGCCCCCTTCTGCGCTTGTCTGCTCCAGAAACCCGATATGCCGCGCAGTATCTTCATCGGTCAAAACAAGTTCTTCATCAAAATAGCGTATTTTGAGCAAATATTGCTTTTTATCCTCCTCTTTAATCGCGAGATATGTTTCGTAATCGATTTCCTCTTCGCCCTTTACCGCATATTGCGTAAAACGTATAAGCGTGTCCGAGGGGCGCGTGTCTACTATCAGATTATAGCCGTCGGAGCAATATTTTTCTTTATCCGCTTCGCTTATAAAGGTATTTATCTTAACAGGGTATACGGCTTTTTCGGCATTAATTTTAACGGGAGTTTTACCGTTCCCCAATGCGTTTTCCGCAAACCGACGGTACGTTGCTGCATTATTATAATGTATTGAAAACGGAACGATATCCGCAGCGTAAAAACCTACAAAAAACAATAAAAACGCAAGCGCCGCAGAAAGGATAATCGTTAACGCCCCCGTCCTATTGGATTTTCTCGCCTGCTTTTCCGAAAAAAAACCGAGAAAATAAAATTTTAACCATTCAACTATGCCCATTTATTAGCTCCTTAAATCAAATTTTACAGCCCCCGAAACCCTTTTAAATTATATCATTTTTAAGGTATAAAGGCAATGACTATTCCCTTTGCGGTTTACATTAAATTTAATGTAAACCGTTGCTTGTTTTACGGTAAATTAGTCTTACATTTTTCTCTTTCGTTGGTTAACTGTAATACCGATCACCGCTACGAAAGCAATAACCGCAACACTTCCCGCAATTATACAAATAATAAGAACTATCTTTCTTGTTTTATCGTCGTTTTCCGCTGACGCTGTATTTATAGGTTTTTCCGATGAACTGAACACAAAATAAAAATCCTCTGCTGTTTCCACAGTATAAACCAAACCGTTACTTTTAGTCTCAACACTCGATTCTATAATATAAGGGATATTGTTATTCAGTTCCGCAATATAAGTTGTAGGACAGTTCGTCGTCTGCTTATGCTCTACCAAATATATTGGCGGCTTAAATGAGTAATTCCTTTGTACTTTTACAGGAATTTCATAGCTAATGACCGAATCGCCATCAAGTAAAACTTTGAACTTATAAGCGTTTAACCTATATGTATCAATAGAACTAAAAAACAACTCGTCATACCGAACGCCCGTATTGTTTAACAATGCCCTATTTGCCAATGAATAGAAAAATTCTACGGCAACCCCGCTGCTCTCGTCGTAATACTCTTTGAATTTATCGTATTGACTGTCTATGAATTCTTTACACGTTAATGTTTCCGTCCGATACTCGCAACTGCTTGTAAACGTATGCCCCGTTGCGTCACCCACGATAAAAAAACTATAACTTGACTGCGAAAGCGCGTTATGTAAATTCCAAGTATGGCTTCCGTCCGCTGAAAGAGATGACGATAATTGGTTTGACGTTTCATAAATATAGCTCTTTTTTTCGGTAAACGACAATGAAATTGTAATCGTGTCTTTATCCGGAATGACAGTATAAAGCGTACCCGTTATGCTTCCGTCCATAGTCGGCGAATAGAACGTTTCAACATCAAAACTATTATCTGTCCCGAACATACCTTCGCCGTACCATATTGAACCTTCTATCGTCCGTCCATTAACTGCTACGGAAATTGTCGGAACACTTCTTGCCGACGAAATAAAAGGTATAGTAAATTCCACTTCGTGATTTGTTCCTGCAATTTGATATTCTGATTTCTGTACTCCTGTACCCCGCTCTAATAATTCGGCATCGGTTATATCAAATTTTACTGCACCACTTTTTATTATGTTGGCATCTTTACAGTACAGCCCATAGTTAGGAATACGATCCTCGAAGGTCTGCGCCTGCGCCGACATTGAGACAGGGACACCGCAAAATATAATTACAAGCATAGCGATTACTGATACAAACATCTTTCTAACTTTCATACTAAATAATCTCCCAACCGTCGATCACGCTTATGATCGGCTTTTTTCTTTTATAGGCATATTCGCAAGCCATATAAGCCCCGCCGCAATGAGTTATCACGCCAGCCACAATAAAATCCACCATATCAACCAAACATTTATTGGTTTCGATAATGGCAAGCCGTTTGGGTACACTCCTCTCTAATAAATAAACGCTATCATCAAAGCATTTCGGTAAACAAAAATCTTCCTTTTTTTCGGGAATATATGACAAAACCATTGAATTCTTTATTTGCGGATAGTTGTCTTTAAGTTCGTATACAAGATAGCTGCAATACACGTCGAAGTCGCCGCGAAAACCCGAATAGAATTGAGTAACGCCCTTATCTTCTATAAGGTCTTTCAACGTTCCAAACAGTTTTTCCCGATACTGTTTGACGTTCATATTACGATGTCCGAAAAATGCACAAGATTTCATTATTTCTTTTTCCTTTTGTTTACACATACTAACGGCAAATCGCATTGTGTATTGTCGTTTATGAGACAAGCATATTATATCATTATAGAGCGACAATGTAAAATGCTTATTGTCTAACTACAAGGGAATAAATTTATGGCTATCTCAAAAGATTTTCAGAAAAGATTTATTGAACTAACAAGCGACATAGATGTTAAAAGCAAAGAGAAAAAGGCTGAAATTATCGGTATCAATCGCTCTACTTTTTCTAATGCGTATAACTACGGCATTGTTCCAAAAACACCCTCGCTAATTCATATCGCCGATTACTTTAATATCTCGATTGAGTATTTAATAGCAAACACGGACGATGAGTATTTTGATAAGTCAAAACAGCCTAAAAGTTTCTTGGAACGGTTGGAAGAACTGCGGATAGAACACGGAATCAAAACAAGATACGAATTAGCGCAAAAATTATTGATACACCGAAATAACATTGCTCAGTGGTATAAATTGAATTGTTTGCCCTTGATTGACGATCTAATTATTATTG
>CATZIC010000088.1 GCA_958419945.1 uncultured Clostridia bacterium | reverse complement strand
AACTGTTTTTGAAAGGTATTTGGCGGAAAAGTTCCTCGTTTGCTCGTTGCATAGATCCACGAGGCGCATTATCCTGTCCTTTTTGATATCTTCCGGAACCTGTCCTTCCATTTTATCCGCAACGGTGCCTTTTCTTCTCGAGTACACGAAAGTAAACGCAGACGAAAAGCCCACTTTTTTGACAAGTTCCATAGTGTCTAAAAAGTCCTCTTCCGTTTCCGTCGGAAAACCTACCATGATATCCGTGGTTATGGCACAGTCGGGCATGTACTTTCTTATAAGCGCGGCCTTTTCAAGATAGTCCGCTTGAGTGTAACGACGGTTCATAAGCTTCAAAATCCTGTCGCTTCCCGACTGCACGGGAAGGTGTATTGAGTGGCAACAATGCTTGTTGTTTGCGACCGCCTTAACTAAATCTTCGTTAAGGTCCTTTGGGTGGTTAGTCATAAATCTAAGTCTGAAATCACCCCTTACGTCGTTAAGCATATCTATAAGACGGGCAAAGCTTACGTCCTCGCCGAGGTCTTTGCCGTAAGAATTTACGTTTTGACCAAGTAAGGTAATCTCTTTATAACCGAGTAAGACCATTTTCTGAACTTCGCTGAAAATCGCCTCCATTGCGCGACTTTTTTCTCTTCCCCGAACGTAAGGAACGATGCAGTAGGTACAGAAATTGTTGCACCCCTGCATTATGTTTACCCAAGCGTTGGGGTAGCTTGTTCTGAAAGGATTTACTCCCTCTTTAATCTTGCCGCTGTCATCGGTAATTTTGAAAACCCGCTTTTTGGAAGCAAGTCTTTCGTCAAGATAGTTCCCGAAAAGTTCGAGATTGTGGGTTCCGAAAACTATATCCACGAAAGGATAACTTTCCTTAATCTTTTCCATTGCGCCCTCTTGCTGAGCCATACAACCTCCGACCGCTATAACAAGCGACGGTTTTTTCTTTTTCAGGTATTTAAGGGCGCCGAGGTTACCTAAGGCGTGCTGTTCGGCGTTTTCCCTTATACAGCAAGTATTGAAAACGATAACGTCTGCAATTTCGTTGTCTTCGGTCGGAAAATAGCCCTTAGCGTTAAGTATGCCGGCTAATTTTTCCGATTCGTGTATGTTCATTTGACATCCGTACGTAATAACTTTAAAAAACTTCATAGTAAAGTTAATTATATAACAAATATAAACATTTAGCAAGCGTTGAACCTAAAATAATTATTTTTATGTAAGTTGCTAATAATAGTGTTATGAGAAAGTTTTTGCGTGTTTTTCTGGTAGTAGGTTTGTCTGTTTTGATGGTTACTTCGGTAGTTGTAGCAGTCGTTTTTTTAACGCCTTCTAAAATAGAATTAGATCCAAAAAAGCTGATTATTTCAAGTGATTTTATAAATTTTTATGACGACAGTAATTCTCTTATGTCAGTATCGGACGGAAAGACTTATAAGGATAGCGACGCAGAGTATAAAGACGTAATAAAGAAGGCTTTTATAGCTGTCGAGGATAAAAATTTTTATAACCACAAAGGGCTTGACTATAAACGAATGGTTAAGGCGCTTTTTGTTAATTTAAAAAGTTTTTCCTTTAAACAAGGGGCGTCAACCATAAGTCAACAACTTATAAAGAACACTCACCTATCCAGCGAAAAGACCATTTCGCGCAAAATTACGGAAATTAAACTAGTTAAAAAACTTGAAAAAAACTATACCAAAGATCAGATTATTACGATGTATCTTAACACAATTTACTTCGGGGAAAACTGCTTTGGACTATATAACGCTTCCCACCACTACTTTAATCTTTCCCCTAACGATTTAAGCATCGCTGAAATTGCGACCTTAGCCGGCATTATTTCGGCACCGTCAAGGCTAAACCCGAACGCAGATTATGAAGCCTGTCTTAAAAAAAGAAATAACGTAATTACTAAAATGCGTGAGCAAAACTATATTACCGAAGAGGAAAAAAATATTGCGCTAAACGAAGAACTTCAAGTCGCAATACCTTCCTCCGATCACGCTACACCATATTTAAAAGCCTGTATCGACGAAATTGAAACTCTCGGATTATCCCCTTATTCTCTGAAAAACAGCAAGGTTTTAACATACTATAACGAGGATATTCAGAAGGAAATAAGTTCGTATAAGGGAGATAGCGACTATCAGGCAATAATTCTGGATAACCAAACGGCCGGAATTACCGCTTACTACTCGACGGCTGGCGAGATTTCCCGAGAAATAGCCTCCTGCGGAAAGCCTCTTTACGTTTACGCGCCCGCTATCGAAGAAAACTATATTACCGAATACACCAAGATTTTAGACGAACCTGTGGATTTTGGCGGCTACAAGCCCAAAAATTACGGGGATAAGTATTACGGAAACGTTACCGTAAAAGAGGCTCTATCAAAAAGTCTGAATGTCCCTGCAGTGAAAATTTTGGACTCAATCGGGATTAAAAGGGCAAAAAACTACGCAAAAAAACTTAATATCGATATTGAAAACGAGGGATTAAGCGCAGCATTAGGCAACATTGGCAAGGGCGTAAAATTAAAAGACTTAGCAGCGGGATACACGACGCTTGCGAATTCAGGGTTATATAAAAAGCCGCATTTTATAAAACAAATTACGGACTTTAAAGGTAACATTATATACAAAAGCGAAAATTTAACCGAAAAGGTGTTTTCCCCTTCCACGGCGTCATCGGTAACCGACGCACTTGTAGACTGCGCCAAATCAGGGACTGCGAAAAAACTGTCTTACTTAAAATTTTCGGTTGCGGCAAAAACCGGCACTAACGGTACGGAAAACGGAAACTACGATTGCTACTCGGTCGGATACACTACGGATAACACGGTTGCAGTGTGGCTTGGAAACAAGGATAACACGCCGCTTCCGCAAAAGGAAACGGGGTCTAACACGCCTACCTATCTTTTAGGCAAATATTTTGAAATTCTTTACAAAGACAAATACCCAAAAGATTTTTCCTTTAACGACCTTGCCGAAGTTTACGTGGACAAAATTTCCTACGAAAACGACGGTGAAATTATACTTGCGGACGACAATGCACCCGAAAAGTACAAACTGAAACTAAGGTTTAAAAGGGATTTTCTTCCCGAGAACAAAAGTAAAAGATTTTCAGACTTTACAGGTTATGAAATACAAACTACGCTTAACGGTAATACCGTCAAGTTTGATTTTAGCCTGCCCGATTATCTATCAGTTGATATATACAAAATTTCAGATGGGCAAAAAGAATTGATTTATAGCGGATTTTCAGCCTTTGAAGATGAACTTACCAGAGAAGGCTTATTTGAATATTACGCAGTATTCCATATCGAGGGTATAAAGCGTATTGACTGCGAGCCTATAAAACTTAAAAGCGTAAAATTGACAAAAGAAAACGTCGGCGGGAAACCCGCCGACATACCTGATGAATGGTGGTTAGACTAAATTACGCTTGCAAACCTTCGCTTAGACCAAGAAGTACAATACCGAGTATTACGCCGATAACGACGAGAAGTTTGCTTACGGATAATTTTTCCTTTAAGAAAATCCTTGAAAGGATTACCGAGAAAATGCAATATGCGCCAACCAGAGGCACTGCGATAACGGCATTACCGGCCATTGCGAAAACGTAGAAGAACTGTCCGCCCGTTTCGAATATCGCTGCGCCAAGTTTAAACTTGTCGCTTTTAAAATCGAATTTCTGCTTTTTAACCAAAAGGTAAATAAAGCATACGATAGCGCAAAGTAAAAAGGTAAGTTCGTAGGAAACAAGGGCTGCGTCTTCGCTGATTATTTGAAGTTCGTCAAGGTAAACAGCATCGCCGAACGTTCCCAAAGCGTCTAAAATACAGTAAAGTATCGGGAATAAGATTGCCAGAACGCTTACGGAATACTTTTTATCGCTATCGATTAAAGGAACGTAATCCTCTTCTTTTTTATCGATAATACCCATTACTATAACGCCTGCAAATATGAAAACCATACCGATGATATCGAGAGCGGTTACTTCCGATTGGAAAATGATAAGAAGAAGTAGCACAACAACTGCACCGGAAGCGTTTTGAACGGGTGAAGAGATTGACAAATCGAGATAACGAAGGCCTCTGTAGCCTACCCACATGGAAATTATGTACATGGCCGATATCGGCAAATATTTGACAACGTCCATTATGGTAAAGGATACGTCTTCGATAAGTATGTAACCAATTGCATGAATGCCCATTACAAGCCCGACTGCTATTACAATCTTCATCGGACTGTACTTGTCTTCGGAGACGGTGCCTTTTTTATAGAATAAATCGGCAGCGCCCCACAGTAAAGCGGTTAAAACCGCAAATAGAAACCACATAATTCTCCTTTAGTTTTTAAACTCGTCCTTTGTTTCCGATTTAAAGTAATTTTTTGACGAGTCGGTTTTAATGCCTCC
>CATZIC010000087.1 GCA_958419945.1 uncultured Clostridia bacterium | reverse complement strand
GAAGTAGTTTAAAGCGGCCAAAACCATATCGGGTGAGGGTTTTTTAGGAACGCCGTCCTTTCTTCCCAGAGAAAAATCAAAGCGATTGCCGAAGTAAAGTTCGGAAAGTTCCTTAACCGCATAGTCGTCCTTATTTGAAACCACGCAGGTTTTTATACCCTTGGATTTAAGGTTGTCAAGAGCCTTGTTTATGCCGTCGTACACACAGGTTTTGTCCTTACAATGCACCTTATAACGGTCGGTAAAAACCTCGTAAACGGCGGTTCGGGTAACCTCATCCACGCCGCTCGGTAAAGCTCTTTCTATAAGTTTTGGGATTCCGTTACCGACAAAGCCCTTTACCTCGTCAAGGGTGCGATTATTATAACCGAATTTTGAAAGCGCAAAGTTTAAAGAATCTTTTAAGTCCTCAAGCGTATTCAAAATGGTTCCGTCCATATCGAATACGGCAATTTTATATTTCATAATTCACCATGGTTATTTTGATATCCGTATTGTACCATATGTGCGGTTAAAAACAAAGCGTTTTAAATGCCGAATTTGTTTTTTTGAATTACGATATAAAGATATTATCGCAGCATAATCACATAATAATATGCGATAACGGGCTTATAGGGGCACTTTTATAAAAAATGCCTTTGGCCACATTCAATTTTAGTCAGGTACGATAACCATTTGAAAAGGATATAAAACTTCACAGTGATTAAGCTCTTTAAGCTTTTCGGCATATTCACCTTCCGGAAGGTTTTCGGGGGTCAGGATAACGACCTCTTTTCTCGGTCGAATGTATAGTGCGGTGTTTTCGCTCGGCGGCGCGGTAAGGGAGTTGTCATAAATAATGAGAGAAGCCGGCACCTTGACTTTTTGTTGGATTTCCGCAAGAGATTCCTTTCCCACTACGTAGATAAAACTTGATAAATTGTCGCTTGAAAATAATAAGTTCGTCATACTTTGAATATATTTATCCCGAACAGATATTATGATTCTTTGAGGTGACATTATTAAAAAAGTAGTTAAAACCGTCGCGCTTGTTACAGCGTTTTCCTGCATTGAAAGGTTTATAGGATTTATTTACCGTATATTTCTATCAAGAAGTCTTGGCGCTGAGCTCATAGGTATTTATCAGGTTACACTTTCGGTCGTCGGGGTTTTGGTTACCCTGTCGGCAAGCGGTATACCCATTACCGTTTCCCGCCTTATGATGAAGGAACGGGCGCAAGGAAGCGTTAAGGGTGAAAAGGACGTCGTGTCCGCAGGCATACTTTCAAGCCTTATATTAAGCCTTCCCATAACCGTAATTTTGTTTGTTTTCAGAAACAAGCTTTCCTTTATTTTTGCGGATCCGAGATGTTACGACCTTCTTTTGATAATTTTGCCGGGCGTGGTTATTACTTCGGTTTACGCTGTTATAAGGGGCTACTTTTGGGGCAACAAAAACTTTTTCACATATTCCTTAATCGAACTTTTAGAAGAAATCGTGATGTGCGTTTCCGGCGTCATTATCGTAAAAATGGCATCTAGCGGTTGGCAAAGAACTTTGGGGGCGGCACAAAGCGTACTTATATCATACGTATTTTCTTTCATATTATCCACTACCGTATTTATGATAAAAAGCGGACTCTCGAACCCCATACACAAACTTAAGCCGCTGCTTGAAAGTTCTTCGCCGATCACCGCAATGCGCACGCTTACTTCATTTTTAGGGTCTATTGTGGCGGTAGTGCTTCCGCAAAAACTTATCGCAAGCGGTATGGAACAAAGCTTAGCAATGGAAGCCTTCGGTGAACTTTCCGGCATGGCGATGCCTCTTTTGTTCATTCCGTCCACTTTAATCGGCTCGATTGCCTTAGTTATCGTTCCCAAACTTTCCGAAAGTTACTACCGAAAGCAAAAAGACACGCTAAATAGCGCCATTGAAAGGTCGTTTGACTACTCGGTGCTTATTGCGGTAATTATCGTGCCGGTATTCATTGCCTGCGGAAAGGAAATCGGGCGGATAGTTTACGACAACGAAAACGCCGGCCGCTATCTTGCGGTGTCTGCATTTATTATGGTGCCCATGAGTCTTACCATGATATCAAACAGCGTGCTTAACTCCCTTAACAGAGAAAAACTTACCCTTATAAACTTCATTATCGGCGCCGTCGCAATGATTTTGTGCGTGATTTTTCTAACCGAAAAGGCGGGCGTGTATTCTCTTATTATCGGCTACTTTTTAAGTTACGTTTTGACGGGCAGTCTTAATTTTGTGCTTTTATCGAAAATTACCGGAAGCGGCAAAGTTTACCTTAAAAAAATAAGCCTTTACCTTGTATCTTTGGGCTTGACTACCCTGTTTGCGTTCTTTTTGCACGGAGTTTTATATGCAAGAACCAACGACTTTTTAAATCTTACAATAACCGGCATTGCAGCAATTATTTTTGAAGCGGTATTTATCTTTTTAACGGGAACGTTCGATTTTAAAAAGCTTCTGAAATAAAAATTTTCTAATAACGCAAAACGCCTTACGTTTAGTTGACAGTAGCCCTATATTAACCTATAATGAAGTAAATGCAGAGTAGGAAGTCGCGCGTTAAGTGTTGCAAAACGGGATGTTGTTTGCAAACGAAAAGGCTTGACCTTGCGGTGCGCTTCCGCGTCCGTTGCAGTATAGGTATTTTACCTATATTATAAACGCCTTTGCTTTAAGGCGTTTTTTGTTTACGGACCTCTTGTAATTACGGGAGGTTTTTTGTTATGAATTTTTTGTTTTCGGAATTTTTAAAACCGAAGTCTGCGGGTAAGAAAGTGGCTTTTGTCGCACTCTTTACGGCACTTTCAACCATCACGAACATGCTACTCGAAATAAAAATTTTCGACGTGCAGTTTTCACTTTCCATTGTATTTTCCTGCGTAAACGGAATTGTATTAGGACCCGTTTTCGGTTTTCTTTCCTGCTTTATCGGCGACCTTATCGGCTTTTTTATAAATTCCTGGGGGCAACTTTATATGGCATGGGTAGGAATATCCACGGGCGGTTTTGCCTTTCTTGCGGGCATTATCTTCGGGATAAAGTCCAAAAACAAGTATTGGATTTTCGTTAAAATCTTAGCCTTTTCTATTATCTCGTTCATAGTCTGCACGGTGTGTATAAACTCGACGGGATTCTATTTATATAATCGAAAACTCGGTTTCAGCGACGCATTTTTAACTTACGTGGAAAATATCACCGGTCGCCGGGACGCAGGCTTTTTGCTTTATTTAGGATACCGTCTTATTTTCAAAGGGCAGATATTTAACAGCCTTGTAAATTACGCGCTTTTGTTTGTTACACTTCCTTTAATAAAATCAATCCCCGCAGTTAAAGACAAATTCCCTATATAAAGCAAAAAACCGCCAAAATCACCCCAAAACCGACAAAAGTCCTTCTATAGGTCGGTTTTTGGCACATTTGAACATTTTTGCATTTGTAAAAAACGAACAATCCCTCATGGTCTTTCGTTTCAGCTCCCTTTGCTACATATGGAGCCTAATAAGGATTAAATTATTATATAAAAATGGCTGATAACGGGCTTATAGCCCCATTTTTGACAATTTTCACGCTTGGGCTTCTGGATTCACGGCAATAAGATTTCTCGCAATGACGCAGTGATAACTTAACTTAAAACTTCAAACTCTTGAAAAAGGGGCTGTCGCAAGTGTCAACTTGCGGCAGCCCCTTTTGTGGTAATTTTCAGAGTTATAATAAAGAATTCAGACACTTCAGCCAAAGCTTCGCCATGGTGCTATGTCCGTTTTTAGTGGGATGGCAATAGTCCAGAGTTTCGTAGCGTTCGCCAAACAGGGCTAAATCTGCAAGTAAACAACATTCCTCTTTTACAGCTAATCTTATCGCTTCATTATATCGATTATCCTCTCGCATAAAACGGTCGTAGTCAAGATCGATTCCGTCTTTTAGCCGCCCCATTAGAAGCGTTGCGCATACGACTTTTGCGGTAGGATAATTACATTTGATCTGTTTAAGCATTGAACGATATGCGCCGTAAAACTTTTGTGTATCTTGCGGGGCGTCCATGCCTAATTCCACTTCAAAACCACGGTCGTTGGTTCCTATATAAACCAAAATTACGTCGGGAAAACTTTCTTCGTGAAGATCAGAGCATCTTTCTTTGGAACAGGCGGAAGGCGGAAAACCGCCTGCAACAGTGCTTCCCGAATAGGAATTGTTAACGCACAACTCTCCACAGATACCATCTATCACCTGCTTCCACCAGACGTCGTCAACGCTTGAAATTTGATTGTCTATCAGCCTTTCGCCCTTGTAATATACGTGATAGCCGTATGGGTTATAACCTTCGTACGTAGAAATCGAATCACCCAAAATTGAAATCTTATATCTCATTTTTTCTCGTTTAAAACGTTCCGCATATGCGTAGTAAGTAAGCTTGCCCTACGCCTTATCGTCCACAGCATCGCCATCAGACTCTTCTTTGTCTTTTTTGACGGGTTGATCGCAAATTCCTGTAAGAACGATAGCAAGGTAGCTTCCCATAGATAAAAGTCGCATAGCTTGACTTACGTTATGCGCTTTGTCGTTGGCAGTTTTCCAAGCATTCCATTGTTCTTTATATGTGGCATCGTCGAAATCGGTTTCTTGCAAAACTTGATAGGCGTTTTGCTTTTCATTAGATGCTTCGATAAGCTCAGGCACCATAGCTATTGTGGCAATTTGCAGTCCTAAAAAAGCGCAACATAAAAGCAATGACGCTATCCCCCTTACGTAACGCCTTTCCTTTATCCGTAAAACGATAGAGTCTGCGTTAAGCAAAACAAATGCGAGCGGAAATAGCGCTTGTGTGCTGATAATTAGCGTAGCATTGTAAAGCCTGTTTACGTAAATGTAAATCATTAAACTTAGCCAACTAATAAACAAGACTATAGGCAATATTTTTAAAAGCCATATTTTCCAATTCAATAATTTTTTAGTGAATTTCATAATTCTCATTCAGTCATTCTTTTTCGTCAATTATAACACTAATAAGTTGCAAGGTCAACCTAAAAACTTTCATATCTACAAAACATAGCTGAACACTCACTTGTTACAAGTATTTTGCTCGGATAAAATTATTTCGTGCCGCCGCTAAAAAACAGTCACCGTACTGTTTTTTTAACGCGTCGTTCAAGTCATCTATCACGGTATAAAAAAGATGAGAAGACTTGCTCCGCTTGGCTTTGACTTAACTAACTCATATAAGCTATACGCTTTTGCTCTCGCAAAAGGCGGTTACAATTTGTTTTTAGTCTTTCGTGCCT
>CATZIC010000086.1 GCA_958419945.1 uncultured Clostridia bacterium | reverse complement strand
TGTTTTGGGTGGAAAAAAGAGAACGTAGCGGTGCATACAAGACCTATCAGTATGCTGTCAAAAAACACAAACGCATAGTTAATTTGTTTACGTAATATCGTCATTGCGAGAAATCTTATTGCCGAAGCAATCCAAAAAAAGGCAAGGATTAATCGCAATGACAGGGAACAAGTTGCTAAACTTTCGTTTATTTTAAATTAAGTGTAACATAGCTTTGGCAATAACAAAATAGCACACTATCTTCGATTTTGAAGAGTGTGCTATTTTTATAATACGTTAGACGATAAATTAAAATTTATATTCCTAAAATATAAATGCCATTGCGGTTAATTCCTTTTTTTAACCACTCTAACAAAACTGCATAATCTGATGGTTTTTGTTTCTCGATTTTATCAATTATTTCGATTATTTGCTTTGGGGAATAATAATTTATTCCAAATAAATCAACCTCTCCATTTTTCAAATTATTGTACGCGCCATCACAAAAAATGTCTTTATAATTAGAGTAGAAGTCATCAATATCATCTATATAAATATATAGAGAATCGTTTTTCCAGTTATCTATTGCGCGTAGGGAAACTATTTTTTTAATTGGTGTATTTTGTTTTAAATTACAATATTGAATTTCAATAAATGCAGAGCCACCAAAAGCTCTTCTTGCTTCTTTACTTTCAAAATGGTGAAACATATTATCCTCTAAATTAGTTATCGTAATGAAAATATAACAAAACTATATAAAATAGCAAGTAACGAAACTCCACGTTCAAAATATGCCGTAAGAAAAAAGTGCCGCTATAAGCCCGTTATTTTCACAAATGAAGAGTGTGCTATTTTTATAATATGGAAGAGTTCATTTAGTGGATTACGTTCACTGTTCGGGTTTTATTTATAATCTCGCCAATGCTATAATTTCCGCTGTTCGGAACTTCCACGTAGAATAAGTAGTAGATAACGTCCGTAGTTACCACGTCGTCCGGTCCGATTTTATTGCTTTCCACCACGGGATACAATTTCCCTTCCTTTTTTAAGACGTCGGTAAATTTAATGTTATCGGACGTGCACCCCGTTTTTAAAAACACCAATAAAGAATTAAGTTCGAAATACGCTTCCGTGTAGCCTAAATTCAAATAAACGTCAAAATCTTTGTACTCGGAATAAGAAGTCAATAGCTTTAGTTCATTTTCGTTATCCCAATTCGCCAAACGCACGCCCTCCGCTTTTGTTTTAGGCTCAAGTCCCGAAGATTCGTAATCTTTATAGGGATCTTGGGTACAAGCCGAGAAAATCAGAGCGATACAGCAAACCAAAGACAATAAGGATAATAACCCTTTCAATTTTTTCATAAACAGCCTCCTTTATAATAAACTCATCAAGAGTTTGTTTTTCCCACTATTATATTGAATTGAAATTGTCTTTTGTATCGCTAAATTACCGTTTATCTTAATCTAAGTATAACATAGCTTTGGCAATTTGTAAATTAAAACGAAAAAATTAACCGTCCACTTCGTTATTATCCGCAATGCGACAAAGTCGCACTTCATAAAAGCGCCCTGCAAAAGGTTAAAAAACCTGCAGGGCGCTTTTTTATAATATGAAAAGGGGATAATCTTTTATATTTTTTAACAAAAATCAGACCATTCCCAATTTTTTGAGTGCTTTCAAAAATGTGTCCGCCTCTCCGTGAATGTTGGCGTTTTTAGTCGCTTCTACGTCATACCAGGCATATTCAAGACCGTGAATTAAAATGGGAAGTTTTTTGCCGAATTTGCTTTCGATATATCCTTCTTGTTGAAAACGCTTCGCAACCTCGGAAACAACGGTCAACAGCTCGTAATGCCCGACGGGGCCTTTGCCTATGTAACGCCCCTTTTTGTCGTAGCAATCATCGTCCTCTTCACCGATGTTTGTAATACCATTTTCTTTATACCAATCAAACAGTAAATCTGTAAACTCGTCAGGCTCGTCGGGATTAATTATAGTCGCTTCGTCCTGCCGCCAAAAAGCATAGTTCCAGCGTTCCTCGTCATATTTTCCGGCGCCTTCGCAATCCTCTTCCGTGTTATAACTAATGGCAAAAGAGGATACGTTGCTGTAACCGTTACATTCGTATGCCTCGTTTGAATACACGAAGAAAGATATTGCGTAAATACCGTCCTCGCACCAATCGTCCATAATCGATTTTATTTTTGAGTAAAGTTTTTCGCTAAAATTCGTCATTTAATATGTACCTCTCCTAAACTATAGTTTTTCGTAATTTAAGTATAACATACATTTGGCAACATGTAAATAGAAATGATAAAATTAACCGTTCACTCAGTCATTGCGAGGCAATGATAATAAAGTTATTTGATTTTCATAAACAGATCGAGCATTTTGTCCGCGGGCTTTTTCAGGATTTTACAAATAAGATCGCAAAGTTTGTGAAGAAGTTTGCCGACCGTAAACTTGTACGCAAGCGACACTAAAACGCTTACTATAAACGCCGTAAACGCTATCAAAACCACCCAAAGGGCGATATAGTCGTAGCCGAAGTTTTCGTAAATATACTTGTACATAAGGGGCTTGAAGTTTCTTCTGAACAAAAAGTTTTCGCTGAAAACGTACACCAGAAGAGAGGCCGACGACACCGTGTTTACAAATTTGCTTTCAAAATTCAAATTTTTAAACAGGTTGAGCGAACAAAGGCCGAAAAGCACCACGAGGGGATTTATAAAAAAGTTCCACCGCTCCAATCTGTCTTTGGAAATTCCGAATTTCAGCCCCAACCAATTTGTTACGACTATCATTAAGAAAAGACCTGCAAATCCAATAATTACGCCGATTATATTTGCTTTTTTGCTGTTTGAAAAGGCAATAAGGTATTTTTTCATATACGCCGTAGCCATAAACAGCACGCAAAAGCCGAGAAGGTGGCTATAGTAGTATCTGTTTCCCAAAATCAAATGTACCACTCCGTACATAAAAAAGGAAAGTATTACGATCGCGACGTGCCCCTTTTGGGTTAGGGAATTAGCTGCGGCGGAAAGCAACGGATGTATAAGATAAAACACTATATAGCAGGTGATAAACCAGCACTGTGCGTACGTTACGGGAAATATTTGCGCAATTATCGTAGAGGTCGGAAATTCATAACCGCACAGTAAAAAGGTTATAAGCCAGGCTATCGAGAAAAAAGCACAATCGGCAAGAATGTACAAAACCTTGTTCACTTTTACCTTTTTACTTTCAAGTAAAAAATAGGAGGAACATATTATAAATATCCCGTTGCCAAGCTGTCCCCAATACAAGAAAAACACGAGTATCAATCTTTGGAAACTTTCCGTGGTTTTGTTCATGCTTATATAGCTCGGCCACGAAGAATTCCCGTAATAGGGAAGAAAATGCGCAAACGTTATCATAAGAATTGCGATTATCTTTAGAAGTTCCACACCGGAATTTCGTTTGACTTTTGCGGGCGCTTTGAAAACTTTCTCCATATTCCACTTCCTTTTGTAAGTCGGTTGCATTTATTTTGTCAACCGGTTTTATTGTATCACATTATATATAAAATGGCAATACGTGTCGGATAGTAAAATTTTGTGCGCCAAACACACACCAAGGGGCAGGGGAAAGGTTAAAAAATAAAAGGCGGTTACCGAAGTAACTGCCTTTTAAACTGAAAAGTCAATTATTTTTCTTCTTTGAAAGTATCTTTAAGATAGGTTTCGTAAGCGGTCTTATCGGTGTCGGTAACGATGCCGATTCTCGTCTTAACAAAGTTCTCAAGATTTTCCTTAACGGTAAAGTCGTAAGTTTTAATCTTAGCGTCCTTAGCGTCGCCTTCGAGGCCTGCCTCGATCTTAACTGCGTAAACGTAGTTATATAAAGGCGTGGTGTCGCATGCAGCCAAAACGTATTCGCCGATAAATTCCGGTTTATAGAAGGTGGATGCGGTCTTTAAAGAAACGTAAGTGATCTGTTCGACTTTGCAGGTTCCGTTCAAAAGGTTTTCAACGTTTACTCTGTAATAGTAGTTGGAAGAATCGGTCATGTAAACGTAGTCGTTTGTGTAAGAACTTACCGTCAAAGAGGAAAGCTCACTAAGAACTTTTTTGTCCTTTACAAGGTAGGTAACGCCGTAAGTTGCGTCATTGTTTCTTTCGGTGTAGTTGTAACGAAGGAAGCCTTTGGTTGAGTCAAAGTACACGATGCAGTCGGGAGCCTTGTAGAAGGAAGTTGCCGCAAAAATCGTAGCGGCGTTGGTGGTGGCTTCGCTTAAAAGAAGGTTCTTTTCACCGGTGAAATCGCCGCCTTCGGAAGCGTAATATCTTACCGTTGTAGCAACCGTCGTGTCAACGTAGGTCTTGGAATAGTAAAGGGTGCTTCCGGTGTCTTTGATTAAAGCGAAAGTTGCGCCCTGCGTGCCGTCGCCGCCTTCCAAAACGGTGGACTTTTCGTCGCCGTTAAAGTTGAATTTTACGATGTTCTGGAAGGTTTCGTCTTCGTCCAAAACTTCGTTGCGCGCGGTTTCTACGTAGTAGCAGTAAGTTTTTGCCAAATCGTCGGAAAATACGTAGTTGATAACCGTTCCGCTTGTTGCAAGTTCGGTGTTTTCTTTTGTGGCGTCGTAACTTTTAAGTACGTTTTTGCCATCACCGTCGGTGGTGTTTAACACAAGGTAAACCTTGTCGCCGTCTTGAACGTATCTGAATGCCGCCGTCAAGTTGTTTACGGTGGTGATCTTAGTCGTTTCCTTGCCGTCGAGTTTGGTTCTCAAAAATTCCAAAGAACCGTTCTGAACGGTGCCGGTTTTGTCTTTATCGGTGCTGGGGGAAGTATAATAAACGTAGTCGCCGTAGATATAAAAACCGTTACTTCCTTCGGTTGCGTTGGTAAGAACGAGTTTGGGGATAACAACTTCGCAAGCGGCACTGTTGCCGAGCTCAGCCGTTTTGCAACGAACGAGTGCGCCCTTAACAGGGGTTCCGAAAGTGTTATCTGCGGTGTTGGTTTCTACGCCGTTGATAAAATAAACGTAATCGCCCTTAACTACGGCAAAACCGCCGTTGGAGGAAACTTCACCGGCATAATCGGATACGCCGGTCCAATTTCCCGTACAAGCCGCCAAACAAAGCGCCATACCGAGGGCAAGAACTAAACACAAAAACTTTTTCATCTATTACTCCTTTTCATAACCGTCGGCAATGTAATTTTTTGTCGACAGCGGTAATATAATTATACCAAACGAAACGGTAGTCGCCTCTTAAAATGCGCAGTTTACCGTCCGTTCATAGTCGGTATTGTTAATTATATACTAAAAAACTAAAATAATCAATAAAATAAAGGCGATTTTTCGCTTTAATTAGTTAAAATAATGGCTAATTCTAAAGCTTTGCTCCGATTTTTCCGCCCAAAAGGGGAATTACCCGCTGAAAAGCAGCGGACTATAGGTTGACTATAAGGGGAATTTTTTTGGAAAC
>CATZIC010000085.1 GCA_958419945.1 uncultured Clostridia bacterium | reverse complement strand
TTATAACTTCAAGGCAGCCTTCAGCCTTAAAAAGACTCTAAAAAGCCCTAATTTTTGGAAAAGTCTGACTCCGCTTATCGTGCTTTTGGTTTTGTTTTCTGCCTATCTTATAACTTGTAGAATAACCGATTACAATATGAATATCGACAATATTATAATTTCCGGTATTTACGTAGCGATAGTAGCCGTCGGCGCAGTGTTCATTTACTCGCAAGGTGCGTTCGATATGTCGTTAGGTAACGCAACCCTTGTGTGTGCGGCAATAGGCATTATGACCTACGCCGCCACGGGCAATATAGTACTGTCGTTTATCTTGTGCGTGTTTTTAGGTATAGTTTTGGGCGTGGTAAACGCAATTCTTGCCAACTGTCTGCGCCTTCCCGTAATGGTTATGACCCTTACCATGCAAAGCGTTTTATCTGCAATATACGCAAATATTACGGCGGACAAGGGCGGCTACGTCGAAGTTACCGCAATGCGCGGCATAGGCGGTATGTCAATGAAGTGGATAATACTTATCGTGTTCATCATATTCTGCGTAGTACTTTTCAACTATACGAAGATCGGCAGACGAAACAAAATGATAGGCGCAAACTCTACGTGTGCAAGGTTCAGCGGTATATCGCTTATGAAAGCAGGTATTATTTCCTTTGCGGTTTCGGGTATCGGCTTGGGGCTTTGCGGCTTCCTGTACATAACCCAAATGGGAAGCGTAAACACCGGTACTGCGCTGACTTCGGTAGGTCTTAACGTAATTATAGCGATAAATCTCGGCGGAATGCCCACAAGCGGCGGCCCCAAAAGCCGTATTTCCGCAGCCATAGTCGGCGGTTTCTTCTGTACCATTTTAGACGAAATATTTGCGGCTATGGGGCTTGATATATACAGATACCTTGCCAAAGGCGTAATCTTCCTCATTGCGGTTTGTCTTACTTCTTTAGGTGACAGACCCAAGAGGTTGGCGTAAGGAGGAAAGATATGAATTACACTAATCCTAAACAAATTTCCGTAAACACTCGTATGCCCAACCGAAAGCTAAGAAAGATTGCAAAAAATACGGGTATGACCCTGATTTGGCCGATAGCCTGCCTTATAATAGGGCTTATCCTGTCGGCGGCTTCGGGCAAACAACTCTTCCAGTCCATAAACAACTTTTGGGTGTTCATGGGTACCGTTTTAACCACCTTCGTAGCAATGTGGGCGCTTAATACCAATTTAAACTCCGGAAGAATGGACTTCTCGCTCGGCGCAACCGGCATACTTGCGGCGCTAATGGCGTCCAAGGTTTTGGGCGGAGCGGTTTCCTTTAACACTATGGAGGGGGTAACTTCTTTCTTCCTGTTGACCGTGGTGTTCGGTATGATTATCGGGCTTATAGGCGGACTTGTTTACATATTTACAAGGCTTCCCGCTATAGTAACCTCGCTCGGTATGTGCTTGGTTTTCGAAGGGGCGGCGGCTATAATTGCAGGCAAAAGCGGACAAATACAGTACCGTGAATCGGGTATGCTTGCCGCTAAATTTACCTCACAACCGGTGAATATAGTTATAATTTTGGCAATCGTAATAGTTTTAATGTCGCTTATTATCTGTTATTCACGGTTCGGCTACAACAAAAACGCCTTGGTGTACAACCAAAAAATAGCCTGCGAAACGGGCATAAACGAAGTGTTAAGTTGTATAGTCTGCTATCTTTTAGCCGGCGGACTTATAGGGCTATACGAGGTTTTGCAGGATTTATCGAGTACTTATATGACTTTAAGCGTGGACCTCGGAACCGCTTCCACGGTATTTCGTAACTTCCTGCCGATATTCATAGGAAGTATGATGATGCGGTACTCTAACCAGCTTATAAGTTCATTTTTTGCCTGCCTCGCCACGACCATATTGACAAGGGGACTTGACAATGCTGCGGCAATCGGCATTACTTCGCCCATATCAAGCCTTATAACTAGCGTAATGATACTCGGCGTCCTTACCTATATGGTAGACAAGCAGGCGTTCATAAATTGGGTTAAAATGCGCAGATATATTTGGAAACAAAAACGTCTGGGTTTAAAAAACGATAACAAGGAGGATTCATGAAAGGATTGAAATTCAGAATTGCCGCCGCTTTTATGGCGCTGACGGTCGCTATCTGTGCGATAGGACTCACGGCGTGTACTGCGGCAAGCAGCAACACCAACACCATTTTTCTATACCCAATAAATTATTACGGAATAGAAGGAAAGGCATTTACCTCTAGGTGGGACGGTATGGCGGGCGCTCTACGGGACGCCGGCTGGGAGATAACGGGGGACGGACAAAAAGACTCTTTGCAGTTTAAAGCTACCCGCACGGCAACTTGCACCATGCCGGAAGATACCCAAATAGTCTTTGTAAACAACCAAACCTGGGACACGAATTTAGCGCTTACGGACAAGCTTATAGAATATCAGCCGCTTGCGGTTATATCAACCTGTAACGGCGTGGAGTTCTGTTCCGAGCGTATAGCGGCAAACTCAAGCGAAACACAAAACGCAACCTTCGCAAGTTTTACAAGCAGTTATAAAACGGCTTTTGAAAACGGAACCCTTAATTTTATGGCTTCAAAATATACGGCAGCGGTTGCCCCCGCAGTAGCCGCTTTATACTACGCGGTTACAACGGGCACGAGAATGCTCGGCACCGACGGAAAGCCGCTACACGGTTCGCAGGAATTTTGGATGGTTGACTCTTTTGAAGCCTATTGCGAAATGGAAGCCTACGATATTCCGGACGGAACCCAACCCACCATTATGAAAGCGGATATGGACGCAGTGCTCGGCGACAGCGAAAAGTTCGAACAGTTCGTTCAAAATTCCACCGCCACTTACGAGGGAGTAAAGGCACTTGTAAATAAGCACAAAACCGAAAACACTCAGGATACGATTGCTACTACCCCTAAATTCAAAATAGGTCTTTTGGTTCCGAGTTCCATAAACGACTCGGTAGCGTATTACCTAGACTACGTTGAAAAATATCTTGCAAGGGTATATAACTTCGAAACCCAAAGATATCCCGTTTCGGGTACTATAAGTCAGGATGCCGCCGCTCGTCAGGCGATAGCAGGCAACTGCAAGGGGCTAATATCTTTACAGGACGATACCGACCGCTCCGCGGCCTGCAAGGAAGCGGACAGATCGGGCGTATGGTTTGCCGTTATCGGCGCATGCGTTTACGGCACCTCGGAATGGGAGGAAATGGCAAGCTATTCTCACTACGTAGGCTCTGTAGGGACTTCCCTTGAAAGCGAGTATAAAGCAGGCTACGCTCTTACCCAAAAGTATATCGATATTATAAACGAAAGGGGTGCGCTCAAATAAATATGGCAAGGTTCAATATTAGGTTTGTAAGTAAGTACCTTATCCGAAAAACCGAAGTAAATCTCGTTATTCCAACGCTTGATTTGCACGGCGCAATAGCCAAAAAAAACGAAAGGTATTATCGGGACAGCGTAAAAAAATATCCGCTTATAATCCTTCTTTCGGGTTTCGGGGACGATAACGCGGCGTGGCTTTATCAGACCAACCTAATATCTCTTTGCTCGGAATACGGATTTGCCGCGGCGCTTGTCGGAGGTGAAAACAAATGGTATATAGACCAAAGTCCCGTCGACGGCTGGCACTCTTTCATAGAAAAAGAACTTATAGACTTCCTTTACGGAAATTTTTCCATGCTGGACGAAAAAGTCCTTCCCGTGATAGGCGGGGTATCGATGGGCGGTTACGGCGCATTATATAACGCCCTATATAGTCCTGAAAAGTACACGGCTGTAATGGCGTTATCTCCCGCCACAAAGCCAGACGATTTGGTGGACGAAAATCTTCACGGCACTTTAAAGGAACTCTTTTTAAAGGCAAAAGGGAGGCTTCCGTACACCTACCTTTCCGTAGGCGATAAAGACTTTATTTACGATGCAAGTAAATCTTTAGACGATTGGCTTACGGAAAATTCAATCGGAGTAAATTACAACTTTATTCGCGGTTACGACCACAGCTGGGATTTATGGCGGATAGAAGTAGTAAAATTTTTCCGACAACTAAAAAATAAAAAAGCAATTTAACTTAGGAGGTTAATATGAAAAAATTATTGGCAATATGCGCTATTTTAGCGGCATTTACCATCACGTTCGGCGTATCGGCGTGTAACAAAGACAACGTTTTAAGCGAGGAGGACGCAAAAGCCAAAATCGCAACCTTCACAACCACCCCCACCACTATTGACGCAACTTTCAAACAGACCTATAAACTCGACGTAGAGGACGAAAGACCGAGTTTTAAATCCTTTGAAAAAGATATTGACGACACAGTTACGTTGCAGGCGGATTATACTTCGGGTAATCTCTATTACTACGGCAAAAAGGTAGCCAAAGATAATTCGGTTTTCGAACAACTTTTATTAAAGGAAGGGGATACATATTACTATCTTACTTCAACAACCGTTAAAAAGGCGCTAAAAGACGAGGCGGAAGCCAAAGCGAAAATAAACGAACTTATGGTAGCGCTCACCACCGAAACAACGGGCTACGTGGACGGTAACGCATTCGTCTACGGCAGTAATTGGGTTAATACATACCTTTTGTTGAGCAGTCAAACCATAAAGGGGGACGAAAAATCCTACTTCACTTATTCTTACGAAAAGACCGATAATGACGGGCTGAAAGTCGGTATAGATATGAAATATATCGGTTACTACGGCGACGCGGGAACCTTTGAATTCGGCACGGATAGTACCCATACGGGCGCAAAAGCAACCATTGAAACCAACGACAAAGGATATATTACTTCCTTTAATCAAACATTAAACAACCATCTCGATATGAATATCGTATCACCGGCAATTCCACTCGACTTAAAAGGCACGCGATCGCTTACCGCAACGTATAACGGCACTATAACCAAAAAGGCGGCGGCAGACGTTTCGCAAACCCTTAACAAACCTACGGTTTCCTACGGGGAATTCGAAAACGCTACGGTAAGCGTATTCGACTTCGTTTCCACGACCGAAATGACAGCTATTGCAAGCGGCGGAACGGTTGAAATAGGGCACTACGTTGCGGTTATGGTAACGCCTTCCGAGGGTTACGAGGTCGATGAAGTTACCGTCGGCGGTGTAGCCGCTGCGAAAATGGGCCCCGCTTACGTGCTACTCGTTACCGAGGACGACTATAACAAAGACTTTGCAATAAGGGTTACGGTTAAAGTGCAGGGCACTGAGACTACACCCGCAACTATCGAGGTAAACCAAGTCGAACACGCAACGATAAGAACCTACGACTTGCAGTATCCCGATATGATTTACACCGAAGGCACTACCGTTGAAATAGGACACTTTGCGGCGATAACCGTGGAATGCGAAAGCGGATACGAAGTTGATACGGTTACCATTAACGGAACGGCTGCAAACCTTTTGGGCGGCTATTACTTCGTTCCTTCGTCGGCAACTTCCGGTCAGATCATCAGCGTTGTTGTTACTTTAAAGACGGCATAAAAAGCAC
>CATZIC010000084.1 GCA_958419945.1 uncultured Clostridia bacterium | reverse complement strand
CAGATCAACACAGAAACCAACCCGCTTTTAGCGAAAATCAAACAGTCCACGCAGGACGTATGGGGTAAGGAAGTAAAACGCCTCGTTCAGTACGGAATAAACGGCGGTGTGGGTGCAGGCGGTGAAACCGACGCACTACCCACAGCGGGCGGAAACAATTACAAAGTCTTTACCACGAGCCTTAAAAACCTTTACGGCACTATACAGCTTTCCGACAAAGCGATAAGGGCTTCGCAAAATAACGTGGGTTCCTTTGTTAACCTTCTTAACGCCGAAATGGAAGGGCTGGTTAAAGCTGCGTCTTTCAACTTTGGCAGAATGCTTTTCGGCGACGGAAGCGGTGTTTTGGCAACGGTTAAAAGCATTAGCGGTAACGATATAACGTTGGATTCCGTAAAAAATCTTATTGCGGGAATGAACATCGATTTCAGAAACTCTTCGGGGGAAATTCTGGACGGCGTAAACGTAAGAAGAATCGTTTCCATTGACAGACAAAACAAAACTATCCAGGTAACGGGTGGAATACTTAACTCTACTTTGGTGCCTGAAAATTCGGTAATTACCGTACAAGGGTCTTATGGCGCGGAACTTACGGGTCTTAAGTCCATTTTCAATGAAAAAGGATATTTGTACGGTCTTAACAAAGCTACCAACAAATGGCTCATTCCTTACGTAAAAAAAGAAGTGGGTCAAATTACCGAAGCGGAAATACAGAAAGCCATCGACTTCGTTGACGAAAACGCAGGTTCCAAAATCAACTTCATCGTATGTTCTTCCGGCGTAAAAAGGGCGTTCCAGAACCACCTTGCAACCTACAGAAGAAACACTGACGTAATGGAACTTAAGGGCGGTTACAAGGCAATATCCTATAACGGTATTCCCATCGTTTC
Source organism: uncultured Clostridia bacterium (assembly GCA_958419945.1). GTDB lineage: Bacteria > Bacillota > Clostridia > Christensenellales > Borkfalkiaceae > UBA4636. The sequence continues at coordinate 4,644 of CATZIC010000084.1, read as the reverse complement.
CGACAGATTCTGCCCCGAAGGCACGATGTTTTTACTTAACACAGACGACTTTACACTTCATCAGCTTTGCGATTGGAAGTGGTTGGAAGGCGAGGACGGAAAGGTTTTAAAACAGATCCCAGGTACGCCGACTTATTCGGCAACTTTGGTTAAATATGCAGACCTTGTTTGTACCAAACCTTGCGGACAAGCAATGCTTACGGGAATAACCGAAGCTTAAAATTATTTGCCGTCCGCTTATTTGGCGGACGGCAAAAATAAAATAAAGGAAGAATTATGAAAGTAGGAAATATTTTATCGTTGTCCGCATTTTTGATGGGCAATAAAAAACTGTCCGATAAAATTACTCAAGTTTTAAGCGGCGAGGACGAGTTTACCAAAGAGGAAAAGGAGCAGACCGATGATCTTTTAAAGTGCTACAATATAACCGTTTCAGAACTTTCCGAAGAATACCTTCCGTTAACCTTCAAAGAGGATTTAAAAAGTTCGGACAAGCGGTTCTATTACAAGGACTTTACTAAGCAGCCGGTTGAAATAAAGTCGGTCTATAGGTCGGATATCCCGCTGAATTTCAAGGTTCATCCTACGTATTTTACTACGGAAGAGCAGGAATGCACCGTGCTTTACGAGTATTGCTATAAACCCGTAAGTGCTATTACGGATGACGGTGAATATTCTGACAGCGTGATAACGGACAGGGTTATCGCGGAAGGGGTCGTTTCCGAAGCCTTGATAAACTTGGGAATGTACGAACAGGCCGTCTTATGGCGGGACAGATATCTTAAATCTTTGCAAAGCTGTATGCTAAAACGCAAAGTAAATAAAATCAAACCAAGGGGCTGGTACTGATGTACGGAAACTTTAAAACGGGCGGAATAACCAAAAGACGAATCGATCTATTTGACTTTAATAATAGCGTTAACGGGCGTATAGACGGACATTTGGGCAAAAACACCTTAGCTGAAACAAGTTATAACTTCGATTATACCGACGGCGCTTTAAAGTGCGGGCTTGGCGTAAAACCGCTTGAAATCTTGCTTGACGATAACCATTACGTACCGGATTTACCAAAAGACCTTATTCCGCAAAAGATATTCTTTTATAAAAGATTCGATGAAACCTTGCTAAAAAAAGACGACAGAATTTTAGTTTTGTTTTCTAATGGCGAAGTTTACGAATGGAAGATCTATTCCGGAACCGGACAAATGAATAAAATTCAAGGCTTGAACTTTGAAGCCACGCCCTTTTACGTCAACTACAGGCTTAATTCCGAGGACACTATAATGTTTTCCACGGAAGGCAGTTTATACGTTTATAACGGCGAAAAGGTTAGTAGCTACGATGCTCCGAAAATAACCTCGATGTGTATACATAACGAAAGACTTTTCGCAACCACGGGGGACTCGGAAACCGAACTTTGGTTCTCAAAAACCTTCGACCCGACAAATTGGAACGTCAATCTTGACGAGGCAGGCTTTATCGATTTTCGTAGCAAAGCAGGCAGGCTTTTAAAGGTAATAAGTTTCGACGGCTACCTTTACGCTTTTGCAAACTACGGCATTTACCGCATTACGGCCTTTAACAATCAGCTTGAAATGACGGCAGAAAGCCTGTACGTGAATTCCGGTAGAATTATCCGTAATTCCGTGTGCGAGTGCGGAAAAAACGTCATTTACCTTGCCGAAGATGGGTTTTATTTGTTCAACGGCTCTTCTTCCTACCGCATAATGACCGAACTTGACAAGTATCTGAAAGGCATCGACAACGAGTCGATAAGCACCGTATATCACAACGGCAGGTTTTACGCCTCTTTGAATCTTCGCTTCGGCAAAGAAACCTCGAAAATGATAGTTTGTTACGACGTCGGTACGAGAGAGTTCTATTTAAGTAAAGGGCTTAACGCATACGACCTTGAAAAGGTGGAAGGGGACGGATTTTCATTCTTAGCCGTACTTGCGGAAGGCTATTCGGAACTCGGCACTTTATCGTCGGACGGCTGCAAATTCGGCATTCCGCTTACAAAACTTTGGCGGTCAAACAAAAGCGATTACGGGGTGTACGGCGAAAAAACCTTGTCGTACGTAAGCTTGTATACAAGGAGCGACGTAACACTGGATTTTCAAAGCGACTTAGGCAGAAAGACGGTAGTATTTTGCGGAAGCCAAACAAGACAAAAACAGCCGGTCGGTTTAAAGGGGAACACCTTTTCGGTAACCATAAAGTCGAGAAGTTCCAACGCCGAAGTTTCCAAAGTGCTTTTGGAAATTCAGTATCTATAGGTGAAAAATGGACACAGTTTACATGTTGCAGCGGAAAATCCGCGCCCTGGAAGAAAGAACGATTCCCGAATATAAAAGCCTCGTATTTTACGGCGAGGACGACTTAAGTTCAGAAGGCACAAAATACCGTGTAAAATTCGTCGGCGTAAAAGGCGGCAGCGTTACGGTGGAAACAAAGTTTTCTTATGAAGGCGAGGTTACACTTAAACTGAACGGAACCAAAATATCCGCCTATAAGCCCGTTATCGTGGAAAATTCGACAATTTTTATTGCCGAAGCCGTCCGCGGGGAAAACCTTTTGGAAGTGGATTTTGCGGGCGCTAAGCCTGAAAAAATCACTGTAAAGCTAAGCGGATATATAGAAGACTTTCCCGACGAAAGCGCTATCACAACGTTACGGCAGGACGGAAAAACGGTAGTTTGTCACTATGACGACAGGCTTAAAAAAGTTCTTGTTTACCTTTATAGCGGCGGATTGCAACTTGTCTACGAAGAGGCAAACGTGATTTCCGCCTCGATAAGCAGGGGAGTAAATACGGACGAAATAACTCTTTTTACGGTATCGGCAAACGGAACTTTAAGCGCTGAATCACTAAGCCTTACAAGCGGCACGGCAAATGCAGCGACCGTTATAGAAGAGGGCGCAAGAATGGTTGCGGGAAGCGTTCGTGAAAATTCGCCCGCCTGTTACTATATAAAGGACAACGCTGTAAAGTTCTGCGAAATAATCGGAGAAAGCTTAGCGGTATCACATACGGGTATAAAAAACGCCTGCAAAATAGCGGCCACCCCAAACTATAGCGGAGCCGTCGCGGTTATCAGCTACGACAGAGCGGCAACTCTGTACGTAGAGCCCCCAAAATAAAAAAAGACCTTAAAAGGAGATAATTATGACGAGATTCGCAATCGGAAAGGGCGGAAGATTCCGCATCGATTCAGACGGAAATATGCTATTCGTTTACCGCAATGACGGGCAAAAAAATTACGTAAGAGAGGTCGGGACCGATTTGGGTACCGAATCACCCGTTTGCTACGGGGACGAGGCTTTTTTGCTCGACGGCGGAAAAATTCTTCGTCGAGTAAAAAGCCGACTTGAAATTATTTAAGGAGAAATTATGACAGAGCAATCAAAAAAATACAGAAGGGATTTTATAGACCGATCTAATGATGACGGGGAGGGCGGAACCACCCAAAGAAAGGATAAAACCTACGTTGGCGGCGACGATATAACACGCCCGCTAACATATACGCCGCCCACCGACGACGAACTTTTGGAAGTTGCAAAAGCAAGTTACGAAACTGCAAAAAATCAAACTTTGCAGAGTGCCAAAGACGAGGCAGACAGAAAGAAAAAGTCCCTCTATGAGTCGATTAACGACCAAATCGAGGGAGCTGAAGTTCGCAAACAGGGCTTAAACCAGTCCTATGACTCGGCACAAAAAAGTTTGGAAAACCAAACCTTAAAAAGGGGAATACAGCGTTCAAGTGCGGTAATCGGCGGGCTTAAAGGACTTCAAACCGAGAAATTAAACGCAATAAACAAAATGGACGGCGAAACCAAGGCGTACGTAGACAAACTCAACAAGGAAATTTACGATCTCGAATCCGACCTTGGTAAGGAACTTTCTTCCATAAACGAAAAGTACGAAAACGCCGTAAAGGTAAGACTTCACGAACTCAAAAAGGAACGAGACGACAAGATTAACGAAGTTATTAAATACAATAACTCGCTTGACCTTTTCTATACGCCCGACCAATACGCCCCCGGCGAAGACGGCACTACCGAATACCCCAAAGAGGTAAATATGGAGGAGGTAAAACCCCGTTACCGTGAAAGAATTTACGAGGTTTTAAACGACTATGTAAATATCGAAGACCCCGCCGAGGCTCTTGCCCTTTACGAAACAAACGAGTCCGTAAAGCATTACCTCGGTAAATATTACGAGTACGTTCGTCAACTTTTGGAAAACCGTAAAAACACCGCCGACTAATCTATAGGTTAGTTTTAGATTAAACCTTTAATAACCGACCTATAGAAGCACTTTTTTAAATTTTTGCTCCGCAAAAAGGCTAAGCTTTTCGAATAATTTTTTCAAAAAGACGGCCTTCTTGCGGAGTATTTTTTTACATTTTACACTTTTATGCAAAAATGAATTTATTTGCGTGTAAGCATACCTAAAAGCCGATAAATTATTTAATGCCGTAAAAAATAAATCAAAGTTTCGTCAAATATAATGAAAGGGGGAATATTAAATTGCAAAAAATAATCGTAAATCTCGAAAAGGCTAAGCGAAATTTCGAGATAATAAAATCGGCTACGCCAAAAAAAATAATATGCGTAGTAAAATCCGACGCATACGGTCAT
>CATZIC010000083.1 GCA_958419945.1 uncultured Clostridia bacterium | reverse complement strand
TCCTGTTTGGTAGGCATAAGAGAGGATGATCCACCGGGAATATTAACTGGAATTATAATAGAATCGTACGCCACTAAACAGCAATACTACAAATACGAAAGTTTTGATGATTCCGGCCTGGTTGTTCGCGCTTATTATTCAGACGGCTACAGTCAAATCATAAGCGATTATACTTACGATAGTGGTTTGCTGTATCCAGATATGAATCACATACTGATTGAGTATTGCGGGGCAACCGCCGAACAACCCATTACGGTCATAAGCAGAACGATAATCGGTTTATCTGTGTATACCCGAAACGTCTTTTTACAGGGCGACACCCTTAAAAAAAGTGATTTCAGTGTATATGCGGTGTACAATGCAGGCACCGACAGAATTGTGGATGGATTTACCTTCAGCGCATGCGACCTTTCCACCCTCGGCGAAAAAACCGTTAACTTTTCATATACCGAAGACGGCAAAACCGTAACGAAAAGCATAACGATTACGGTCGTAAAAAAACTTGTATCTCTGTCAGTCATTAACCAGCCCAACAAAAAGACGTATAACGACGGCGATTTATTCAAAATAGACGGAATAACCGTTCAAGCCACATACTCAGACGGATCAATCGGAATAATTCCATACAACAAATTAAGTTATTATAAATACGTAAAACTTGAAAAAGGAAAAGACGATACCACTTTTACAATAACTTACTATGAAAACGGCGCATCGGCAAAAGCGTCGATTACTTTATACAAAAAGTTCGGTCCGGAAACGGACGATACTGCCGTTTCACAGAACATGGGTGTTTGCGGCAAAGGACAAATTAATTTAGGTACCGGAGAGTTATCCTATAAATTCGAAGATTTTTACGGTGGGGACAGCGTAACGCCCATCGCCATTTCACGTATTTACAAAAAAAGATTTGCCGAAGATTGTTTTGTAGGCAATGATTGGAGATTAAATATCCAACAAGAACTTTATTTTAAAGACGAAAAATGGATTTACATAGACAAGGAGGGTAAAGAACAGGTCTTTACAGACGGTTTTGAAGAAAAACCGGAACGAAGCGCAATTCGCTGTGAAAAATTGGGGTTGGATCTATTCAAAATCTCTGAAGAAAAAATTAACTTGGTAGACAGAAGCAACAATACCCTTGTATTTACAAAAATTGCAGGTTGCTATAGACTTACCGAAGCGCACGCTCTACCCTCAACACCTAAAAAGCCCGTCAAAAACTTTATGGTAGAAATTGAATATAGCGACGGCAAAATTTCTGTGGTAAAGGGTGGAAAAATTACCGACGGCAAACGCCATACGGTGTATTTTGATTATGATGATAACACAAACCTGTTAAATAAACTTTATTATGAATACGACAAAAAGACGTTGGTCGTATCTTACGAATATGACGGAAATCAACTTGTTTCCATAACCAAACAACACTCCGGTATTGCCGAAAGCTACTCGGCAAAAACGGAATTTGCCTATTCAGATACCAACTTTGTAGTAAAAGACTGTACGTTAGAAAACTCACAATGTACGTCTGAAAACTCACAATGCAAATGCAAAAAACTTACCTACAATTTTAACGGCGATAAAGTTTCCGAATTTACAGTAGGTTATGGTGATAATACCATTGAAAGCACAACGTTTAATTATTCCGCTTCAAGAACCTCAGCCGAAGCTGCAACGGAAGAAACACCCCCCGAAGAAACGACACAGAAACCTACGTCACCGAAAATAACCTCGTCGACTTATGCGATATACAAAAACACCCTATCCGCCGTTGCGTTTAGTTCCATGGGCGTTGTTTCCAAGTATAGCTTCGACTTTGAAAAAGATGGCAACACCTGTAATTACGACAAGATAATAAAAGTCAACGGCGCACAGTCGAGAAATTTCGATTATATGGCATTAGCAAACTCATACTCCGATACTTTGGATCTTTATCACGACGATTTTAACAATAGTATCTGCGATTGGTTCGGCGGAAGCATTGCAACAGACAAATACGTTTGCGGTACTTCGTCAATAAACGGAAAAAGCTTTTCAAAGACTTTTGATTTGAGCCGTGAAAAAATCAAAGAAAAAGCCACCGTTTATTTATCTATGTGGATTCATGTTGCAAATGGAGACCATACAAATTCCTTGAAAATAAAAATTGTGCATGGAAAAGAGGAGACGTCATTAACTCATAAATTGGATAAAAGACTCGGACTGTGGCAGTTTACTGCGTTTTGTCTTGGGCAAAGAAACGTCGGCGACAAAGTAACTGTAATCTTGTCGTCTAAAAAGTCTTTAATATATGTTGACGACGTAAGGTTAACCAAAGCCCCTTACGAAACGCCGGACGACATTCCGAACCCGGTATATGACGATTGCGGTTGCCTTCGTGAATCTTCTTCATATAATCCCATCAGCAGAAAAATAGAAAAGGTTTGCTACGATTACAACAATCATAGACCTATGGAAAAAAGGGTTTTGTCGGGAAGCGTTGTAATCCAAAAAATCCATTACGCATACGACAATAACGGAATGATTTCTAGTGAAAAAAACTACGCAAGCAATTTGGAAAATTACATCTCCGAAAACTATTCTTACGACGGTTATACACTTATATCTACGACCGACCAAAATGGTATCAAGACAAATATAAGCGAAGGCGTCGATTGGTCGCAATCGAGCGTTATCGGCGAAATAGGAAGCCCCGACGTTACCGAGAAAAGCGTATATTACGATAATTCCGCAGTGGTTAAAGAATTGCAATCAGGCTCAAGCAAAAACGCTTATACTTATTCTAAAAATGGCGCTATGCAACAAGCGCAATTCAGCTATAACAGCGCCAATAAAGCCTTTGACTCTACCATTGGTTTTGAATACGATAGTTTCGGAAACTTGCATAAAGTAAATATTGGCGATACTTCTCTTATTACGTTTACGAATGACGAAAAGCATCTTAATTCCGTCACCTATGCCAACGGCGATAGTGAAACTTACGCATATGATGATAAAGACAGACTTGTTTCCGTAACCGTAAATGACGAAACTACGCCTACCACAATAACTTACAGCGATTTATCAGACGAAAAAGTTACCATAACCCACCCCGACGGTTTAGTTTACGAAAGTGAAAAGTTAAATAAAGACGGAAAAACCACTCAAAGCAAAGTTAAATTCGAAGGCGTAGATAGTATTCTAAAGGTTGTCGGCAAAGCCATTTCAGAAGCGGGTAACGTTACCACTACTGATATTTACCTTTCCGAAACGGCGTCCACTCCATTTGAATCACGCTCTACAATATTAGATCCAAAGGGTAGGCTGCAGTACATTTCAAGAGTCCGCGAAGTAGGTGCTAAAAACTCACCTTGCTGTAGTTTTGGTTACGATGGATACAATCACTTAGCAAAAAGATTGTCATCTTATTTAGTTGTTGATGAAATAACCGAGTTTACTTCTAATTACAGCTATGCAGGCACTAAAAATGGGACGCAAGGTACGCTTATAGAATCCGAAACCTTTAAAATCGGCGAACAAGAGAAAGAAAGTATTAAATATGAGTACTACAAAAACGGCAATATCAAAAACGTAAAAGAGAAAAAACTTTCAAACGATGGTGAGGTTACGTATAATACACTATATCGGTATGAGTACGACGAGTATAACAGGCTTATATGGGAATACAACAGTACGCTATCTAAAGCATATAACTTTGCTTACGACGGTAACGGCAACATAACCGAAAAAAAGACTTATGAGTACGCTAACGGTACTATAGGCTCACTTTTAACAACGGATAGGTATAACTACCCCACCCCCACGGATTCTCCCTGGCACGATCAGTTAAAGAGTTATAACGATATTGTTATTACTTACGACGATTCCGGCAATCCTACAAACTATCTCGGAAAAACTATGACCTGGACGGGCCGTTTACTGAAAAAGGTTGACGATACCACTATGTCCTACGATATTAACGGCTTGAGGACGGTTAAAGGCAACAGACATTATTATTGGCATAACGGCAACCTTATTATGGAGCGTTGGATGACCGGCGATACCAAAAATTACATTTATTACTACTACGATACTAGCGGCGTCTGCGGGTTTAACTATAACGGTTTGGAGTATTATTACAAAAAGAATATCTTCGGGGATATCCTTGCAATTTACAGTAGTAACGGCGTTCTAGAATGTTATTACCAATATGACGCTTGGGGTAATCATAAGACATTCAATAATTACGCCATACAAATCTATGACAGTGCAACCGACAGTACGCCATTAGGCTTTGAGTTACATATTGGCAACGTTAATCCCATACGTTACAGAAGTTACTATTGGGACCAAGAATTCTGTTTATACTATCTGCAAACAAGATACTATGATCCTTTATTAGGTCGTTTTATCTCACCCGACAGCGTTGACTATCTTGATCCCGAATCTATCTTAGGTCTTAACCTGTACGCATACTGCGGGGACAATCCAGTTATGTGCGTGGATCCCAGCGGACATTTTGCCATTTCACTAATTATTGCAATGGCAATAGGTGCCGCAATTGGAGGAGTTCTTTCTGCGGGTACGTCAATTGTCCAACAGTTGGCTAGCAACAATGGAGACTGGACTAAACTGAACGTAGGAAAAATATTTTTTGACGGAGCTTTCGGAGCGATTAATGGTGCGCTTGCCGCATCTGGTATTTGCTTAGGTTGGTCCATTGCCATTAGTGCCGGCTTGGGATTTGCGTCAAGTGTAGGTAATGACTTGCTATTTGAACATGGAAATGTCGATTGGGGTAATGCGTTTTTGTCGGCTGCAATCGGGGCTTTTACGGGGGCTATTGCAGGTGCAGGTGCTAATAATGTAAAATCCGGCATGCAAGTTTCAAAATTCATAAATAGTAGAAATATTCTTAATAGAACGGTTGCAAATGGCACGAAAAAAGCAATAGCACGGCAAACTAATGCCTTAATGGTCCACGCTAAACAACTGATTATATCTGGGGCGAGATATTTAACGGCTAACATGTTTAATATGATACTAACCTTCGAATAATATGGAACATTTCTTTACTTTTTTTTCAATGTCGTTAATATTTTTGGTTGTTCCATTAGTTTTAACGTTAATAAGGACTCGTGCAGCAAAATTCCCCGATAAAGAGGTTATAAAGTTTCCAAAGTTTGTGCCAATACTGGGTGCTTTCGGATTCATTATGTTTGTTGCGTTAGGCCTATGGGCGCTGTTACAAGGTTCTTTCTCAAATGTTATTGCAGGAATCGTGTTTGTAGTTATTGTACTTAGTATTACGTGTCCAATTTTTTTATGGACATTTTTGATGGGGGTAAACTGGAAATTGATTTTAGATGAAGAACAGCTGATATACAGAAATCTGTGGGGCAGAGTTAAACGGATAAATTATCAAGATATAACGGGAATAAAAACATGCTATGCCAAAAAATCCGACATCGTACAAGGATACATAATATATATTGGTAAAAAAAGGATTGTAATCCAATCCCTCGCAACAAATTTAAACACCTTCCCGAAAACCATCAAAAAAAGATTAAATAAGTTCAATAACAAAATCGTTTTCGAATGATTTTCTCTACACATATTAGTCGGGGGAGCCATAACGGCTCCCCCGACCTTTTCTTTGAAAACGAAAATTTTCGGATTAAATATATTTCACAAAAAACATTG
>CATZIC010000082.1 GCA_958419945.1 uncultured Clostridia bacterium | reverse complement strand
GTTTCTGTTCCTTTGTAGCCGATGACTTCCGCATAAGTTCTGTCTTCCGACAGACCGTATTCAATGCCGACCGTAGTTCCTTTTTCATGACCGCAAAGTGTACAAAAGCCGCTTTCGTCGTAATTATGAACGTTAGGATCGAAAGGAGTTTCATCGCTCATATATGTATTCCCACAAGCACATTCGTTTATAGTAAAACCTTTTTCGGAACAATTAGACTTAACTACCGTCCGAGTGTAGTCATGCCTGTGTACGGAAGTGGGAAGACAGCCGGTAAGACCGATAGCAACGCAAACAAGCGCAAATACTGCCACAATGCATGAAATAAGTTTTTTCATTTTGGTCTTTCTCCTTAAATTATATAAGATTTATAGCATAAAATATTAAAATTTATGCTAATAACTAAGCATATTATAACACTTCTTTAATGACTTGGCAAGTGATAAGTATAATAATATGTTATAGAATTCCAATCGGTGAAACTTTCCGTTTGTTTTTAAAAAAAGCAGATTTTTCTACCGCCTAAAATGAAAGGGGCTGCCGCATTTACGGCAGCCCCTTATAGTTTTATATTGTACTTTGTTTTTGGCTATTACCATATAGCAACTTTGCCGTCGGCGTCGTAGTGCCAATAATTTCCGTCATATGCGGTACCGTCGCTATTTAGCGCAGGCTCCGTTTCGGAATAGTAATATTTCGTAGCGTTTTGTAGTAAATCGTTACCTGCATCTTGAGAATCTATATTTATATCATTCCATTGCGAAGAGGTGCCTTTGTAATACACTTTATTTAGTTTATTGCATTCATAAAAGGCCTTGTAACCGATACTCGTTACCGTTTCCGAAATTATAATATCAGTAAGTCCGGTGCATTCGCAGAACGCTTGATTACCGATACTCGTTACCGATTCGGGGATTATAATACTCTTAAGTCTTGTGCAATGGGAAAATGCAAAATTACCGATACTCATAACACTGTCGGGTATTATAACGTTTGTAAGTTCCTTGCAACTTGCGAACGCAAAAGCGGCAATAGTTAAAGTGCCTGGCTTTATTTGATATTCACCTGATAGGTCGAGCTTTGCTTTTATTAAATGTTTGCCAATATATAATACGTCGTTTTCCCAATTACTATCATCATTATAGTAGGGTGTTTCATCAAACGCAGAACTGCCGATATATGTTACGCTATCGGGAATTGTTATACTTGTAAGACTCTTGCAAGCATAGAAAGCATGCATTCCGATACTCGTTACGCCGTTCGGTATTACAATACTCGTAAGTCCTTCGCAATGGGAAAATGCGGCACCTCCGATATATGTTACGCTGTCGGGGATTGTAATACTTGTAAGAGAAATACAATTACTGAACGCGCCGTCTCCGATACTCTTTACACTGTCAGGTATTGTTACGCTTGTAAGTTTAATGCGATTAGAGAACGCATCGGCAATAGTTAACGTACCCGCTTTAATCTGATAATCACCGGACAAAGTAGTCTTTGTGCCGATTAAATGTTTGCCGATATATAACGCCTCGTTTTCCCAATTACTATCGTCATTATAGTATGCTGTATTGTTGAATGCCCCCAAACTTATACTCGTAACGCTGTCGGGAATTGTTATACTTGTAAGTCCGGTGCAACCACGGAAAGCGGCACTACCGATACTCGTTACACTGTCGGGGATTATTATGCCCGTAAGCCCGATGCAATCAGAGAAAGCTGAACTACCGATACTTTTTACACCGACGGGGATTTCTATGTTTGTAAGTTTACTACAACCACTGAACGCCAAATCATCGATACTTGTTACTGTTTCCGGAATGGTTACGCTTGTTAGAGCGATACAATCGCCGAATGCCCGCTCGCCAATACTCGTTACACCGCTGGGTATAACTATATTTGTAAGGCTTTTGCAGGAAGCAAACGCTTTTTTGCCAATATTTGTTACTGCTTCCGGTATCGTTATGCTTTGAAGTTTGCTACAGTTCCCAAACGCGACATCACCGATACTTGTTACTGTTTCCGAAATAGTTATACTTGTAAGTTCCGTACAACTAACAAACATGCCGTCGCTGATACTCGTTATGCTGCTTGGGATGGTTATACTTGTAAGTCCACTGCAACCGCTGAATGCGGCAGTACCTATATTCGTTATGTTGTCGGGAATAGTTATACTTGTAAGTCCGCTACAATTACTGAGCATGCTGGCACTAATTCTTGTTATGCCGCCCGGAATTGTAAAACTTGTAAGCCCGCTGCAACCACTGAATGCCAAATCATCGATACTTGTTACTGTTTCCGGAATGGTTATGCTTTGAAGTCCGCTGCAACCCTTAAACGCCTGAGATCCAATGCTTGTTACGCTTTCGGGAATGGTTACGCTTGTTAGAGCGCTGCAATCATAGAATGTAAAATCGTTGATACTCTTTACGCCGTTCGGGATTGTTATACTTTGAAGACTCTTGCAAGCATAGAACGCACATTCGGCAATATTCGTTACGCTGTCGGAAATAGTTACACTTTGGAGACTTTCGCAAGTCGAGAAGGTAAATTCCGGAATACTCGTTAATCCTTTGGGTAACGTTATACTCGTAAGTCCGCAATGAGAAAACGCAGCCTCACCGATATTTATTACGCTGTCAGGGATTGTTATGCTTTTTAGATTATAGCATCCATAGAATGCACTTACACCGATACTCGTTACCGATTCGGGGATTGTTATACTTGCAAGAGCGCTGCAACAGTCGAACGTAACGTCGTTGATACTCGTAACGCCGTCGGGGATTGTTATACTCTTAAGTCTTGTGCAATGGGAAAATGCAAAATCACCGATACTCATAACACTGTCGGGAATAACCACCTGCGTTATATTCGACTGCATAAAGGCGAGGGCACCAATACTTATTACGCTGTCGGGAATAACCACCTGCGTTATATTCGACTCCATGAAGGCGCGGACACCAATGCTTTTAACGGGTAAATCGTTGCATACGGAAGCAATTTCGATTTTTGTTTCCGTTCCTTTGTAGCCGACCACTTCCATATAAGTGCCGTCTTTTGACAGGTTGTATTCAATGCCTTCCGTAGGTCCGGATTTATGTTTGCAAAGCGCACAAATCCCGCTTTCGTCATAAACGTGCCTGTCGGGATCAATAGGGGTTTCGTTTTCCGTATAACTATCTCCGCAGGAACATTCGTATTTCGTATATCCCTTTTCCGAACAATTAGGCTCAACCACTAATTGAGTGTAGCTGTGCACATGTTCGCCGCTACCACTACCGGAGGAATTGTCTGAACCGCTGTCGGAAGGATTACCGGAAGAGGGTACGCACCCAACACAAAACGTTGTCGCAATACATAAACTAAAGATTACGACAAACAGCCCAATAAGTTTTTTCATTTTCTTACTCCTTGTATTTGTTTATTTATATCTCCTTACACTAATATGACGTATTAAAAAAGCAAAAAGTATCAAGAAAATCAAAAAATGTCGGAGAAATATTTTTCTGCGAATATTCTAATCGTATATTTGTGGAATTTTTAGTTAAATTTTATGTTACGACGAAATATTAAAGACGTTACCCGCGATTAAGCATATTATAACATATGATTAAAAATTTTTCAAGTACTAAGTATAATATATTATGACATATTTTCACAGATAAGTTATAAAAGTCTAAGCGTTGAAACTTTTCGTTTGTTTTTGAAAAAACGGATTTTTTTACCGCCAAAACGAAAAAGGGGCTGCCCGCTAAGGGCAGTCCCGATGTTTTTATATTTCTGCTAACGCTTTAACCATATTGCCAGTCAATAATTTTGCCGTTAGAGTCTTCATTTACCATTCGCTCACCAAAGGCAAATATCACTCTAATCGACTTATAGGTCCACTTTTTACACTTTTAAGGTCTTTAAAAATGCCTTATGTTCGTCTGAAACCCTGTAACTTTCCCGTGCCTTTTGTATGGCTTTGTTATGGCAAAAGTCGGAAAGGGTTTTGGTAGTAAAATATTTTACGGAGTCGTCATAACGTTTTGCAAGGGCGGTTGCAAAAAACCAGGCGATCATCATATTTACATAGTATTCGTCGGACCGAACAATCGCAACTTTTTTCAAAACTTCCGGAAAATAATTGTCGTCAAGAAAGTATTTTAAAAGCATGCCTATACCGAACCGCACCGTGTAGGTTTCGCCCGAATCAATCCAAATATTTATATAAGGAAGCAAACGGTCGGGGTGTTTACGAAAGGCAGGGGAGGAAAATTCGTCGCAAGTAGCCCAATTATCCAGGTATGGCAAAAAAGCGTTTACAAGTTCGATTTGTTTATCGAAGTCTTTTTCAAAGCTCACCATAAAAAAGTGCAAGGAATTTTCTTCAAGGTATTTGTGGGGAAGTTTATTTAAAAATTCCTTTCCTTCCGCCGTTCCAAAATACTCTTTGGCAAGTTTCCTTAAAACGGGGACCTTTATTCCCAAAATTTTTGAACGGTCGATATTAGGAATAAGTTTTGCGGAAAAGTCTGCGTCCTTTTCGTTAGATAGGCTAATAAGTTTTTCTGTAATCGTCATAGTTTTATTTTATAGTTTTGTCGAAGAGAAGCATTGCAATGCTGTGAACGGCAACGCCTGCGATAAAGATTACCCAGGTAACCTCCCAACGGCCGGTAAAAAAGCTTAAGAAAAAGTAAGCAGCAACGATTGATAACCATATGAATCCGCCAAGCGCACCTTTCTTCGTGCCGGGAGTTTTTGCCGTAAATACACTGATAAGGCACTGAATGGCGGCAGCCGCAGGGAAGATTATCCAGGAATGTTTCCACCAACCGAGGCCGAAACTTATGCCAAGGTATACAACGACGACGATAAGCCATAAGCTCGCGCAAATCGCCTCTTTTTTTGCGTGCGGCGTTTTGGCAAAGAAAAATCTTACGATGCAATGTATGCCTGCGGCAATAACGAAGATAATCCAAGAATATGTCCAAGCGCTGCCGCCTATCAAAAGGCTGTACAGTAGATATGCCGTTACCACAAGGGGCCAAAAGATAGAGGAAAAGTTTTTCATTTTTCTGCGTGCAATACAGGCTTTTTCGTAGTCTTCCGCGGACTCATCTTTTGAATAATGGAATTCTTCCTCGTCCTCGTTGTCGTCCTCATCGTAATCTTTTTTATCGTTTACGCCGTGCGCATCCTCGCAATTTGATTTACCCATAAACTTTTTCATGTCTTTAGCAACGTTGTGTATTTCCGGCGTTTGGGAAATCGCTAAGTTATAGGCTTCCTCGGGGGAAAGCCCTTTCGAAAGGTTAGAATCATACTTTTTGGTAATGGAACTTATAAACCCTTTTTTTGTAAACCCTACGATCGTATTGTCGGGCGCGCCATTAAAAACGGAGTTTACGTATTCGGTAATTTTTTGATACATCTTTTACCACCTTGTTTTTTGATTTTTGTTTGATAACGGGCCTATAGCCTTACTTTTTTATAAACTTTTAAATATTTCTACCCCTTGATTTTTGAACCAACGGTTGTATAACAGGTCGAAAAGCACGGTAATACAAGCGAGAATCAAAAGCCCTAAAAAGCCGGGAAGCACGGATGATAGAGCAATGCCGACGCCTATTATTACCGTGGAAAGTGCGGCGCCTAAAAGCATAGTAACAAGTATGTTTACAGACTGTTTAACGGGTTGGGCTTCGTTGGTCCAATTAAAGTCGGGGTTTTTAAGGTTACGCTTTAAACCGAAGCAACCCATAAAGAATACGAAGGAAACTATCAGAATACTTCCGAAAAGTATTGATAAAAAGTCGATTTTAAGAATTATTCCGAGTGTTATAAGGCAGATAACCCCCACGGGTGCCGAAACGAGCGTGTGCAAGGTTAGTTTTGCCAAAAGCACGTCGTAAGGCTTAATCGGCAGGGACTGAAGAATCCACAATGACTTC
>CATZIC010000081.1 GCA_958419945.1 uncultured Clostridia bacterium | reverse complement strand
TAAGTAAATTTTAAAAAAATCTTAAAAATTTCCAAAGAAGGAAACTTATTCGTTGTTAAAAACCTCTAAATTTGTTATAATTTAAAAAACTGCGGTCAGGCGTAGTTACGCTAAAAACAAAAAAAGGCAAAAATATCATGGCACAATATATTTTCGTAACGGGCGGGGTTGTATCAAGCCTCGGCAAAGGCATAGTCGCGTCCTCGATAGGGCGCTTACTTAAGGAAAGGGGACTTAAGATCTTTGTTCAGAAGTTCGATCCTTATATAAATATAGACCCGGGCACCTTAAGCCCTTACCAGCACGGCGAAGTCTACGTGACCGACGACGGAATAGAAACCGATTTGGACCTCGGGCACTACGAAAGGTTTATAGACGTTTCTTTGACAAAACTCAGCAACATAACCGCAGGCAGAATTTACAAAGAGGTTTTGGAAAAGGAAAGGCGTGGTGATTATCTCGGTAAAACCGTGCAGGTTATACCGCACGTTACCGACCGCATAAAATTAAAGCTCAAAAAAGCGGCGGAAACGGGCGCCGACGTAATTATTACGGAAATCGGCGGAACGGTAGGCGATATCGAATCCCTTCCCTTTTTGGAAGCAATCCGCCAGTGGCGCCGCGAAATGGGGCAGAAAAACACCTTTTTCATACACACGACCCTCGTTCCGTATCTTCGTGTAGCCGAAGAAATCAAAACAAAACCCACCCAACACAGCGTAAAGGAATTACGCTCGCTCGGCATACAGCCCGATATGGTGGTTCTTCGCTCGGAAGTCAACATAAAAAAGGAAGTCAAGGAAAAAATTTCACTGTTTTGCGACATTGCGCCGGAAGCGGTTATCGTTTCCAAGGACGTGCCCGTTTTATACGAAATAGTGCCAAGCTTACACAAACAGCGTGCGGACGAAATTATCTGCAAGCACTTCGGCTTAGAGACAAATGAGCCGGATTTGACGGCGTGGAATCAGATGATAGATTCCATTAAAAAGTCCAAAACCGAACTTAACATTGCGCTTGTCGGAAAGTACGTGGAACTTCACGACGCATATCTATCCATTGCGGAAGCCCTTCGCCACGCCGGATATTTTTACGGCGTAAAGGTAAATATCGGTTGGATATTATCCGAGGACGTGACGTCTGAAAACGTTGAAGAAATTTTGAAGCCTTATAGCGGCGTTTTGGTCCCAGGCGGATTCGGCGCAAGGGGAGTGGAAGGCAAAATCATTGCCGCAAAATACGCCCGTGAAAAGGGTATTCCGTTCTTCGGTATTTGCCTCGGTATGCAGGTTGCCGCTATCGAGTTTGCAAGAAACGTTTTAGGCTTAACTGATGCCGATTCAACCGAATTCAATCCCGAAACAAAAAGCCCGGTAATTTCACTACTTCCCGAACAGTTCGACGGTATCGACATGGGCGGAACCTTACGCCTCGGCTCCTATCCTTGTAAAGTAGTGCCGGACACAAAAGCTTATAGCGTTTATGAGACGGAGACCATACGTGAACGTCACCGCCACCGCTACGAATTCAATAACGATTATCTTGAAATTTATAAAGAAAACGGCATGATAGCCTCCGGTTTTAACCCCGACAAAAAACTCGTTGAAATTTTGGAACTAAGCGGCCACCCTTGGTACGTTGCCTGCCAATTCCACCCGGAATTTCTATCCCGTCCCTACAAACCGCACCCGCTGTTCAAGGGCTTTATAAAAGCAAGTTTAGATAATTCTAACAATAATAAATAGAAACTAAAAAAGACGCGCAGTACTTTTTTGTACTGCGCGTCTTTTTTACAAAAGTGCCGCTATAAGCCCGCTATCAGCATTTTTTAATGGCTCCATATGAAGCAAAGGGAGCTGTCGACGAACGTCGACTGAGGGATTGTCTGTTCCCGCAAGGGAACTTCTAATAATAATCTGTATCCATAATTCGCCGCAAGATAATTTACCTCTCCCCGTCATTGCGAGCCGACTTGTCGGCGTGGCAATCCAGAGGCGGAGTATATTCTATCCGCCTATGCTAACCTCACAGACAAGCCATTCAAATAATAACTTTAATTCCGCAAAGAAAAAAACGGCTTTTAGGCCGTTGAATTCAAATAAACCGTGCATTCCTTTTTGACTATCCATACCGAAGCGAAAACCGGGTAGGTGGCTCCTTTAAAGCAACCTTATGGCACACGATACGAATTGTTTAGTGCTGCTATATCCCTATCCTGACACGGTTCGCAACCAACCGTTGCACAAGACCTTAATATCAACACCCCTTATCCGGTCCGGCCAACCATACGAATAGCCGAGAAGGACCTTCAGCCCTGCTGTAGCGGATTGCAGGTATAGGGCACCGCTGGCTCCCCGCCTAGCACGGTAAGCATATTTTAAACCAAATAATAAAAAAAATCAAGTGATTTAAGGCAATTTGCTTTACAATAATAAGTTAATTTGCTAAAATTATTGCGAAGATTCGGGGTTTTGTCCGAAATCTTATAAAAATCAACAAAATTTTGCAATAATCGGAAACACGTCCTTAAGAAAAGCGCTTAAAAGCGAGTGGTTACGGTGAAAGTCCACAAGGTCAGCATTTTAAGGGTATCCTTCCGTAGCAAACTGCCGAAAGCGTGGCAAAAATGCGGGCGAAATAAGCAGTCGTTAAAGGCTTTCGTTAAACCTAAAATGAGTGTACGGCTTTTGCCGTAAAAAAGAGTGGTACCACGGTCAATCCGTCTCTTTATAAGGGGCGGATTTTTTTGTTTTCTTTGATAAAAAAGAAAAGAATTCCGACGTAAAAGCCACAAAAACACTAAAAAAAGCAAAACTTATTTAACTTCTTAAAGGAGCCAATCTATGTATAAAAAAGTTGACACAAAGCTTGATTTTCTTGACAGAGAGAAGGAGATATCCAAATTTTGGGAAGAAAATCATATATTTGAAAAGTCCATAGAAAAAACCGAAGGCGGACAGGAATTCTGTTTTTACGACGGACCGCCGACAGCTAACGGCAAGCCGCACGTAGGCCACGTTTTAACCCGTGTAATGAAGGATATAATTCCGCGCTATAAAACCATGAAAGGAATGCACGTATTAAGAAAGGCGGGCTG
Source organism: uncultured Clostridia bacterium (assembly GCA_958419945.1). Taxonomy (GTDB): domain Bacteria; phylum Bacillota; class Clostridia; order Christensenellales; family Borkfalkiaceae; genus UBA4636. The sequence goes on along the minus strand of CATZIC010000081.1, from coordinate 2,939 downwards.
GGATACGCACGGGCTTCCGGTTGAACTTGAAATCGAAAAAAAGTTAGGGCTTGACGGCAAGCAGGACATAGAAAAATACGGCATCGAACCTTTTATCGGCGAATGCAAAAAGTCGGTCTGGAAGTATTCCAATGAATGGAAACAGATGAGCGAGCGTTTAGGTTATTGGGTGGATATGGAAAACCCGTACGTAACCTACCACGACGATTATATCGAATCGGTTTGGTGGTCTTTAAAAGAAATGCATAAAAAAGGCCTATTATACAAAGGCCACAAAATCGTGCCGTATTGCCCACGTTGCGGAACGGCGCTTGCCTCTCACGAAGTAGCGCAAGGCTATAAAGACGTAAAGGAAAAATCCGTATACGCAAAATTCAAGGTAAAGGGAAGAGAAAACACCTACTTTTTGGCTTGGACGACCACGCCGTGGACCCTTCCTTCAAACGTTGCACTTTGCATGAACGCCAAAGAGGACTACGTTGAAATCGTAAGTGACGGCACTCATTATATAATGGCGGAAGCCTTAGTGCCCAAACTTTTCGAGGAATACGAAATCGTCGATAAAAAGAAAGGCAAGGACTACGAATACGCCGAATACGAACCGCTGTTTGACTGTGCGGTCGGCAGTTTCCGTCAAAAAGCCTTTTTCGTAACCAACGACGACTACGTAACCTTAACCGACGGTACGGGCATCGTACACATCGCGCCCGCTTTCGGCGTTGACGACGGCAGAGTAGGACAAAACTACAACCTTCCTTTCGTTCAGATGGTCGACGATCGCGGCAAAATGAAAGAGGAAGTAACCGCCGTCAAAGGCATGTTCTGTAAAGACGCGGATAAATTCATAATAAAGGATTTGCAGGCAAGGGGACTTCTATTTAAAGAAGAAATGTTCGAGCACTCATATCCCTTCTGCTGGCGTTGTAACACACCGCTGCTATATTACGCTCGTGAAAGCTGGTTTATAAAGACTACCGCGGTAAAGGAAAGACTTTTAAATTCCAACAATTCCGTAAATTGGATGCCCGAAACCATAAAAACGGGCAGAATGGGCAACTTCCTTGAAAACGTAGTTGATTGGGGGCTTTCCCGTGAAAGATATTGGGGCACACCGCTACCCGTTTGGGAATGCGAGGACTGCGACCATTTCGAAGTAATAGGTTCCCGTGAAGAATTAAGGGAAAAATGCGGATTGGACAAGGACGTAGAACTTCACCGTCCCTACGTGGACGGTCTTACGATGACCTGCCCCAAATGCGGCAAGAAAATGCACCGTGTAAAAGAGGTTATAGACTGTTGGTACGATTCCGGTTCTATGCCCTTTGCGCAGTTCCATTATCCGTTTGAAAATAAGGAACTTTTCGAAAAGCATTTCCCCGCCGACTTTATAAGCGAAGCAATCGACCAGACACGCGGTTGGTTCTACGTTCTGTTGGCGATTTCCACCATATTATTTGACAAAGCGCCCTTTAAAAACTGCATAGTTTTGGGCCACGTCAACGACGAAAAGGGCTTAAAGATGAGTAAGCACCTCGGTAACGTAGTCGATCCTTGGTCGGTCCTCGATAAACAGGGCGCCGACGCCGTAAGGTGGTACTTCTACACTTCGTCCGCACCTTGGCTTCCTTCACGTTTCTACGAAAAGGCGGTTAGCGAATGTCAGGCAAAATATATGGGGACTTTGTGGAACGCTTACGCATTTTTCGTGCTGTATGCGGACATAGATAAATACGATCCGTCAAAGTATAAACTCGAAGATTGCAAACTTCAGGTAATCGACAAATGGATTTTGTCGAAGTTAAATACACTCGTTAAGACGGTGGACGGCAATCTTGCGGAATACAAGACCTTTGAAAGCGCAAGAATGATGCAGTCGTTTGTAGACGAACTTTCAAATTGGTACATCCGTCGCTGCCGTGAAAGATTCTGGGGCGAGGGCATGACCGAAGATAAGGCGGCGGCTTACACCACCCTTTACACGGTTTTGACAACTTTTGCAAAACTTACCGCACCGTTTACGCCCTTTATTGCGGAAAGCATTTACCGTAACTTAGTGCCGCAGTTTTATAAAGAAGCACCCATCTCCGTACATCTTTGCAACTTCCCGACCGCAGATGAAAATTATATCGACGCAAAACTCGAAGAGGATATGGCAACCGTAGAAGACATGGTGGTTTTGGGAAGGTCCGCAAGAAACCTTTCCGGCATTAAAAACCGTCAACCGCTTGCAAAACTTTATTTCTCGATGGGCGGAAACGTTTCGTTGTCCGAAAAAATGTTTGAAATCGCAAGAGACGAACTCAACGTCAAAGACTTTGAAGTTTTAACCGATTCCGGCAAATTCATAAATTACAAATTAAAACCGCAACTTAAGACTTTGGGCCCCAAATACGGCTCCAAACTCGGACAAATAAGGCAATATCTCGATTCCTGCGACGCAAACAAAGTGGTTGCGGAAATCCGCGCAAACGGCAGCATAACCGTAAATTTAGGCGGAGATGACGTAACGTTTGCGGAAACCGACCTTCTTATTTCCACCGAAAGCAGGGAAGGTTTCGTGTCCGCAAGCGAAAACGGCCACACCGTCGTTTTGGACGTCAACCTTACCGAAGAACTTATCGAGGAAGGCGTAGTGCGTGAAGTTATTTCCAAAGTGCAGACGATGCGCAAGGAAGCAGGCTTCAACGTTACCGACCGTATCGCACTTTACTACACCGCGTCCGAACAAATTTCCGCAATTTTGGAAAAATACGCCGCTCGTATCACCAAAGTCGTGTTGGCGGAAAAATTCATCGCGGGCTCTTTAGACGGCTACGTAAAGGAATGGGATATAAACGGCGAAACTGTCTCGCTCGGCGTCGTCAAACTTTAATAGTCGGGCTTTAAAAGTCGAACTTTGTAAGACTTTAACAGTCGGACTTTAATGACACTAAAATTTC
>CATZIC010000080.1 GCA_958419945.1 uncultured Clostridia bacterium | reverse complement strand
CTTATCTCAATTCCGAAACCCCTGACGGTCTTAATTTATACGTGTATTGCAATAATGATCCAATCAATTATTCCGATCCAAGTGGATACTGGGTAGAAACTGTATTTGATTTATTCTCACTTGGTGTTAGTATTGTTGAAGTTATTATTAATCCATATGATCCTTTAAACTGGGCGGGTTTAGCTGGCGATGCTTTAGACTTGATTCCATTTGTAACTGGTGTTGGTGAAACCGTAAGAGGTGTAAAAGTAGTAGCTAAGGGTGTAGATATGGCTGATGATGTGTATGATACTATTAAAATTATGAAAGTTGCTGATCTTACTGATGATGCTTGGGATACTGTTAGAGGATTAGATAGAGCAGGAGATTTCACGCAATCAACTATGTCCGCTGGAAGAAGAATTCATAAAGGATATAAATTCGATTTACCAGGCAAAGAATTTGGAAAAATTCCTGGAATTAGAATGGATTACTTTGATAAAGCGGGTAAACTTGTTTATGAATTAAAACCATATAATGTAAAATCGTTAAAAGCTGGAGTAAGTCAATTATCTAGATATAGAAGAACAATGGGAAAAGGATATACTTGGATTTTAGAATTGTATTAATGGAGGATAAATATGGAATTAGATGTATTTAAAAAGTTTTTACACAAATATTTAAAAGAACATGGATTTACAAAGGTTAAAAGTAAATATTATTTAAAAGGAAATAATTTTACTTGTATGGTAGATCTACAAAGATCATATTATGGACCTTCATATTACGTTAATTATACTTTCTTTTTAGGTGAATTCGAAAATCCTACTGATATAATTCAAGATAATATGGAGACATACTCCCCAAATGTGGGAAGTAGATTCTATTTTACTGAAAACGATACTTATTCATGTGATTACATGAATTATGATGAAGAAAAATTGAAAGTGCTTTTAGATAAAAATTTTGCTGAAAGAATAATTCCACCTTTTAAAGAAGGAAAAAAATATTTATTAAAACATTTTGGAACATTATATACTTCATTTTTACTTGATGAAAGAGTTATGCCGTTTTTAGAAGATTTATAATTTAAATATTAAATGGACTTTTTGACAAAAAAGGCATAAACAAAAAAACTAAGCGAATCTGCTTTTTTGTAGATTCGCTTTTTTATTTGAAAAATATAGTGAAATCGAGTATAAAGAAATGTTAAAATATGTTGCATCTATATTTTGATCCGTGAAAAAAAGATACGTTGAATTTATTAGCCTAAACTGATATTTCGTTGTTTGACGAATATACAAAAGAACATTATAACTGTATCGTAAAACTAATGGACTTGTTCAAAAAGTATTATTCCATTTAATTAACCGAGGGAGCCATAACGGCTCCCCCGCTTTTTTTCAAGACGAAAATTTTCGGATTAAATATATTTCACAAAAACATTGAAATTTGCAATTTTTTGTGTTACAATGGAATAGTAAAATAGTATACACATATAATTGGATAGCCCCCTATCTAAAGCCTGTAACCTTACCTACGACGGTAACGGCAACATAACAGAAAAAAAGACTTATGAGTACGCTAACGGTACTATAGGCTCACTTTTAACAACGGATAGGTATAACTACCCCACCCCCACGGATTCTCCCTGGCACGATCAGTTAAAGAGTTATAACGATATTGTTATTACTTACGACGATTCCGGCAATCCTACAAACTATCTCGGAAAAACTATGACCTGGTCAGGGCGTTTACTGAAAAAAGTTGACAACACCTCTATGTCCTACGATATTAACGGCTTGAGAACGATAAAGGGCAACAGGCGTTATTATTGACAAGATAGTAACCTTATTATGGAACGTTGGATGACCGGTAATACCGAAAATTATATTTATTACTACTATGACGAGAACGGTGTTAGCGGATTCAATTATAACGGTTTGGAGTATTATTACCAAAAGAATATCTTCGGGGACATCCTTGCTATTTACGATAATTACGCAAACTTAAAATGCCGTTACGTATATGACGCTTGGGGCAACCATAAAATTTATGACGCTAACGGGCAAGTCGTTGTACCGGAAGCACTGAACATAGGCAATATTAATCCCCTGCGCTACAGAGGTCACTATTGGGACAAAGAATTCGGCTTATACTATCTGCAGACAAGGTACTATGATCCTTTATTAGGTCGTTTTATCTCCCCCGATAGCGTTGACTATTTAGATCCCGAATATATCATGGGTCTTAACCTGTACGCATACTGCGGTGATAACCCCGTTATGTGCGTTGATCCTGAAGGCACATGGAATTGGAATACGTTTTGGACAGGGCTAGGTTTACTGGTTACGGCGGTAGGAGCTATTGCTTTATCTGTTACTACTTTCGGTGCAGGCATTCCTCTTGCAATGTCAATAGTCGCAGGGGTAACTCTTGGGGCTGGTGTACTTACTGGTATAAATGGAGTTGCAACAATGATTGAAGCGGGAACAGAATATAATTTTATTCGAGATGGATTATTCAACGATGTCCTCGGATTAAGCGATTCTGCATACAATGTCTATTCAAAAATTACAGAAGGTATTGCTATTGCGGGCAGCATGATATTAGGTTTTTATCATACAACTGGTCAATATAAAGCTGCAAAAGCATCAAAACAATATTTAGGAAAAGGTTATTCAAAAGCAGGTAAAAACAGATGGGTATCAAAGGATGGACTTAGACAAGTAAGGTGGGACACAACTCACCACATGTATAATGGGAAGCCTTCTTCATTTCATTTTAATTGGTATGAGTACAAATCCCCTCTCACTCCAGGTGTAAGAAATAAGCCTATTAGCGATATTCATATTTGGCTAAAATGGTTTAGTTATTATATGTAGGAGAAGAACATGAGACATATTATAAAAAAAGAAACTTTTGTGCAAGAATTTATTAAGAATTTTGTGCCGTCAATATCGGTAGAAAAGTTGAAAAAACTGAATTGCTATGCGCCAAATCATGGGTATTTATGGATGATATGTGAACATGATTTAGTAAACAATTTAAAAGGTGTGAAAGCAATGGCGGCATATGATAAAGTTGATAAAACAGATGCAATAGAGTTTCAATACGATAATGAATTTATGGGCGATAATGTTTCCATACCGCTTTTAAAAGAAAACGATACTTCCGAAAAGATACGTAAATCTGGTTTGATTGAATTTTATGTTATCGGAAAAGATTTTTCTTGGTGTTATATAGTTACGCACGAACCCAATGGGTGTGGCCCATACTTTATAATGAATGAAAAAACTTAAATATAAAACCTTGAAATCATTGCATAATAAGTATACCGCAGGGGGAGCGATAACGGCTCCCCAGCCCTTTTCTTTGAAAATGAAAATTTTCAGATTAAATATATTTCACAAAAAACATTGAAATTTACAGTTTTTTATGTTACAATTGGAATTGGAAAAACCCATTACTGCGACGACCTACAATTACGACCAATCGGGCAGACTTGTGCGTGAAATTATTTCCGATGACTATTCTGTAAGTGCAAGTACAACAAGAGAATTATTCTATCTGTATGACGAGTCGGGTATAATAGGTATAAAATATAATTACAACGGAACATCGGAAAACTATTACTTCCACCGTAACCTTAACGGCGACGTTATTGCCATATATAATAGTAGGGGCGAATTAGCCGTAGAGTACGTTTACGACGCTTTCGGCAACTGCCAACAGAGAAGTGTTTACGATGGTCCTATAGCATATTATAACCCCATACGTTATAGAGGCTATTATTACGACGTTGATACAGGATTTTATTGGATATCTTCAAGGTGTTACTCCCCCGAATTAGGAAGATTTCTTCAACCGGCAAATGTGTCAAACCTAAATTATTCTAATATTAATGGTCTTAATCAATATATCTATGCTAACAACAATCCGATTAGAATTGCTTATGGTGATTCAAACGTGGGTGGATATTCTAATGGTAGACTGATAACTTCTTTCGACATAAGCATTGCCAATACTACTTTAATTAGCAAATATCCATTTGATAATTCACAAAACGATTGGATAAATTTAGAACCATTACCGATTTGGGTTAATACAGCTGTTAATGTAGCAGATTTAGGCTTTTCATTAAGTCTGATAGCGAGAAATGCGTGGTATACATTAAAATATCCAGGCGTTGCAGATTTAATGAAATTAGATGGGTTATCAAATATTCCTGGACAATATACTAAATTTGTTAACGCATTGGGCTTGGATTGCAGGAAAAGTTAAGGAGTGGATTTTCTAAATGAGAGATAAAAGATATAGACCGGTTAAGATTTGGTTGATACTATTATCGTTAGTTATAATTTTTATTCCCGTTTCTTTTTTAATGGATGGGTGGAAAAAATACCTCTTCTTCTGTTGTAGCGTCATAACATTAATCGGATTAATTATTTGTTTGACATATTGGTTTGAAGTGAAAGAGGATAAAATTTTGATCAAACATTGTCTATCTAGTTACAATAAACAATACCGTTCAAGTTTTAAAACAAGAATTATTATGATTAATGATATTAATTCAATAGATGTAAGAGATTTCGACAAAACAATTATTATCAATCTAAACAACAACAATTCAATATGCTTTCAAATAGGTGGATATTTTAATCGCTCTGAAATAATACAATTATTTTATGAAGTAAAAAAACAGATAAATAAAACATAGAATATATAGATGAATTGTCAAACTAAGTGCAACACTTAGCGAGAAATTCATTAAATAAATCGCATGGTTTTTTAAAATTTAAAACTTTCTTAGGTCTGGCGTTAATTAACGCCAGATTCTTTTTTAACGTAATCTCACTAACTCTTGTTAAATCTCGACCTTTTGGATAAAACTCCCTTAATAATTCATTTAAGTTTTCGTTTGTTCCTTTTTGCCATGCACAGTATGGATCCGCAAAATACATATTACAACCAAGTTCTTTTTCAATATCCCGCCAGTTTGCAAATTCACTGCCTCTATCGCATGTAATAGTTTTTACTGCTCCCTTTGGTAATTTAGATAAAGCTGCAATAACGGCTTTCGCCATTGTATCCGCATTTCTATTCGGTATTTTTTCGGCTATGTAATATCTGGTTTTTCTTTCTGCCAATGTTACAAAGCAAGTTTTAGATTTGCCACGTCCACTTACTACCGTGTCGGCTTCCCCATGCCCAAATTCTAAGCGTTTGTATACACTTTTATCTTTTTTACGTATAGATTTACCGGTGGTAAATCTTCCGCCGTTTCCAAGTCTTTTTCTTGTTTTCCCTTTTCTTCTTAATACTTTTAAATTTCCGTTTACTAAATATCCCTCATCTATCCAACGGTATATTGTTTTAAATGAAGGCATTTTTAAATGACAAGGTGTCTTAGATATTTGTTCCGGTGACCAAGTTAGTTGCAACTTTTTATTTATGTAATTAATTACTTCTTGATTCCAAAACATACCTCTATGACAATATGACCATCTCAAATTGCGTTTCCTTTGGGCAGTATGAGGATAATATCTAGGTGTACCTCGCGGTAAAAAGTGCAGTTTTTTCTTAATTCCCTTGATACAGAACTAACATTTCTACCGAGCAATCTTGCGATTTCTCTATAACTTTTTCCCTTTACATAATATTCTCGTAGACAACAGCGTTCTTCTATGGTAAAATGGTGGTGGCAGTTCATATATTTCTTCCTGGTTTTGTTTTGTCGTTAAAACTATTTTACCATAGATTTATCTGAACTGCTCTTTTTTTATCTCGTGTTGCACTTGATAGTATAATTCACCATATAGACTAACCACTTTGTTAAATAAAATGAACAAGGTGGTGTTTCATTTTGATTATAATAATAAATGTATACCCCCGCCAATTGCAATTTCACGTATTTTATGTTACAATAGAATTATAGATGCCATTATAAAAAAAATTTAAACTACGATAACAGCGGAAGGCTTATCCGTGAAGTTATTACCGATGACTATTCTGTAAGCGCAAGTACAATAAGAGAATTAATCTTTTTGTACGACGAGT
>CATZIC010000079.1 GCA_958419945.1 uncultured Clostridia bacterium | reverse complement strand
ATGGTAAGGGTGTCTACACTGCTTTTTATATCACGAAGTTTTTCCTTTGCTTCCACGCCGAAGCATTGTTCTTCGTCCAAAATTAAAAGTCCTAAATCGTAAAAAGAAACGTCTTTTCCTAAAAGCCTGTGCGTGCCGATTACGATATTTGCGGTGCCGTCGGCAATCTCTTTAAGGTACTGTTTAAGCCTTTGTTGCGGCACGAATCTGTTTAATACTGCGATTTTAACGCCGAAGCCTTTAAACCTTTCCATAGCCGTGCGGTAATGCTGTTCGCAAAGTATAGTGGTAGGGGTCATTATGGCAACCTGTTTTCCGTCAAGCACCGCCTTAAATGCGGCACGGAAGGCAACTTCGGTCTTACCAAACCCTACGTCCCCCATCAAAAGCCTGTCCATTATCCTGTCGCTTTCCATGTCCCGTTTGATTTCCGCAACCGACTGCGCCTGATCTTCGGTAAGATCGAACTCGAATGCGTCGTCAAACTCTTTTGTCATAGCGTTGTCGGGGGAAAACGCAAAGCCCTTCTTTTCAGCACGCTCACGGTAAAGTTTTTTAAGGTTTATTGTCATGCGGGAAATGGATTCTCTCGCACGCTGTTTGATTTTATCGAACTCTACACCGCCGATCTTGTTCAGGTGCGGGGATTTATCACCGCCGAGGTATTTCGTAAGTTTGTCCATCTGCTCGACGGGTACGTACAAAAAGTCTCCGCCCGCATATTCGATGGCGATATAATCCTTAGTACTCTCTGACGTGGAAATTCTTTCCGTACCACGCACTATGCCGATGCCGTGTGTTTCGTGTACGGCAAAATCCCCTGCCTCGGGTGCGGTGAAGGTATCTTTACGGCGTTTTACTATCTTCTTTTCCCTAACCCCGCTCAAAAATACGTCGCAGGTACCGATAACCGCAAGTTTTTCCTCGTGCAAAACAAATCCCGTATTTAAAAACGTGGGAACGATATACACTCCCGGGGTCGGTGAAGGTGCGTCCGTTATCACCGAAAGCACGCCGTTTTGATATAAATTATCCTTTAATCTGTTGGCCCTTTCACTGTTTCCCGTGGCGATAATCGACCTATAGCCCTGTTTTTGCCAATTATTTAGGTCAATGGGAAGGTCCTCCGGCTTAGCGGAATATCTCGGCACGGCGGTAGAATTTATCCTAATCGTTTTATTCGGTCTAAAGAATGAAGTGGTCGTAGTCAGGTTCTGAAAGGCTATCCCTTTTTTACTTTTAAGCAAGGAATACAGCCCCTCTTTATCCGAAATCTGCTTTATTGTAAAGTCGAGTGCTTCACCAGCTTCCGAAAGCCCCAGACACCTTTCCGTGTTTTCTCTTATAACGCCGTCAACTGCGTCCGCAATCATTTTGGGTTCTAAGTAAACTACGGTTAAATCATCCCCCGTCAGTTTAAACAGTTCGGAAGTTGTATTTTTAAAAAGCGGATAAAGGTAGGTAAGCGAATAATCGTAATAATTGCCGCTCTCCAAAAGGTCCTTAAGTTCACCTACAATCTGCCTTGCTTTCGTGGTCTGTCTGATGGTTTTTAATTTCTTAAAAGAGGAAGAAAGTGTGGCTATAAGCCCGTTAACTTCGGTTTCTTCAATATTGAAGTCAACTGCGGGCAGAATTTTGACCGTCCTGATTTCGTCAAGTCCTACGTGGTTTTCAACGTCTAAAATTCTGATTTTTTCGATTTCGTCGCCGAAAAAATCACACCTTACGGCATCTTCGGAATTTATCGGAAAGACTTCGAAAATATCCCCTCTTAAGGAAAATTCTCCTTTATGCTCGGCAAATTCCGTGCGTTTATACCCCATGCGGACTAAATCTTTCATAAGGTCGTCCAAAGGATATTCCCCCGCAACCGAAAGGCTTAAAGTTTTTATATCGCCTGGTAAAAGTTGCAATAAGCTTTCAGGCGACGCCGTAATAAACCTTGCCCCTTCTTTTATACCTGCGATTGCGGTAATTCTTGCGTACAAACTATCACGGTTAAAAAACTTTTTATATAAAAGTACGTCGTCCTTCGGCGGAAGATAAACGGCTTTTACACCCGTATAAAAGGTTAATTCCTCGGCAAAGTTTTTGGCGGTAATACCGTCTTTACACAAAACTAAAACCTTTCCGTCAATCAACGACGAAAGATAAACGCAAATAGGCTGTGAAACGCCAAACGCCGCAGTGGAACTTCCACTGCGGGTATCTTGATAAAGACTTAATAAATCTTTGTTTAATATGGGCTTTATATATTGATTGAGCATAGTCTATGATGATTAACAGGCTCATAGGCGCACTTTTTCGCCTAACGACACCTTTTAACCTTTCTTGTTATAGCGTTGCATAAGGTCGTCAAAAGTTACGCCGTGAAGGTAGTCGTAAGCAAGATCGGACGCCTGTTTTATAGCAAAATTCAAATCGTCATATTCGCTTTCGTGAATTTTAGACAGCACGTAATCCACAAGGGGTATCCCCTCCCGTCTCGGCTTGGTGCCCACTCTTACGCGTGGAAACTCATCGGTATTTATCATAAGGTGTATGTTGCGCATACCGTTATGCGTTCCCGGGGAGCCGTGCGGACGGAAGCGTATTCTTCCGATGTCAATATCTATATCGTCGTAAATAACCAACAAATCGCTTGGCTCTACGCCGAAATATGAAAGCACTTTTTGAATACATTCACCGCTTAGATTCATATAAGTGGTGGGCTTTACGATCAAAAACTTTTCACTTCCGATAACACCTTCGGCAAGGGCGCATTTAAGGGAGGATTTCAACTTGTATACCGCCCCAAGCCTTTCCGCAAGATTGTCTGCGACCATAAAACCGAGATTATGATAAGTGTTTTCGTACTTTTTCTCGGGATTGCCGAGGCCTGCAATAATTTTCATATAAACCCTTAGTCCTCGTAGATGTCCGCCATCTGCTTGTCGGAATATACGAACTTAATAGCCTTTGCAAGAAGGTGAGCGACCGAAAGAATTTCGATTTTGTCGATTTTCTTTTCTTCGGGAAGCGCTATGGTGTCCAAAACTACTAGTTTATCTATATAGGAATTTTTAATTCTTTCTATTGCAGGGCCGGACAAAACCGCATGCGTGCAGCAAGCGTAAATCTTTTCTACACCTGCATTGTGAAGGGCTTCCGCACCGAAGCAAAGCGTGCCTGCAGTGTCTACCATATCGTCTACGAGAAGGCAAGTTTTACCCTTTACGTCGCCGATAATGTTTAAAATTTCCACCTGATTGGCCTTCGGGCGGCGTTTATCTATAATCGCCATGGGAACGTTTAGTTTGGAAGCAACGTTTCTTGCTCTTCCAACGCTTCCGATATCCGGCGATACTACGACGAAGTTGTCGTCTGCGTATTTTTCGAAGTATTCACAAAGTATCGGGTTTCCGACCAAATGATCCACTGGGATGTCGAAAAAGCCCTGAATTTGCGGAGCGTGTAAGTCCACCGACAAAAGCCTGTCCGCCCCTGCCGAAGTAATGATGTCGGCAACGAGTTTTGCGGTAATAGGATCGCGCGGTTTAGCCTTTCTGTCCTGTCTGGCGTAACCGAAATAAGGTATAACCGCAGTAATACGGCCCGCGGACGCACGGCGTGCGGCGTCGATCATTACAAGTAATTCCATAAGGTTTTCGTTGACGGGATAGGAAGTGGACTGAATGATAAATACGTCCCTTCCGCGTATGCTGTTCGTAATGTGAACGCTGGTTTCGCCGTCGGAAAAATGCCCTACTTCAAGACCGGAAAGGCTCATGCCGAGTTCTTTGGCAATAGCCTCCGCCAAAGGTCTGTTGGAATTTCCGCTGAAAAGTACCAAATCAGTGCTATGTGTAATCATCTTGCCTCCTACAATCCTCCGCTAAAATAGAAATACGCTTATATGATAAAGTAATTTACCCATTAAGTCAAATTAAGTTAGGGCGGTAAATCCAAAATTTTAAATTATTTCGGTAACCGCAAAAGGGCAACCGTCAAGGGCGTTCCCTTTTTTGTTTGAAAAAGTCGGTAAGTAGTTTGGAGCACTCTTCTTCCATAACTCCGCCTTCGTACTCGGTCTGCCAATTTAGGACGCCTGAAGACAGCAGATTAAACCTACTTTCGCAGGCCCCGCCCTTCGGCTCCTTTGCACCGTAATAAACCTTTTTTATGCGTGCGTTTACGATAGCCCCCGCACACATAATGCAGGGCTCTAACGTAACGTAAAGTTCGCAGTCGTCAAGCCGCCAACTGTTAAGTTTTTTGCAAGCCTTTTCTATGGCGAGAATTTCCGCATGATATGTCGCAACGTTTCGTTTTTCACGCGCGTTGTGAGCTTTTGCGATAATCTTTCCGTCCCGAACGATTACGGCGCCGATAGGCACTTCGTCCTCTTTATAGGCTTTTTGCGCTTCTTTTAAAGAAGCCTTCATAAAAAATTCTTTCATTTGTGGTAGGTGCAATTATTTATAATGGTGAAAGCACGGTAGATCTGCTCGGTTAAAATAAGCCGTGCCATGGTGTGCGGAAAGGTCATATCCGAAAAGGAAAGTTTTTTATCCGCACGTATTTTCACTTTGCTAGATAGTCCGTATGACCCGCCGATTACGAAAGTAACTTCTTCACCGCTGTCAAACAAGAATTTAAGATAGTCGGAAAATTTTTCGCTTGAAAGCTTTTCCCCTTCAACGCAAAGGGCTACGACGGATCCGCTTAGTTTTTTCAAAATGTTTTCGCCCTCGGCCTCTATAATTTTAAGCCTGTCCCCTTCGGTTTCCCCACGGGTAAAGTTTTCCTCTTTCACCTCGAAAACAGAAACTTTTGCGTAGCGTGAAAGTCTTTTGATATATTCGTTTATGCCGTCCGAAAAGTAGTTTTCTTTAACCTTTCCGACGGCGACAATATTAATTTTTATCATAAAAGTCCGCCTATAAGCCCATTATCACACCAAAAGGTTTGCAAGCCACATAACCAAAGTAATTATAAATCCCGGCACTATCGAAAGTGCGTAATCGAATTTTTCCTGCCTATCATAAAGGGTCTTGTCCCTTTTAAAATCAAATTTATAAACGGTTATAAACAGCCCTGCCGCCACACACAAAAGCCCTACGATCGTCAAAATTATTTTCAGTATACCGACTACTGCAAAGGACGGGAAAAAGTAATACAAAAATATTATGATAAAGTTATTTAAAAAGTGTAAAATTACCGTCGGAATTATACTTTCCGAAGTTATTGCAATAAACCCGTACAGCACACCTATTACGAACTGATATGCCGTTTGCGAGGGCGACATGTGATAAAGGGAAAATGCAAGTGCGGAAACAAAAACCGCCTGCAATTTACCAAAACTTTCCGCTCCTTTAAGCATTAGCCCACGGAACAAAAACTCTTCCACTATTGCGGGTATAACCGCTATAAAAACAACGCTATATAAAACCGTCCAAAAGGACTTTTCGGGAAGTGTAACAAGGTCCGGTACGTAACCGAATTTTTGCAAAAAGTCCACGAATAGGTCGTTTATTCCGCTTAATCCGAAAAAGGTTCCGCCGAAGATAAGCAAAATTACGGCAATGTATTTTGGGTGAAATTTAAAGTTAGTAACGTCTGACAAAAAGAGTTTTTCACGCAAAAATATAAAAGCCGAACCCGCCGCCAGGGCAAAACTTATTACAAAGTAACTCAGAAAAAAGTAAACCCTGCTTTCGGTAAAATCAGGACCTAAAACGGCTACCAAAATGGAAATAAGTACGTACGCCAAAATCACCGCAATCATGGCTGCGGTAAACGCCCTTGTCGCTTTATAAGGCGTCAAGGTCTTTTTTTTGTCGCTTTTATCAATACTCATTTTCCAATCCTTCGTTATCTTGCTTAATCTTATGAATTTTCGGAAGCCTCGCCCTTTTCCGCAACTTCCGTCTTTTCGGTATCTTCCGTCTTTTCCGAAACTTCCAAAGTGCTTTCGTCTTTCGAAGTACTTTCTTCCAAGCTTTCGCTATGTTTTTCGGCTTTTTTCAACTTCTTTTTTAAGGAAATATCCTTAATCATCTGTAACCATTCGGTGGGGTGTTCGTCGCCGGATAAAAGCCTTTTAATGTTCTGCCTGTGTGCAATCCAGGTAAGCACCACGATACCCATAATGAAAGCGTTTACGAAAATAAGGTAGGCAATTTTGAATTCCACAACC
>CATZIC010000078.1 GCA_958419945.1 uncultured Clostridia bacterium | reverse complement strand
TCGAATATTTCTTCCACGTCGGCTTGTCCGTCCTCAAAATCTCGCCCCGCCTCGATAATACCGTCCAATGATTTTGTATAGTATTTCTCGTAGGCGTCGCCCCGCCATTCTTCCCGCAAGCTCTCACGGTATTGCTTTGCAAATTCTTCCGATACCTCTACCGATACTTTTTTGCCCCGTGCGTTAATGAAATAAATCTTTGCCATGAGTGAAACCCTCCGATTTTGATTTTTGTTTTTGAAAAATCGCTATCGGCGGATTTCGCCTTAAATGAAAAAGCCACCGATAACGGCGACTAAACCGTTACGGGTGACTTAAATAAAAAGAGTTTGACATCAGGATTAAACCCCGTGAAAGGTTTAGTCCTGCGTCAAACTCTACTCGCTTAAAATTGCGGATTCAGATTATATTTGCAGAAATTATAATATTCAGTTGCCGTACATCAGAATTTTAACATAAGTGTTCGCAATGCCTATCCTATTGTTTCAAGTGTTATAATTGCGCCAATCCGCACAAGCCGTGCTTATGCTCATTATATAATATATAGAACCGCATATTTTGACACTTTATTACTGAATAAGGGGTTTAATGTAAAAAGAGAAACACCTCATCGGCATTTCTCATTCCTCGTCTTTCGGTTTACTTAATAATTTAATAGTAGCACTACCGTCTTTCAAATTTATCAAATATCGTCTATGACATTTATCGCATTTAAGAATCAATTCCTCTGCGGATATTGCTTGGAACAACTCCTTGTCGCATCTCAAACAACGAATATGACTTTTAGGTTTATTTTCTTCTGTGCTTCTTGGGTAATCCATTTAATGAACGTTTCTCCTATGCAATAAATTGTTTCCTTTTCTAACCCCCCCTATGCGAAAAGGTTTACTTTGTTTTTTGCGTTGCAGTTTTAAGGCAATCAAAACGCTAACTTAATAAAGTGCATTTTAGTTTCCCCTTTCTTTAATATCGGTTTATCAAAGCCCTGCATATTTATTGCGTTCGGACAGTATTGCGGTTCTAAACAAAAGCCCGCACGCTTGTTGTAAATGCGCGTTTTGCCCTGCACGCCGTTAAGCTGTCCGCCGCCGTAAAATTGCAGACAGGGCAAGTCGGTATATAAATCCATTTTTATACCCGTTACGTTACTTTCGATATGTGCGGCGTGGTCGCCGTTCAAAATATAGTTATGGTCGTAGCCGCAAGAAGATTGCAATTCTTCGTCATTAAAATCTTTGGCAATGGCCTTGGGCGAAGTAAAGTCGAACGGCGTACCTCTTACTGCTATCTTCTCGCCCGTGGGAATTAGTCCACCGTCCACAGGCGTATAAAAGTCGGCGTTTAATTGTAACAAGTTATCGCCGCAATCTCCGCTTGCTTCGCCGTCCAAATTAAAGTATGCGTGGTTGGTTGGACACCAAAGCGTGTCGCCGTCCGCCGTCGCCTTATACTCTATTAAAAGCGCGTCGTTCTCTACAGTATACTTAACGGTAAACTTTAATTCGGCGGGATAGTTATCTTCGCCGTCCGCGCTTATGTATTGCATTGTTATGGAATTTTCGGTCTGCTCTATGACAGTAAAAAGTTTTTTATCGAACCCGACGTTTCCGCCGTGTAAATGATTTTTACCGTCATTTGTATTGAGTTTATATTCCTTGCCATTAAGCGTAAATCTACCGTTTGCAATTCTGTTGGCTACTCTGCCTATCGTCGCGCCCGCGTAACAGCCGCTCTTTTCATAGTCCTCCTGCGAATTAAAACCGAGAACTATATCCGTGCCGCCTACTTTCAGTGCGTTTATTCTCGCGCCCACCTCGCAGATTTCAACTTCTATATTGCCTTGTTTTATGACGTAGAGAAAAATCTCTTTACCGTTTAATTTACCGTATAATTTTTTCATTTGAGCGTTTCTATTATAATTCCGTTCGAAATTTCGGTGTCGTAGAACTCGGCTTTGTAGCCTGTTGCGTTGAGATAGGTATTGTATGTAAATTCCTTGAACTCTTCTACGCAGCTTGTCTTAACGAGCGAAATCGTGCAACCGCCGAACCCACCGCCTATAAGACGGGAACCTATGCAACAGCTCTGGCTTTGCGCCGCTTCCACGAGAGCGTCGGGCTCTCTGCCCGTCACTTCGTAATTATCCCTCAAAGATGCGTGCGACTTATTGAGAAGTCCGCCGAGCATTTCCATATTTCCAGCTTTCAAAGCAAGCGTAGCTATGCGCACTCTCTCACACTCGCTTACGACGTGTTCCACTCTCTTTCTTATATTTTGCGGCAGAGAAGAATAGTACGCCTTATATTGCGCGCCGCTTAATTCAGCAAGACAGCTTATATCGAGCTTTTGTTGCAATATCTTTAACGCTCTGTCCGTTTCTTCACGCCTTTCGTTGTACTTGCTTTCTATAAGGCTGTGCGGTTTGTTGCAATTGGTTATTATAAGCGAATAATCGCCAAGCTTTACGGGGATATACTCGCATTTAAGCGTATTGCAATCGAGCAACATTACGCTGTCTTTCTTTCCGCAAGCCGAAGCGTATTGATCCATAATTCCGCAGTTAACTCCCGCGTACTCCCGCTCCGCCTGTTGTGCTTTCAGTGCGACGTCTGCTTTATCGAACTTCTCGCCCGCAATTGTAGCTAAAGCCGCTATCGTGCTTACCTCAATCGCCGCAGAGCTTGAAAGCCCCGAACCGAACGGAACCGTGCAGTCCATAAGCATATCGCAACCGAGTATTTTATGACCTGCTCTCTGCCACATAAGCGCCGCGCCCGCCTGATAGTTGCCGTACTTTAACCCTTTATAACTTTCGAGTTTGTCTATATCGAGCGTTACTTTATCGTGAAGCGTAGTCCAACTCAAACGTATTTCGTTTGTGCCGTTTGGTCTTATGTAAACGGTATTTTTAAGCGAAATCGCCGCGGGCATTACCTTTCCGCCGCAGTAGTCTATATGCTCGCCTATGATGTTGATTCTGCCTGCCGCAGATACTTTGTAATCGTACTCTTTCATATCTCAAAGCCTGCCGTTTGCAAAAACAGCATTAAATCCTCTTCTCTCTTAAACACCGCAGTATTCTCTAATATTCTGTAACAGATACTGCCGAGTTCTTCCTGCATCGCCTTGTGAATATCCGTATATTTTCCGCTTTCATACAATGACTTTGTTTCATCGTACACCAATCGGAATTGCTCATATTCTTCGGGTAAAGGCTTGTTTTCGGTTATATATCTTTCAATCGTTGTTAATTCTTCTTCCAATCTTCCCGGAAGTATGAAAAGTCCCTGCGCCTCGATTAAACCTATGCTCTCTTTCTTTATTGCGTGGTATTCGGGGTGCGCGTGGAATACTCCGTCCGGATACTTTTCACTCGTTATGTTCGAACGCAATATCACGTTCATTTCATAATGCGCCGCCGTCTTTATTACCGTCGGACTTATGGCGTTATGTACGCCGTTTTCGTCCTCTGCAATTATGCCGAGCGCAGGATTATTATAGCTTACCCACGCCTCGCGCAGACAGTCTGCTATATCTACAATTTCGTTGCGTTTATCGCTCTGAATGCGGATTACCGTACCCGCCCAGTCCAACACGCCGACTGTAACGTATGGATATTTTTTGTCCTTGATTTTTGTCTTTATTTTTGCTCTATGTAAAGGCAAAACTTCGCCGCCGCCCTGATAGTGATCATGGGCGAGTATGCTTCCGCCTATCCGCTCTAACGGTGCGTTGCAACCTATGAAATAATGAGGAAACTTATCTACGAAATCCAAGAGATTTTCAAAGGTATGTCTGTCTATATGCATTGGGATATGCTTGCAGTTTACGGCTATCCCGTGTTCATGGAAGTACCCGAAAGGCGAATACTGCCAGAACCAGGGCTTACCGCCGAGCGTTAGGGAAACAGTTCTTAAATTACGCTTGTTTTTCGCGCCGTAGCCCTCGTTTTCTCGGCAGATTACGCACTTGACAAATCCGCCATCTACCGAATTCCCTGCCTTTGCTTTTTTAGGATCGCGGAATTCGGGTTTGGCTTTGTTTATGGTTATGATAAGCCCGTTCTCGGTATCGAAACGCGGATTCTTATCTAACTTCGCCTTTTTTATGTAGTCGTTATGTATGCAATAGTCATAGAGCCAATCCGTCGCCGCTTTTGCATCATTCTTGTAATATGCTGCAAACTTTGCATTTACCTCGGATGGCAACAAACTAAGCTCACCGAAGATTTTGTCTTTATCCTCTTCGGTTAAATCTTCGCCTTCAATCTCGGACAGTATCTCTATTATACGGTTTTTCTTATATATCTCATCGCCTTCTTTAAGTTCGAGATATTTTTTTGCGTACTCAATAAACTTTTCCGCTTGCTCTTTTATGTCGTTCATTTCTTATACCCGTAAGGATTATTACTGTGCCATTTCCATGCGGACGAAATTATGTCGTCCATTGTCTTTTCGGGTTTCCAACCGAGAATTTCCTTTGCTTTTTTATTTGATGCCGTAAGTACTACAGGATCTCCCGCTCTGCGCTCGCCGTAAACGACTTTTATGTCTTTGCCCGTAATCTTTATAGCGGCGTCAATAACTTCCTTTACGGTTGAGCCTATTTCAGTGCCCAAATTGAATATGTCGCTCTTGCCGCCGTCTAAAAGGTATTTAACCGCCGCAACGTGCGCTTTGGCTAAATCATAGACGTGTATATAATCTCTCACGCAAGTGCCGTCCCTCGTGGGATAGTCCGTACCGTACACGCTTATGCTCTCCCTGACTCCTGCCGCCGCTTGAAGTATTATTGGAATTAAATGCGTTTCGGGGTTATGGTCCTCGCCTATTAGTCCGCTCTCATGCGCGCCGCAGGCGTTGAAGTATCTGAGCGATACGTATTTAAGCCCGTGTGCGTTAGCCGTCCACTTGAACATTTTTTCCATAGACAGTTTGGTTTCGCCGTAGGTATTCGTAGGGTTGGTTTCGTCCGTTTCCAGAATGGGAATACTCTTCGGCTCGCCGTAAGTCGCTGCCGTGGACGAAAAGACAATCTTATTCACGCCCGTTTCCACCATTGCCTGCAATAGCTGTTTCGTGCCGTAAAGGTTATTCTCGTAGTATTTCAAAGGGTTGGTCATACTCTCGCCGACGAGCGAGTACGCCGCAAAGTGAATTATTGCCTCTACCTTTTCTTCTTTCAATACCTTTTTTACGTTTTCCGTATCTCTTATATCTACCTTATGCAAGGGGATATTCTTACCCGTTATCTTGCGTAATCTTATAATGCTCTCTTCGCACGACGTGGAAAGGTTGTCCAACACCGCCACGTCGTAGCCGTCCGCACAGAGCTGCGCCACCGTATGAGAGCCGATATATCCAGCTCCGCCTGTTACTAATATTTTCATATTAATCCTACCTTTAAAACTTAACGAATACAAACACTTCGTATGGCTTTATATCAACCCTTCCGCAAAACGACTTGCCGGATATAAGGTCTGTATATTCTCCGTCTAAAACTATAAATCCGCCTTTATTTTCTATTTCGACGGCAATTATGCCGCACTCCTCTCCGCCGCGTTCGACGAGCGCGATATTATTGCTCGCTTCGGCTATCGGTTTTCTGTTTACAAGTTTTAACAAGTCTTTTTTTGAAATTACGCTTCCGACAAGAATGACTTTACCTTTGCCGACCGTCCTTTCGGTTATGACCGAAAGCGGCGCAAATTCGCCTTCGGAATAAGTTGCAAGGCTCTTTGTTCCGTCTTTACATTCGTAAGCGTCGAAATAACCGCCGACAGCGCACGATTCGCCGTCGTGCCATTTCGCCTTAAACACGCCGTTGTCTATCGGCTTTTGATACTTCGTATACACGCCCGCAAGCTCTTCCAAAAAACCGTACGGGGAATCCGTGTACTTGCTTACGTTGCCGTCCATAATATCCGTCATTGGTCCGACAATCCAAGTTCCGCCCCGCTTTACCCACTCTGTAATGCGCTCTTTAAAGCCGTTTTCGTCCGCCGTAGTAAGGAAGGGCGAAATAATTACCTTGTAACCGTCCAAGCCGTGCGGCGTATCTATAACGTCCGTATTGTAATGTCGGAACGCCTTATGATATTTGTCGATAATCGTTTGGCGGTAATCCAAATTTTTAACGAGCGGCGCGACTTTTAAGTTGATTGCCGAAGTCGAGGAAAAATGCAAAGCGATCTTGCTTTCGATTTTGCTTTCGGCAAGGAATTTTTCACACTTTTTTAAATCATCGACGGCTCTTTTTACTTCTTCCGTTACCCTGTAACTTCTGCCTGCCGAAGAGAACAGCGCGCCGTGTCCTACCTCGTGCCCGTTCGGATGCGTGCGGAAAAGCCAATACAAATTCATTTCCGCGCCCTTTGCAAACGGCAACCACGTGTTTACGTAACAATTGCCCTCGGGGCGGTAGCCGTTATCTGCATATTCGCTTCCGTTCCAGCCGACCTGCGTTTCGGTTACCCAAAACGACTTATCTTCTACACAACGTAAAAAGTCATAGGCAAACGCATTAGTGTACAGCCTGTCTGCGGTATCGTAGTGATTGTACTGAACCACGTCGAGCTTTTTATTTATAGCATAATAGTCGAGCAAAACGTCGGGCATCATATCAGTGCCCACGTTTACGCAACCGTATTTAT
>CATZIC010000077.1 GCA_958419945.1 uncultured Clostridia bacterium | reverse complement strand
GTCGGCACAAATAGTGCAGTTTCCGCAGCCTTTTAAAATAATGGACTTTTCCGGTGAAAGCGGCATATCCGTCAAAACGGTTGCCAGCCTTACCTTGCTACCATATTCTTCGGTAATAAACAATGAGTTTTTTCCTATGTATCCAAGCCCCGCAAGCCGTGCCGCCGTTTTATGCTGAAACACACCGTAAAATTTGTTTCCCGGTATGCTTTGAGAGGCCGCTATCGGAAATGCGTTATACCCCTTATCTTCAAGATATTTTACCGCTGTTAAAGCAAGTTGGTCAAGCCTGTAATTCACAGCCCTGTAATGTTGGAAGTATGAAATAGAAGGCCTGTCGGTTATAGTTTTCAAAACGCTGTCGCTTAGTTTTACGATTATGGAAACTGCGTAACGAAGGTTTGGTTGATTCTCTATAGGCGATACCCCTATATCCGAAAAACCCACGAGGTTAGCACCCTCTGAAAGTAGTTTGTCTTTTAAAATTACGTCAATCATAAAAACACTCAAAATTCCGCATTAAATCTCGTAAATTATCGTTACGGGTCCGTCGTTTAGTTGTTTGATTTTCATATCGCCGCCGAACACACCACCCTTTACGGAAACATCTTCGGCGGTAAGTTTTTCCTTGAAAAATTCGTACAGTTTATTTGCACTTTCAGGTGATTCCGCATTTGAAAAACTCGGTCTGTTTCCGTGCGAAACGTCGGCAAGCAAAGTAAACTGCGACACCGCAAGTATCTCACCTTTAACGTCTTTTACGGACAAATTCATTTTTTTATTCTCGTCTTCGAACACCCTAAGATTTGCTATCTTTTTAGCGAGATAGGAAGCCTTTTCTTCGGTGTCCCCTTTTTGTACTCCGAAGTAAACCACTAGACCGAAATCGATCCTACTTATCAATTCCCCGTTACATTCGAGGGTGGTTTCTTTCACCCTTTGAACAACTGCTTTCATTTTGTCCCCTTTTGTAATTATTTATCAAGCATCATTTTTGTTGTGTGATTGCGACTGCTTCCGAATCTTTTATAATAACAGTCTTTATAAAAACCGACCTTTTTGATATATTGGTCGGTTTCCTTAAACGGAACGACTTCCAAAGTTTTACCGTCTTTGCTGTATCTTTGATCGCTAAGCCATAACGAAACGTTACCTTCGCCGGCATTATATGCGGCAAGAACCTCTTTTTCGGTTCCAAACTTTTTATAAAGATAGTCTAAATAAGCCGTGCCGGCGCTTACGTTTGCTACTACGTCAAATATATCTTCTCTGTTGTAGTTAAGGTCGTAAAGATCGCAAACGTATTCGAAAGTATTAGCGGTTATCTGCATAAGTCCCAAGGCTTGTTTTCCGGAAACCGCTCTTTCATTAAAATCGCTTTCCACTTTAATAACCGCAAGTATCAAACTTATTTCAACCGAAAACCTTTCGGAAGCCTCGCTTACAACGCTTAAATATTTTTTTGTTTTTGCAACGTTTGCGAAAATTATGAACACCAAAATTCCGCATAACAAAAAGCAAATTATAATTTCAAAAATTCTGATTAGTTTTCGATTCAAATAAACTGAGGACATCTTTTACCTTAACCGTAAGTTCGGCAATATCACCGTCGTTACGTATTACAGTATGCTTAGTAAGGTCAAAATTATCATAGTCTATTTGATTATAAATTCTTTCTACCGCTTGTTTTTCGGTAAAACCGTTTCTTTTAATCAAAGCGTTAATTCTTGTGGCTTTATCTCTTGTTACAACGATAACCCTATCAAATAAAGTTTCACCGCCGCTTTCAAAAAGTAATGGAATTTCGAAAAACACCAACTTTTGGTTACAGCCTTTAAATATCTCTTCGATTTTTTCGTATACAAGTTTGTGCGTGTACTCGTTTAACTTTTTCAAAAGAACTTTATCGGAAAAGACTTTTTCGGAAACCCCTTTCCTGTCAAGGGTAATCTTTCCATCTAAAAGTACAGGTTCAACGCCGACCAAAGAAGAAACTTTTTTAACCGTTTCTTCATTCTTTATAAGGTCGGCATATATTTTATCGGCGTCGTAAACGGTATAGCCAAGACTTCTCAAAATTTCGGAAACCGTAGATTTTCCGCTTGCTATTCCGCCTGTTATTGCAACTTTCATCATAGTAAAAACTCCGAATATATGCTATTTTGCGTCATACCAAGATTTCGCAACCGAAACAGAAACGGTTAATGGAACCGCAAGTTTAACGGCGTTTTCCATTTCTTCCACGAGAAGTTTTTTAACCTCTTCCGCCTCGTCAAGATAAGCGTCTATAATAAGTTCGTCGTGAACCTGCAGGATGAGTTTTGACTTAAAATTACCATCTTTAAGCCTTTTATAAACGTTTATCATTGCAAGCGTCATAATGTCCGCAGCAGAACCCTGCAAAGGCATATTCATAGCCGCCCTTTCCCCAAATGAACGCACGTTATAGTTTGGTGAACTAAGTTCCCTTATATAACGTTTTCTTCCGAACAAACTGAGCGCATAGCCCGTCTTTTTAGCGTCCTCGACGTTCTTTGCCATATATTCTTTAACTTCGGGATAAAGCTCGAAATACTTTTTGATATATCCGCCCGCGACTTTAGGTGAAATTTTAAGGTTTTTGGCGAGGCCGAAGTCGCTTATTCCGTAAACTATGCCGAAATTTACCGCTTTTGCGCTTCTGCGCATGGAAGAATCAACCTTATCAATCGGAACACCGAAAACCATTGAAGCAGTTGCCGTATGAATATCTTTTTCGGCAGAAAACGCCTCTATAAGCGGTTTACAGCCGGAAAACGCCGCCAAAAGCCTTAATTCTATCTGAGAATAATCGGCGTCGATTAACACCCTGTCGTCGCTTCTTGCGCTGAAAAGCCTACGTATTTCTTTGCCTTCTTCGTCTCTTACGGGAATATTCTGAAGATTCGGTTCACGAGAGGAAAGCCTTCCGGTCGCAGTCTGTACCTGATTAAAAGTGGTGTGAACAAGCCCAGTTTTCTTATCTATAAGCCCCCTGAAACCGTCAATATAAGTGGAATTTAGCTTGGCAATTCTTCTGTATTTTAATATCAGCGGAATTATTTCGTGCGAATCGATAAGATCTTCCAATACTTCCGAATTTGTGGAAAATCCCGATTTCGTCTTTTTGCCGTGGTTTAAATTCAGTTTCACGAAAAGTATTTCCGCAAGTTGTTTAGTTGAATTTATATTAAACCTTTCACCTGCTAAATCGTAAATTTTTTCCGCAGTGTTTTCAAGTTGAATTTTGTATTCCGCGGACATTTTTTCCAATGCTTCTATATCTACCTTAAAGCCGGTGTTTTCCATATCGAAAAGCACTCTGGAAAGAGGCATTTCTATTTCGTTATAGATCTTCTTTTCTTCTTCCGTCATCATGCTATCGTACTTATTATAGAGAATGGATAGAGAGTATGACGGCGTTTTTTGATCGAGATTGTTTAATGAAAAAACGTTTGAAAGTTCCTCGTCCTTACCTGTATAGTCAACCAAATATTTTTGTATGGACACGTCTTCAAACTTACATTTCGGGAATATTCCGTATGTGTTAAGCTGATGTAGAAGTTGATTTTTGCGATAGACGATTATCGTGTTTTCAGGGTTTTCCAAAATCGGTTTTAAGCAAAGTATTGCCTCGGAATAATCAAACCCTTCGTCGAAAAAAGATTCCTTAACAGAGAGTTGACACTCGGTATCGATAAAATTGTAAAAACTTACAAAATCGCCGATTATAAGCGAAAATTTGTTTGAATTTATGAACGGCGTAATTTGTTCTTTCGAAGCAATTTTCTCAACCGTGACATTGCCGTGTTCGGTATCGGGAATAGCGATTTTTGATTCTTCCGTAAACAATTCCTGCTTTTTCAAAATGTTTACAAAGCCAAGTTTTATAAAAGTTTCTTTAGCTGAATTAGTGAATGGAAAATCGTAAACGCAATCTTCAATACTTATAGGAATATCAACTTGCGTATTTATCGTTGCAAGTGTTTTCGACATTTTGGAAGAGTCCGTCCCTTCTATCAGTTTATCTTTAAGTTTACCCTTTATTTCTTCTATATGGTCGTAAAGATTTTCAATAGTCGTATATTCTTGTATAAGGTTTAGCGCAGTCTTTTCGCCAACCCCTTTAACGCCAGGTATGTTATCCGAACTATCCCCCATAAGCGCTTTCAGGTCGATTATATTTATGGGATCGATACCTACTTTTTCTTTAAAGTTTTCGGCGGTATACTGCTCGGTATCCGATATTCCACGTTTGGTAAAATACACCGAAGTCGTATTATCCACCAACTGAAAACTATCCTTATCACCGGTATAAATTATCGTATCATAAGGACACCTTTTTGCTAAAGTTCCTATAATATCGTCTGCCTCTATTCCGGCAAGCTCAAAGTGGCTTACGTTGATGGCGTCAAGCACGGTTTTCAAAAGCGGTATCTGCACGGCAAGATCGTCCGGCATAGGCTTTCTCGTCCCCTTATATTCCGCAAACATTTTATGACGGAAAGTAGGTTCCTTTCTGTCGAACGCCACAAGTAAATACTTTGGCGTTACTTCGCCTATTATTTTTATGAGCATATTCATGAACGCAAAAACCGCATTCGTAGGTGTTCCGTCCCTTGCCTGCATGGGCGGAGTGGCGTAAAAGGCCCTATTTATTAAACTGTTACCGTCAATTAAAACAAATTTGTCCATTTTTTTAAAAATATTAAAATAAATCCCTTGATTTTATAATCCTTTTATGTTATTATATATGAGCATTTAAAAAGCGAGCCGCTGTGGCGGAATAGGCAGACGCAAGGGACTTAAAATCCCTCGCCCTCAAAAGCGTGCCGGTTCGAGTCCGGCCAGCGGCACCAAAAATCCGTTTTTATAACGGATTTTTTCTTTTTTCCATAAGTTGCAGTATTAATCATCGACTGACTAAACACAACTAAAACCATTTAACTTATTATATAAAAATTGCGGCACTTTGTCAATTGAATACCGCATTTTACATTTTTATATTTATGTCTAAACTTAAAGGCAGCCCATAAACGGGCTGCCATTATATTTTTAGTGATTGCTTGATTTTCAAAAGCAACTTAGCAAGTATTTTAAAAATCAAAGCAAATATTATTGTGTTTGAAACTACGTGTACGACAACAAATATAATTCCGTTTCCGTAGTAAAAACCAAATCTGTAAAAAAAGTTATCGAAACCGCTGAGTATTGTTACAAAAAAGGCGTCCAATAGGCCGAAACCAAAGGTCATAAGCGCAATTATCGGCGCTGTAATATAAGGCTTATTCAGTCTTTTTAAAGACAGCAGATAAAACACTACGACTATGGCGTTAAAATGGATAAGATATGTTACTACCCAAATATTGTAGCCCCAATACGCACCGGAAATCAGACAAAAAATCACGGCCGGTATCATTGCCCAAAGTCCGAAAGTATAGCCGAACAGCGCACAAAACAGGGTTACGACTTCAACGTTCGGGATAAAATCGAGAACGAGCTTTCCACAAACTAAAAGTGCAGTCATAACCGCAAGCGCCGCGATTTTTTTTGCCGTAAATCCTTTCATCTATTTCCTATAAAGCAATGTAACAAAAATAAATTACCATTCCTTTTACTACGGACATAGAAGATACGCCGACAGCGGAACTTTTAACCGTTACGCCTTCGTACTCTCTTGTCTGACAGTATTCAGTAACGTCCCAATCCTTTTCAACGCTTGTAAACACGCTTATAAAACCCGTCTTATTATCTGCGGTAATACCGCCGATTTTATTGATCATTGCGCCGTATTCACTAGTCGAGTATTCAAGCGGCATACCCTTTTCCGTATTCAAATATTTAAGAACGGAAAGCGCGCCCTCGGATAAATCGACTTCCTCAAGCTTAACCGAATAGGTGAGCGGTGTTTCCTGCATTACGACTACGGTTATAGTCCCTTCTTCGTCAACCTGCTTAGGTGTGCAAGCGACCAAGGAGAATACAACCATAATAGCCAGGAAAATGGTTAGTAGTTTTTTCATAAAAAGCCTCCAAATATTTTTTTGCAAAAAAAAGTTTCCCTGCAAAGGGAAACCAAAAAACCCACAACGAATAGTTGTGGTAAAACCCTCTCCGCCTTTGCCCACAGATAGGTTTTATTACGCAAACAGGCAGGCTACCCGACTCGCTTAAAAAGGCACACGGTAATGACTGTTGCGACGGATTCACACCGCCTTCCCCTGCTCTCCGACCTAAAAGGCCGACTCTGCTTGCTATGAAGGTGTCAAATATCTTGACGGTGAAATTGTATCACCAATTTTCGATATTGTCAACAGGTTAAACTTTAAACCGGCAAAATGCGACCGATTTATGTAAAATCCGTCAATTTACCATTATGAAAGCATAAAAAAGCCGACAAAAAATCCGTCGGCTATGCGTAACTTATCTGTTGTCAACTTTTTCGGGATACAAATCGTGATTTTTAAGGCGTTCCCAAGCAACGCTTTCCCACTTGGTTCCTTGTTTTCCGTAGTTACAATAAGGGTCTATCGAGATTCCTCCACGTGGCAAAAACTTGCCTGTAACTTCGATGTATTTCGGGTCGAGAAGTTTAACAAGGTCTTTCATTATTATATTAACGCAGTCTTCGTGGAAAT
>CATZIC010000076.1 GCA_958419945.1 uncultured Clostridia bacterium | reverse complement strand
AATACGAGTATGGCGGAATTTTGGTCTAAAACCCTACAACTTTGCCTTAAAGATGACAAAAATCGGCTGTCTTTATAGGTTGGAATAAGCCCTACGCCACGGTACAAAAGTATGGAAAAGGGACAAAACACGGTTGCTACCAAAAAAGCACGAATCCTTCCCCAATGAAGCTTTTGCCTGTAAAAGACGTTGTAGAGATAGTTCCACCTTGACTTTATGCCTTCACACATTTCGTGCGCACCCCAAGGTGTTATGCGCTTCGGAAAAAACATTTCGTAAGTCATAGGTCCGTTTGCACCGGCATGATTACTTAGGTATATGGCTTTATCTTTAAGTTCCTCACCCGACAGATTAACGATTTCCGGTTTACGCTTAAAAATAGATAAAAACCTTTTTAAAAACGTTATAACTTTACCTCGCTTTAATTTTAAGTCATTCTTCGCCATTTTCCCACCAAAATATCTAATAACCGACCTATAGCCCCACTTTTAGTGATTTTAGAGCATGTTTATTAAGGATTTACGATAAAAATTGTAACATCCGAAACCTAGGGTGTCAAGGTATTTATCGCCGTGAAATATATTATCGTTAATTTTTTAGAATTATCACAAAATAAACACAAAAAAAGGTTTTTTTCGAATATTTAAAAAAAGCAACCCGATGGTTAAGCCGTCGGATTGCTTTTGTTTTTATTGGTTTTATTATCGGTTGTTATCAGGAAGTTGCTAGACCGTCTACGCTTAGCACGACGCCCGTTATATAACTTGCCTTTTCACTTGCCAAGAAAACGAAAGCGTTAGCAACGTCTTCCGGAGTGCCGATTCTTCTTAAAGGAATTCGGTTAATAAGGGGCTGAACCATGCTTTCGGGAACTGCCTTAAACATGTCCGTATCGGTTATGCCGGGGGCAACTGCGTTTACGCGTATGCCGAAAGGCCCTAACTCGCGCGCAAGTGAAAGTGTAAAACCGTTTACGGCAAACTTACTAGTGGGATATGCTATTCCGGAAGGCTGACCGTAGCGACTTACCATACTGCTTGTGTTAAGTATAACACCGTAGCCACGCTGCTTCATTCCGTCAACTACCGCACGACTGCAATTATAAACGCCTTTTATATTAAGGTCCATAACGGAATCGAAGGCTTCCTCGGTGTAAGAAGTAAACGGCTGGCTTGCGGACACGCCCGCATTATTTACCAAAATATCGATTTTGCCGAAAGTGTTTTCCACTTCGGAAAAAGCGGATTTTACGCTTTGGTAATCGGATAGATTAGGATAGATGCCCATAACGTTAAAGGAAGGGTTTTCCTGTTTTAAGGAATTGACTGCCTTTTCTGCCGTTTCCTTTCTGGAACCGCACAAAACAACCGTCGCTCCTTCAAGCAAAAATTCACGCACGATGGCGTAGCCTATTCCACGTGTTCCGCCCGTTACGATTGCAACTTTATCTTTTAATAGCATTGTTATATCTCCAAATTTTCTTATTTAGTAAAGTATAACATCAGAAAGAGAAAAAATCAATTTCTTTAACGGAATTTTTTATTTTTCAAAAAACTTTTCTTTAAATTTAAAACAAATATTTTTTAAAATTTCCGCCGCCTAAAATTACTAAAATATGCTAATAACAGGCTTATAGGCGGACTTTTACAATTTGCTATTAACTTTTTTAACACCTTCATTATTTTTAGTTCTGCTTAGCTATCTATACAACGGAATGTCGGGGCGGTTGCAATAATTTTGTAGGAAAGGCACTTATTATATAAAAAGGTAAAGAAAAAGGCAGGCAAAAAATTGTCTGCCAATTTTCTCTTAATCAAGAATTACCTAAATAAGTTCCGTCTGCATCATAAAGAACGATACCTGTATCGCCACTCTTCCAAGCGCCGCTATCAACTTTGTAACGCATTCTGCCAAGCCAATACCGCTTTTTACCGCCCGTTTCGGCCTGCGCAGTAACCGTTTGACCTATGTTTAAGTCGTTAACGGAATTTACCGTTACAAGTTCCATATCGGTATAAGAACTGCAATAAACGTCCGACGCATAAAGTTCGACTGTAACGTATACCGTTGAAGGAAATATCGTTATATCGTTTTTTACGGTTGCCCAAACTTTTCCGTCTCCGCCGTTTATGGAAAGTGATAAATAGGTGTAAATACCTCTCGTATCTTCCTCGGCTTCGGTGTTATCGGAAGAGTCCGTGTAAGCGTATGCGTCCAAACGGTTTCCGACGTGTGGCATAAGCCCGATAACCAGCGCAAAACAAACACTAAGTATCAGACATGCCAACTTTCCTGATTTAGTCATATATATAAAGCCTCCCTAACTGTATACATTGTACCAAATTTTCAGAAAAACCGCAAGCATCTTCGTGTTACATTCACGTTGCATTCGTGTTACATCTTGCAACATTTATGTAACATTTTGTAATTTGTTGGAGATTTTTTTGATTTTTACCCCTAAATACACGTCTACACCGACAAGGAGCAAAGTAGCAAAAACAGCAAAACAAAATTGCCATTTTTCTATCGACAAAGTTTTGTAAACCTGATCGCCTGTGTTCGTCGAAAATGCAATAAAACCCCATACGAAGGTAACCAAAAAGGCTATTACCGTTAGTATACCGCTTAAGACTGCGCCGAGTTTTAAATACGTGCGTTTTTTTGTGAGAGCGATTTTATTTTCAGCCCTGCTTTTTATGTAGTCTGCTACAGCGACTTCCTTCAACTGAATATCCGCTTCGGTACCTTTGGGCGCTTCTTCCTGCGAATTTTCATCTGCCTCGACGGGGTCGTCGACAGGTTGTGCGGGATGTCTTACTTCGTAAGGATTTTGGCCGATAGACTCCATAAATTCAAAAAGGTTTTCACCTAAAAGTTCGCTTAGCACATGGAGCTTTTCAGGCGCCGGGACTATATTATCGGTTTCCCAACGTGAAATGGTCTGCCTTGTAACGTTAAGCGCTTTTGCCAAATCCTCTTGGGACATAAATTTTTTTCTTCTTAGCGTCGTAATCTTTTTTCCGAGTGTTTCCATTTAGTACATCCTTTTCGGCGATAGAGGTTTTACCGTGCCGAATCTTATTCCGTTGACAATAGTTTATAATCTATTGACGATATTTATATATCTTATTTGGTGTTTTGCGTTTGAAAAATCCAAGAAAAATTTTAGATTTCAAAGCCCGCAGTCGTCAAAAATTCCAAAAAATCCGTTTCCTTTTTAAAGACCGCAGTGTTTTCCAAAATTCTAAAGCAAATACTGCCGAGCTCTTCCTGCATGGCTGTGTGAACGTCCGAAATGGCGCCTTTTACAAGGTTTTTTACTTCGTCGTAAACAAGTTTGAAATCGGATAAATTCTCGCTTAGCGGCAAGTTATTTTTAACGATGTTTTCAATTTCCTGAAGTTGCGCTTCAAGTCGCCCCGGCAATATGAAAAGACCTTGCGCTTCTATTAAACCTATGCTTTCCTTTTTTACCGCGTGAAATTCGGGATGGGCGTGGAAAACCCCGTCGGGATAAAGTTCGCTGGTTACGTTGCTTCTTAAAATAACGTTCATTTCGTAGCCATCTGCGGTCTTTATAACGGTCGGGCTGATTGCGTTGTGCTGTTCGCCGTCGTTCGCGATTATGCCAAGCTTAGGCTTACTGTAATTTTCCCATACCATCCTTATTTGGTCCGCCGTATCGATTATGCTTTCCCTGTCGCTTCCGATAATGCGGATTACCGTGCCCGGCCAGTCCAGAATGCCGACCGAAAGGGCGTCGTTTTTGCATTTTACGTATCTTTTAATTTTCGCTTTGAAAAGGGGCAAAACTTCGCCGCCGCCCTGGTAATGGTCGTGTGCCAAAACGCTTCCGCCGATTCTTTGAAGAGGCGCATTACACCCTATAAAGTAGTGCGGAAATATGTCCACGAAATCCATAAGCCGTGCGAAAGTTCCCCTGTCAATGTGCATGGGAATATGTTCGCAGTTGACCGCTATGCCGTGTTCGTTGAAATAGCCGTACGGCGAGTACTGCCAGAACCACTTTTGACCGCCCAAATTAAGGGAAACGGTGCGAAGATTGCGTTTGTTTCTTGCGCCGAAGCCTTCGTTTTCACGGCAAATTACGCAACTGCAAAAACCGCCGTCAACGGAATTACCGGCTTTGGCCTTTTTTGGATCACGAAATTCCGGTTTTGCCTTGTTAATGGTTACGACTAAGCCGTTTGAAACGTCAAAACGGGGATTTTTATCGAGTTTTGCACGCTTAACGTATTGATTTTTTACGCAATAATTATAAAACCAATCGGTCGCCTTTTTGGAATCGCTTGCTAAAAGGCTTTTGAATTTATCGTCTATTTTGTCAGGCATCAGACTTAATAAGCCGTAGATTTCGTCGATTTCTTCGTCGGAAAAAGTCTCTCCTTCTGTATTTTGAAGGAATTCCAAAAGGCGGTTGCGAATATAGAATTCGTTTCTTTCATCTAATTCGAGATTTTCTTTTGCGTATGCAGTGAGATTTTCTGCCGCTTTTAATGCTTCTTTCATATTTTATAACTCACTTTTTATCTGCGGTAGGTAGAAATTTTATCTTTATGCCAACCGCTACTTTATATCATTATACACCCATAAACGTTTTAAAGCAACGATTTATCAATCTTTTAATCACTATTAAATTTTAACCTTATTTTGTAAGCCTAAAAATTTGCTACTATATAGACTATAATTTTTTAGGCAATTTATTTTGAAAAGTGGGGCTATAAGCCCGTTATCGGCGTTTTTGCGCAAAAAAATACCCCGCACAACCAATGCGGGGCGCATATATCAAGTTACTTTAAATACTCGTTAAAAAACTTAGTCATTTTATCAAATGGAATTGCGTTTTTTCCGCCGCCGTCATATAAATCGGTATGCACGGCGTTTGGAATAATCAACAGTTCCTTATTATATGCGTAAGGATTATCTTTAATCATATCCGAAAACGCATCCTTGCCAAAGTAAAGGGAATGAGCCTTTTCACCGTGCATTATAAGAACCGCACTGCGGATTTCGTTACTGTATTTCATAATGGGTTGGTTCATAAAGGACATACATCCGATTTTGTTCCATCCGCCGTTGGAATTTAGCGAGCGTTTATGATATCCGCGCTTTGTTTTATAGTAGTCGTAATAGTCCTTTACAAAAAACGGTGCGTCCTCCGGAAGCGGGTCGACAACGCCGCCGCCGAGAGCGTAACTCTCGTTTTTAAAGTCGATAGTACGCTGCTCGTTTAACGCCTTTCTTTTAGCGTATCTTTGGTCGGAAGTATTTTCCGAATCGAAATACCCGTTCGCATTTATACGTGCCATATCGTACATAGTCGAAGCCACCGTCGCTTTTATTCGTGTATCGATTGATGCGGCGTTTATTGCAAGTCCGCCCCAACCGCAAATTCCGATTATTCCGATTTTCTCAGCGTCAACACTGTCGTTTACCGAAAGAAAATCGACTGCCGCCTGAAAATCTTCGGTATTTATATCCGGTGAAGCCATATACCGCGGCTCCCCTCCGCTTTCGCCCGTGAAAGACGGATCAAAGGCAATCGTCAAAAATCCGTTTTCCGCCATGGTTTGCGCATAAAGGCCCGAAGCCTGTTCCTTTATGGCGCCGAAAGGTCCCGAGACGGCAATGGCGGGAAGTTTACCCGTTAAATTTTTGGGCTCGTACATATCCGCAACGAGGGTTATGCCGTATCTGTTTTGAAAGGTTACCTTTTTGTGATTTACCTTTTCGCTTTTTTGAAAGGTTTTATCCCATGAAGTTTCGATTCTGAGTTCCATACTATTCCCCTTTTATTTTTAATTTTTTCCGGTTGCCTCATTAATTTTTGCAAGCCGTTTTTGTGTTGGTTTACTACCGATTATATTATAATACAACAATTTAATTATAGCAAATACTTATTTTCTATGACTTATCATAGTTGACAGGAATTATAATTGTCTGTTATACTGAATTTATGGAATTGAGAGTTTTAAAATATTTTATTGAGATTGCAAGAGAGGAAAACATTACCGCCGCCGCAGAAAAACTGCACGTAAGTCAACCCACCCTTTCGAAACAGATTTCCGACCTTGAAAAGGAACTTGGAAAACAACTTTTTTTGCGTGGAAAGCGCAAAACCACCCTTACCGACGACGGAAGATTTTTGTTTAGACGGGCTCAGGAAATCGTGGATTTGGCGGACAAAACTACGTCTGCATTTTCACCGTCGGAAGAATTAGTTACCGGCGATATATCCATAGGCTGCGGAGAAACGGAAAAAATGTCATTTGTGATTGACGTAATTTCGGAAATTACAAAAAAACATCCTGATATTCACTTCCACTTATTTAGCGGTAACGACGAGGACGTTTCGGAAAGACTTGATAAAGGGCTTATCGACTTTGGACTATTCGTCGGAAGGACAAACCTTGATAAATACGACTATATTAAGTTGCCCGTATCCGACGTTTGGGGGCTTTTGATGAGAACGGATTGTCCTCTTTCCAAAAAGCAGACCATAAGGCCTGAAGATATAAAAACAGTACCTATATTATGTTCAAGACAGGCGCTACACTCCAACGAGCTTTCGGGCTGGCTTGGTTACGACTTTTCAAGGCTTAAAATTTTGTCGACGCATAATCTTGTTTACAACGCTTCGCTTATGGTAAAAGCGGGGCTTGGCTGCGCACTTTCCATAGAAAACCTTATAAATACCGGCGGTACGGATTTGACTTTCAGAAGATTGGAACCGATTATGAAAGCGGATTTATTTTTTGCCTGGAAAAAGTACC
>CATZIC010000075.1 GCA_958419945.1 uncultured Clostridia bacterium | reverse complement strand
GCCTGTAAAACTATAAAAAGTGGCGATATTAGGCTTATAGACCCACTTTTACAAAAAAACAGTCTTTAAAATCCGCTTTAATTCAAAGCGGATTTTTTAATAAAAAAAGCACGCCCCACGAAAGTCAAACACTTTCGTGGGGCGTTTAGTAATACTATGTATTAGGGTTTAAACGGAATACCTTCGTGATTTAAAAGCCATATCTTTTTCTCTATCCCTGCCGAAAAGCCCGTAAGTTTATTGTTAAAGCCGAGCACCCTGTGGCAAGGAATAACTATCAAAATAGGATTTTTGCCGACCGCTCCGCCCACCGCTTGGGCGCAAGGATTTTTCTTAAAAACCTTTTGGGCAATTTGCTTATAAGTAGTAAATTCTCCAAACGGCACTTTTAATAATTCCTTATAAACTTTTAACTGAAAATCCGTACATTTCGGTGCAATTTCAAATTCTATTTTCGTGGGATTTCCCGCAAAATAATCGTCCAAATATTTACAAATTGTGCCGATAACGGGCTTATAGGCGGACTTTTGCTCCTTTTGAAGCTTAGGCGGAGTAATATCCAAACTCACCAAACTATCATTTTCTACACCGATATAAAGTTTACCTATCGGCGATAAATACTCAAAAAATTCCATTATTTTTTATAGTAATGCACTCTGTCTTCTGAATACCTTGAAACTTGTTCGGGCTTATTATTAGGATGTCCTATCGCAATCAGGCAGAAGGGTTTTGCGTTTTCGATTTTGCCGAAGGTTTCTTCAACCAGTGCCATTCTGTCCTCTTTGGGGGCAATACCCATCCACACTGCGCCAAGATCAAGTTCCGCCACTTCCAATAAGCAGTTTTCAGCACAAGCGCCCATATCCTGCATTGTAAACATGGGGTGGCTTACCGTTTCACGGTAATATAAAACCAAAAGAACCTGTGCGGTTTTAAGGCTTCTTGCGTAGCCGCCGGTTTCTGAAAATCCCCTTATAACGTCGATATCTTTGCAAACCAAAAACTCCCAAGGTTGTTGATTTACGGCGGACGGCGCCTGCATACCTGCACGCAAAATCATTTCTATATCTTTATCCGAAACCTTTTCGTCTGTAAAATCACGCACGCTTACACGTTTAAAAATAGCCATAAAATACCTCCTGCTAATACTCTTTTATAAAAACATTGTACCATAAAAAAAGTCAAATTAAAACAGAATTTTCAAATTTACTTTATGAATTGCACAAAAAAACCGTTACTATAAAGTAACGGGATTTTTTGTAGGAAAAATTATTCCATAACAGCGGTAGCGCCAGCTTCTTTGAACTTAGCAACCATCTTTTCAGCTTCGTCTTTAGCAACAGCTTCTTTAACGGTACCGAGTTTTTCAACGAGGTTCTTAGCTTCAACAAGGCCTAAACCGGTGAGTTCTCTTACAACTTTGATAACGCCGATCTTGTTAGCGCCGAAGTCTTTTAATACTACGTTGAATTCAGTCTTTTCTTCCTGAGCGGGAGCAGCAGCGGCAGCGGGAGCAGCAGCAACGGCTACGGGAGCAGCAGCGCTTACGCCGAATTCTTCTTCTAAAGCTTTAACGAGTTCATTAAGCTCTAAAACTGTCATACTCTTAATTTCTTCAATAAATTTTGCAATATCAGCCATTTTAAAATTCCTCCGTTTATTTTATGTTTTTAGATTTTTGATTTTTTTAGGCTTTTTTTTCAGCTACGGCGTTAAGCGCAATAACGAGCTTGCGTGTAATGCCTGAAAGTGCACCAACAAAGTTGGAGATAGGAGCCTGCATGGAACCGAGCATCTTTGCGATAAGTTCTTCTTTCGAAGGCATAGCGGACAATGCTTTGACACCATTTACGTCGATATAAGATCCGTCAACGTAAGCGCTCTTTACGGAAATTTTGTCATTATACTTTTTGCATGCTTCGCAAACGACTTTAGCGGCTGCCGTTTCATCGCTACCGAAAGCGACTGCGGTAGGGCCGTTTAAATCTTCGTCAAAGCACGTAATACCAAGTTCGTTGAAAGCCTTTCTGACCATCGTGTTCTTCAAAACACGGTATTTGCAGTTAGCTTTACGGAAAGCATTACGGAATTCCGTGTCTTCGCTAACCGTAAGACCTTTGTAGTTTACGAAAACTACGCTTTTAGCGGCTTGAATCTCTGACTTGATATCTTCAACAATTTGTTTCTTGTTTTCAATATTTGCTGACAAGATGGAAACCCTCCTATTATTATTTTAAGTAAAAGACGAAAAACGCCTTCGCCAAGGTAACAGCGAAGGCGCAAGAAAATAAGCGTCTTTGAAATCGTACCTCGGCAGGTGTCCATATATATGGACTTAAAACCGGCTTTCTTCGGCTATTTTATTTTTTACACGACTATTCTAGCAAAATATGCCGTCATAGTCAAACGATTTTAGGTTAGATTAAGAGTTTTTATTAAGAACTTTTACGCCGGGGCCCATTGTAGAAGCGAGGTTTACAGACTTAACGTACTGACCTTTTGCTGCGGCAGGTTTAGCCTTAACGATTGCTTCGTATAAAGCGTTGTAGTTTTCAACAAGTTTTTCTTTGCCGAAAGACTTTTTGCCGATGGGGCAGTGAATAATAGCGGATTTATCGAGCCTATATTCAACTTTACCTGCTTTAACGTCGTGGATGGCCTTTTGAACGTCCATGGTAACAGTACCTGATTTCGGGTTAGGCATTAAACCTTTAGGACCTAAAAGTTTACCGATTCTACCTACAACGCCCATCATGTCGGGAGTTGTAATAACAACGTCGAAATCGAACCAATTTTCCTTCTGAATCTTGGCAACCATTTCTTCTGCGCCAACGTAATCGGCACCTGCGGCAGTTGCGGCGTCAGCCTTTTCGCCTTTAGCGATAACCAAAACTTTAACCGATTTGCCTGTACCGTTAGGAAGAACGAGAACGCCCCTGACCTGTTGGTCCGCTTGTTTGGGATCAACGCCCAATCTTACGTGAAGTTCTATAGTTTCGTCGAATTTTGCCTTTGCGGTGGATAAAACGAGATCCATTGCTTCGCCGATTTCATAGGCTTTCGAACGGTCATAAGACTTTCTGCTGTCAACGTATTTTTTACCGTATTTCATAAATTTAATCCTCCTCGTGGTTAAGCGGGCTTATAAAACCCTCCCACGTTATATATTATTCCTCGACGGTGATACCCATACTGCGTGCAGTACCGGCGATCATGCTCATGCAAGCTTCCAAAGAAGCGGCATTGGTGTCAACCATCTTAACCTTAGCGATTTCTTCAACTTGAGCCTTAGTAAGTTTTGCAACTTTGACTTTGTTGGGCGTCGCACTTGCGGACTCTAAGCCGCATGCCTTTTTGATTAAAACGGGTGCAGGTGGCGTCTTAAGAATAAATGTGAATGAACGATCCTGATAAATTGTAATTACTACAGGAATTATAAGACCTGCTTGATTCTGCGTTTTAGCATTGAATTCCTTAGTAAAGCCCGGAATGTTGATACCGTAAGGACCGAGTGTGGAACCTACCGGTGGACCGGGAGTTGCTTTTGCGGCGGGTAATTGAAGTTTAACAACAGCCGTAACTTTTTTTGCCATAACTTACCTCCATATGCGTGGTATAAACAAGACATCATAGAAAAGAATTTAATGTCTCTCCCACAAACGCCGTTAAAAACGACGGTTTAAACTAATATAATAATATATTGTCGCACGCGTGCGTGCGCAAGGATAAACGGAAAGAAAAGACTAGATAGTCTTTAAAAACTTTTTCAGCATTAAGCTTCCTCGTTGATTTTTTCAAGTTCGATAAAGCTGAGTTCTACGTTGGTTTCCCTGCCGAAAACTTCAACCTTAACGCTTGCCTTTTGGTTTTCGGGCTGCAAAGCTTCGATAGTGCCTATCATACCTGCGAGCGCACCTGAAACGATTTTAACATTGTCGCCCACTTTGATATCCACGTTTTCAACCCAATCGTCAAGACGCAGACGCTTAACCTCATCGGGGGTAAGCGGTGCGGGACGTCCCATAGGGCCGACGAAACCCGTTACGCCACGAGTGTTCGTAATCAAAAACCAGAGGTCGTTATTATAGATCATCTTTAAAAAGACGTAGGTAGGAAATTTCTTTCTTTTGACGTACTTTTTCTTACCGTCTTTTTCTTCGATTGTTTCTTCCTCCGGTATTCTGATTTCGTAAATCGTGTCGCCAAGGTTATTGTTTTCAATAAGCCTTTTTAAACCTTCCTCAACGATAGCCTCGTAACCGGAATAGGTATGAAGTACATACCATTTTGCATTTTCAGCGCCCATTTAAAACACCTATTATCTGCCGACGACTTTTAAAAGTTCGGTAAGACCGAAATCTATAGCCGTAACGATTACAAGGAAAAACAAAACTACCGCGAGTACTACGCCGGTCTGTTTTAATACCTTTGAAAACTTAGGCCAAGTAACTTTTTTGAGTTCGGAAGCCATGCCCGAAAACTTGGTTTTAATCCAATGACCGAATCTTACGAAAGCGTTCGGCTTCTTCGCTTTTTTAGCGGATTTTGCGGGTTGGTTCTTTTTGTTTTTATTTTCTTCCATAATTCACCTCGAAAATTCCCTTATGGGTAAGCAATACTTAAGCTTACTTTGTTTCTTTGTGCTGAGTATGCTTTTTGCAGAACGGGCAATATTTGCTAAGCTCGATTCTGTCCGGAGTGTTCTTTTTGTTTTTGTATACGTCGTAATTTCTCTGATTGCATTCTGTGCATGCCAACGTAATTCTTGTTCTTACACCCTTTGCCATTTCATTTGCCTTCCTAAAAAATTAACACCCCCATTCGGAGTGCTAAGATATTTTACTATATTATATAATACTTGTCAAGTGTTTTTCTTGATTTTTGCAAATTTTTTAAATAACCCAAACTTTATAAAAAGTTAGTGAATACATACTATGAAAAGTCCCCGAAACTATCCGTTCGGGGCAATGCCGCAATCCAATATCGGCAGGTGTAAACTGCACATAAAGTCGCTTACCTGTTTTTCATTATACGGGATAACGAGGTAAAAGTCAAGTAAAGCAAAAAAGTTTCTACTTTGCTTTAAAAAATTTATAAAAACACCTTCTGTTATGGCTATAAAATAAAGGGTGCAAAATCTGCACCCTTTTAAGCAAGTATAATTTGAATTATTCTTCGATGTTAGCCGTTTCTTCGGTAACTGCGGTTTCTTCCAAAGCGTCGTCATCGTCGCCGAGTTTAGCGAGCTTCTTTGCCTCTCTTTCGGCAAGGAAGTCCTCGATAACCTGCATGGAATCGACTTCTACAAACTTCTTGTTTTCAACAAGACCGTATTTAGCTGCGCACTGGTCGATAAGCATCTTAGCGTATCTTACCGCACGACCGGATTTGATACGGAGCATTACGGGAACGGTTTCGTACGTAACCTTGTCGCTCATGTCCTTACATCTGAACTTAGGATCAACTTCGGAGATATCCATATTAAGGTATAACTTCAAAGTCTTGCCGGCAACGGACAGTTTAACGAACTGCAAACGACCCTGGTTAATGGATTCGAACTTCTTGGAAATTCTCGCTTTAAGTTTTTTGAATCTTAAAGCGTAGTTCTTAACCTCGTCATATCTATCCTGAATAACCTCGTCGGCGGCCATCATCTTCTGCGCAAAGTTCTTGTTTACGTACTTGGGCGCAGGAACGGTACCGATAGCGTCGACTGCTGCGGCAACTTCCAAAGCAGGTGCTTCGGCAGGTTCAACGTCAACCACGGCTTCAACTTCGACAGGTTCTTCAGCCTCAACCGTTTCTTCAGCCGCAGGTTCTTCAGTTTCCTCGGCTTCCGCAGGTTCTTCTGCCTCTGTAACTTCCTCCGTAACTTCGATTACGGGTTCGGCTGCAACTTCTGTTTCGATAGCAGCGGGTTCGGTCTCCATAACGGAAGGCTCCTCTTGAACGTCCTCGGGTGCTTGGCAAAGCACACGACCTTCGTCATCGATTTCAAGTTCTTCAACGATAGCTAAATATTTTCTTTTCAATTCGCCTTCCATAATTCAACCTCTCTAACATAGAAATGTGGCGGTTTAAGTTTCACAAACTCCTACACATTTAGTATTATATAATAAAAAAAACGAAATATCAAGTAATATTGCAAAAATATTTTAAAATTTTTTTAATTTGTCGACCTCTAAGCCCGTTTTTGCTACTTTTTTTTGTTTTTAGTCCCCTTTTTTTTGCTTTTTATTCAAACTGAACCCAAAATTGACTGCCGAAAAAGGGAAAATATAGGTTAATCGGCTCATAGAGCCATTTTTGTATCGCTGATTTTTGCAACTTTTTTTGTTTTTGACTTCACTTTTTCTTGCTTTTTATCAAAAATGAGACTACAATACGCTACTGAAGAGAGAATTACGAGTTAATCGGCTCATAGAGCCATTTTTATATCGCAGGAGGCTTTAATTTATGGAACACGTTACCCTTTTGCTTTCGCTGGCCGCTCTGCTTGCGCTCGGACTTATAATGACGAGGCTTTGCAACCTGATCCACCTGCCCAACGTAACGGCTTACTTACTTGCGGGGCTTATTTTAAGCCCGTACACTTTCGGAATTATCGACGAGAAGCTTATTTCCGACCTTTCCCTTTTGTCCGAACTTTCTTTGGGATTCATTGCTTTTTCGATAGGATTTTGTTTCAAGATATCGCACCTTAAAACACTTGGAAAAGGCGTGTTTATAATTACCATCGTGCAAGCGGTAATTACGGCGCTTTTGGTAGACCTCGTAATGGTAGTTCTCTATTTATTTAAGGTAATAGATTTGCCGGTTGCTTTCGTCCTCGGCGCAATAGCGACCGCTACGGCCCCTGCCGCGACCCTTCTCGTCGTGCACCAGTACAAAGCGCAAGGACCCGTAACCGACACACTTCTTCCCGTCGTAGCCATCGACGACGCCATCGGTCTTATTATATTTTCAATATCGATAGCCATTTCTCAAGCCATTGCAAACGGCACTTCGCTTTCCGTTTGGGTATTTTTGGACCCTCTTAAAGAAATTCTTTTATCCCTTGCCGTAGGTACTGCTTTAGGGTTCGTGGTTGCCGGCGGAGTAAAGATCTTCCGTTCCCGTGCAAACAGACTTACCATAATCATTCTGTGCATTTTTGCGGGCGTCGCCCTTTCCAAACTTTGGAATTTGTCAAGCCTTCTTCTTTGCATGATGATAGGCGCAATTTACTGCAATTTCGATATCCACACCGAGCCTGTTATGGACTCCTACGACCGTTGGGCGCACCCTTTGTACGTACTTTTCTTCGTAATCTCCGGCGCTCAACTTAACGTTAGGATTCTCGTATCTGTAGGTTTGGTCGGAATAGTTTATATTTTAACAAGATCGGTCGGCAAATACGGCGGCGCAGCACTCGGCGCAACTCTTGCCAAAGCCGAACCCAACGTTAAAAAATATTTGGGGCTTACCCTTTTGCCGCAGGCAGGCGTTGCAATCGGTATGGCGCAGGAAGTTGCAATAGATCTTCCTAAGTACGCCCCGATTATTACCACGGTGGTGCTCTCCGCAACACTCGTTTATGAGCTTATAGGCCCACTTGTTACAAAGACCGCTCTTACAAAGGCCGGCGAAATCATCACCCCACCCAAGAAAGAAAAGAAATCAAAGGCGTAATTAACTTTCGCATTTTGTGATTCATTAAAACAATAAAACGCCGGATATACCGTACAAATAACCCTAATAAAAAGGGGGCTGTTGCAAGTTCAAAAAACTT
>CATZIC010000074.1 GCA_958419945.1 uncultured Clostridia bacterium | reverse complement strand
TTTAAGTTTTGCAACGCCGGAATCGATGGCCGCCTGTCTTACCGCGCGGGCAACCGAGTCATGCGCTTTTTGGTCGTATGCGTAAGGCAAAATGTAATCTCTTTTAAGCTCGGCTTCCGTTACGCAATCGGCAATTCCTTTGGACGCCGCCATCATCATTTCCTTATTGACGGTAGTTGCCCTTACGTCAAGTGCGCCCCTAAATAGTCCCGGGAAAACCAAAACGTTGTTTATTTGGTTCGCGTACTGCGAAGAACCTGTGCCGACTATATATGCACCCGCTTCAAAAGCGTCCTCCGGTGAAATTTCAGGAACGGGGTTGGCGCACGTAAATAGAATCGGTTTATCCGCCATGGAACGCACCATATCTTTTGTAACGCAGTTAGCAACAGAAACGCCGATTAATACGTCTGCGCCCTTCATTGCCACTTCCAAACCGCCTTTTAACATTCTGCGGTTAGTAACCTTAGAAAGCTCCTGCTGAGCCGCATTAAAGCGAGTATCGCCTTCTACGATGATGCCTTTACTGCTGCAAGCAACGATTTCCTTAACGCCGAAAGCCATTAAGAATTTGGCAATCGCTATCCCTGCGGCGCCTGCGCCGTTTATTACGACGTAAATATCTTCAATCTTTTTGCCTACGAGTTTTAATGCGTTTAAAAGTGCCGCCGCCGTTACTATTGCAGTACCGTGCTGATCGTCGTGAAAAACGGGTATGTCGAGTTCCTCTTTAAGCCTCGTTTCTATTTCAAAGCAACGTGGTGCGGAAATATCTTCAAGGTTTATACCGCCGAAAGAACCTGATAAGAGCTTAATGGTTTTAATGATTTCTTCGGTGTCTTTGGACTTGATGCAAAGCGGATAGGCGTCAACGCCGCCGAAGGTTTTAAACAGTGCGCATTTGCCTTCCATAACAGGCATGCCGGCTTCGGGGCCTATGTCGCCGAGGCCTAAAACCGCCGTACCATCG
Organism: uncultured Clostridia bacterium; assembly: GCA_958419945.1. Classification (GTDB taxonomy): domain Bacteria; phylum Bacillota; class Clostridia; order Christensenellales; family Borkfalkiaceae; genus UBA4636. The sequence goes on along the minus strand of CATZIC010000074.1, from coordinate 7,908 downwards.
GTAATTACGGGAACGGTATTCCAACGCCTTGTCAAATCAAAACTTTTTTCAACGTCCTCGTGTATTGCCATGCAAGGTTCGGCAACCCCGGGCGTATATGCCAAGGAAAGTTTTTCTCTCGTATCAACTTCCACACGGGGCACGATTTCTATTTTGCCCTTCCATTCTGCGTGTTTTTTCAAAGATTCTTCTCTAACGTTCATATTACCCTCCGTTTATTCGTCGTCTTCGTCGTAGTCTTCTTCGGCTTCTTCCGAGTCCTCGTCACCGCTTATAAAGGAGTAGTTTTCTCCTTCCAAAAAGTCAGGAACGTCCTCGGAAATGGCGGGAAATTCGAATTCTTCGATTTTCTCGTCGTTTACCTCGCCACGAGTTTTAATCGTGGAAATATCGATTTCCTGCGGGGTATCCACCTTTCCTTCAACGTACTCATCCTTCTTGTAAAGATAGGAATCGTTTGTGCCCGTAGACATTCTGATACGAGCCATAAGTTCGTCGTAGTCCGGCAACTCGTCAAGCGAGGATATCTGGAAACGTTTCAGAAATTCGTCCGTCGTGCCGAAAAGTACGGGGCGACCGACGGCGTCTTTTCTTCCGACGACCTCTATAACCTTCATTTCAAGAAGTTTTTGTATTGCGTATTCGCTGTTACCGCGGATTTCCTCCAAATCAAGCCTTGTAACGGGCTGTTTGTACGCTATTATTGCGGCGGTTTCAAGCATACTTTTTGAAAGTTCTCTTTCCCTTATCGGGTTAAGCACAAGTGAAACCTGATCAGCATATGCGGGATTCGAGGAAAACTGCAATTTATTGTTAAAAATCAAAAGATTGATACCGCAAGGGTCGGAATACTTTTTCTGAAGTTCCTTTGCGGCGTTTAAAATTTCACGGTCGGTATACTCTATTCTGGCGGAAATATCGCTTATAGCAACGGCTTTTCCGCTTATAAACAAAATAGATTCAATTATATTCGTCAATTTCTCCAAGTTCTTCACTCCTCTCAGGGTTTAAAGTAATGGTTATATCGTCGTATACGGCGTGCTGCTCGACAAGTATGTATTGGTGTTTCAAAAGTTCGAGCATTGCCTGAAACGTGGTTATCATTTCGCTTTTTGTATAGTAGCGGGTAAACAGTTCGAAAAAGCTGCAACTTTCACGTTCCTCTAAGGTTTGCTTTATAAACTCTATCTTATCACGAACGGTGAAAACCTCTTTCGGGATACTTTTATCGCTGTTTTTGTTTACCTCTCGGATATCCACCTGCTCCATAAGTTTTGTGAAAGCTTTGATAAGCCCTTGCAGGGTGAAATCCTTGTAAACGATACGAACGTCGTAAGCGGAATCGTCGGGTTCTTTATAAAAACGGTCAACGGTTTCGATTTCTTTAAGCTGCTCCGCCTTTTCTTTAAAGATCTTGTATTCTTCGATCTTACGGATAAAGGCCTCTTTGGGATCTTCTTCCGCATCTTCCTGTTCAAGCGAAGGAAGTATGGACCGTGCCTTTATATCAAGAATGGTGGCAGCAATGGCTAAGTATTCGCTTGCCTTTTCGATGTCGAGTTGGTCCAGAGAATTTATGTATGCCAAAAATTGCTCGGTAACTTCGGATACGAAAATATCCTTGATTTCTATTTGTGCCTGTTTAATCAGGTACAATAATAAATCAAGTGGACCGTCGAAATTTTCGAGTTTTGTGTTGTAGTCCACAACAGACTCGAATTTATCAATATTTACTTTTTTCTTATCGTTTGCCGCCACGGTAACCTCGTAATAACAGTAAATTTGTTGCTGAAAATCGGTTTTTACATCAAAAAATCGGTTTCTAAATCAAAATAAGAGATAAAATCCAATCCCAAAATAGCTGTATCGGCGCACGTAAAAGGCTACCGAAAAGCCCCATTATAAGACCGAATACGTCCACGAAACTTAATACCGGAATGTATTCTGCGAGCCAATTTATCATAATAAGCACTAACAAAACAATGGAGCCGTAACGCCTTAAAAAGGTTAAAATCTTATTGTTCGGATTTTTACTGCAAATTACTTCCAAAACCCTGAATCCGTCAAGCGGAAATACGGGTATTAAGTTAAATACGAAAAGATTGATATTAAGTATATAGGTGAAATAAAGGGTGGTCTGTAGTAAATCTGCCGCAAGAAGGGCAAAATTGTTCGGATATGAAAGTCCTATTAGCGCATTTGATACTAACACGGAAATCGGATAAAACAAAAACGCCAATATCAAATTCATGGTTACGCCGGCAATGGATACCAAAAAGTAGTCCCTTTTATAGTGCTTGAAATTATACGGGTTAATCGGTACCGGTTTAGCCCAACCGAATCTTGCGACCATAAGCATTATTAAGCCTAAAACGTCAAAGTGAGCAAAAGGATTGAGTGTTAACCTTCCACGAGCCTTTGGCGTATAGTCTCCGCATTTGTAGGCAACGAAAGCGTGTGCGAATTCGTGCGCAGGCATTACTATTAATATTGCAAGGAATATCGCAACGTAAGAAATTATGTCTTGAGTCATATGAATATTTTAATGCAAAGCGGAAAAAAAAGCAAGAAAATTTACTTTTCTTGCCCTATAAATTGTTAAGATATTGTAAAGATTAGGCAAATTATCGTAAATTATCGCTTTCATTGCCCTTTTTTGCTCTTTTGAAGGGATTTATCTGGCTTAACACTATTGCACCAAGCATTAGAAAACAGCCTAAAAATTGCAGTGGCGTTTCCTTTATGGGGGTTCCTGAAATAAGACAAGACAGAACACCGAACAAAAGTGCAAATGCAGATTCCAAAGATAAAATAAGTGATACTACGGTGGGGTTTGTGCCCTTTTGCGCTATTATTTGCAAAGTATAGCCTATGGCGCTTGAACAAACGCCTAAATATAGTAGCGGCAAAACAGCTTCGCCGAACCTTGAAAAATCAACCTTTTCCGCACATAATGAAATTATTCCGGACACGACGCCCGCTACCAAAAATTGCGCGCAGGAAAGTTTTACGCCGTCTACATACTGCACAAAATAGTCAACGAAAAGTATTTGCACGGCAAAAAATACCGCAGAGGCTATCAAATAGAGGTATGAAACGTTTAGTGAGAGCGAATGAAGTTGACAAATAAGCGCAAGCCCTATAACCGCAATTACTACGGAAACCCATATGTTTACGCCGACTTTTCTTTTTAAAAACACGCCGAATACAGGCACCAAAATCATATATAACGTGGTTATAAACGCAGCTTCCCCAGCGGTAGTTCCGCCTATACCTATCTGCTGAACGTTTACCGCACCGCAAAGGGACAGCCCGCAACAAAGTCCGCCAAGCAATAGTTTTTTGCGATCTACGGGCTTAATTTCCTTTTTGTTAGCCTTTTTGTATGAGGTGAAGCATAAATCAACTACCAAAAGCGCGAGAACGGCAACCATGCTCCTTGCAAAATTTATAAAAAACGGGGGCAAAACAGTGCTTAAATTGCCTTGCGCCAAAAAAGCGGCACCCCAAATGGCTGACGCTGTTATCGGTAATATAATTTGACGAACGTGTTTTTTCAATTTAATCACATCCTTTGAAAATATGGTCAAAATAAAATTGTCCCGGCAGTCCGCCAAGACAAAGGTTTAAGCTGAGACAGCCAACCTTACGCCTATGGTAACATAACTTTTGCCCTTTGTCAAGCGATATCATTTACCAAAAATGGTTGTCAAGTAATAAGCCTTAGCCTATCATAATTTGTGTAATTATCGAAAAAGGATACCGGAAATCGGTCTTTATTAAAAATTACAAAATTTATACGCCTATTTTATAAAATACGCTTGACAATAATTCGGTTTTATCTTAATATATTAGAGTAAAAAGTAATAAAATATTTGTGCCGTGGGGGTATAGCTCAGTTGGTAGAGCGCTTGAATGGCATTCAAGAGGTCGCCGGTTCGACCCCGACTATCTCCACCATGAAAAGTCCAAAACGAACTATTCGTTTTGGACTTTTTCGATGAAGTGTCGACTTTATTGCTTAAATTTGCTTATAAGGAGAAGTTTGTATGTTTGAAAGTATCAAAGCAAAAATTGTTTTTGATAAATTATTTACTAAGCCCGATATACAAAAAGCCTACGCAATGAAAGGACCGGAGGATAGTTGGTACGATACTTTAAAAAAGGTGCACGATTCCCTTAATGAAATACAAAAACTACCACACGAACAGATTGAAATAAAAAGTTTTGACGGGCATAAATTAAGCGCCGTACATTACCCTTGCAAAAACAGAGAGCCTAAAGGAACGGTCGTGTTCATACACGGTTACACAAGTCATGCGGAACGCGAATGGGCTTTTCCGGGGCTATATTATCTAACGCTTGGCTATAACGTGATTATCCCCTACCAACGCGCGCACGGTCCTTCGGAAGGAAAATACATTACCTTTGGGGCGCTTGAAAGAAAGGATATGATTTTGTGGCTTAAAAAAATTCAAAGTTTATATCCCGATATGCCCGTCGTGATACATGGATTGAGTATGGGCGGAGGTATTGCACTTCAACTTTGCAACCTCGATAATAAAAATATAAAGTGCATCGTTGCAGACGCGCCCACCGAAGGCGTCGACAGATTTTTAGCCTCCGTCGCACGGGAAAGCTGCAAGCAAAATAGCCAAGATTTCGAGAAAAAACTTAAAGGACTTTTCAAAAAGAAAACGGGCATGGATACTTCGGTAACGCAGGTTAGCCAATACGTTGAAAAATCTAACTTTCCCATTTATTTTACTGCGGGAAGTAAGGAAAACGCATATAAAAGGTTGAAAAATCTGCAGGATTTATGCCCTATGCCCACTAAACTCGTGATACTATCGGGGTGTAACCACGGCAACGGAATGTACAAGCAAACAAAAACCTATCAATCGGAACTCGGTGAATTTTTGAACTTATACGTAAAATAAAATCCCTTTAAAATTATAGTCCAATATAATAAAAAATCCGCTTGGGCTTTTTTGCCAAGGCGGATTTAAATATTTTAGACATTGAAAAAAGCCGCTTTATAACGGCTTTTTTAGCATGCTATTATTCAACGGTACGAATCGCCCTTCCGCCCGTAAGTAATATCATCTTAACGGCGCTTACGGTAAATCCGTCTGCTTCGACCGTAAGCGGTTTATCTATTACGCCACGACCGAGAACTTTTACGCTAGCAGCTTTTTTTGGAACGAGTTTTTTGGCTTTAAGATTTTCAAGGGTAACGACTTCACCTGCTTTATAATTTTCGGACAAAGTATCTATATTAACGATTGCCTTCCCTTTTCCGCCATATCTATAGGAAGATACGGAAAGGGTTTCGATCAAACTTTCAGCCTTTTCGTCCGTCATTTCTTTATCGGCGTTAGTAACGGAAACTTCGGAAACAAATTCGAAATCTCTTTCGGGTAATTCCACAACGGGTTCTTCGACAGTTTCTTCTGCGGGTTCTTCCGCTGCAACTTCAGTCTCTTCAACAGGTTCTTCGGCGGGTTCTTCCGTAACAACCTCGGTTTCTTCCACCTGTTCTTCGACGGATTCCTTTGCAGCCTCGACTTCTTCTACAGGCTCCTCAATCGATTCTTCAGCACCCGTTTCGTCAAGATCTACTTCCATAATTACGGCAAGCGGATCGGTGTATGCAGTAAAACCCTCTGCCGCAGCAGTTTCGGAAAGTTTGGTTTCATTTATATCTTCGAAATTATTATCGTTGCCGCCGATAACGTCTGTCTTTTCTGTAACCACAATTTTTATCTCCTTATCCATTATAAGTTCCTCCGTAGTGCGATATTCGGGATAATAATCAACTTCTTGTAGATTTAAACTTTGCCAACCGTATTGCTTAGCCATAACTTGTATAAGTTCCTTAGCATACCTAACCGAACGGTTGGATTTGATTTTTAAGCGCATCGGCACTGCCGAATACTTTTTGACGGCGCTTACGTCTTTGAATATGTACTTGCTGCCAACAAATTCTTCCGGTGAAAGCGCAAGATAGAGTGAAAGAGTCTTGCCGATTATGGCAAATTTGGCAATGGCGGGACGGCCGAGCCTGAAAGTTTCAGAGTGCCAACTCTTTCTTACTTTAACCTTTTTATAGGACATCAATTCGTTTTTAATTATGTTGTACCTTTCCTTTAAAAGGTCGTTTGATTGCGATAATTTTGCCGTAAAACTGCGAATATAACGCACACGGTCTTGCCCTGCGAAAAATGTGCCGACGTTATAGGTCGTATACTCACCGCTATCGGTGTTATACTCGTTGTCGCTATAGGCGTAACCTTGTGGCTCTTCTGCGCCGATAGAATCGTTTGTGGCGCAAACTTCTTCCATTACGGCAAAGCTGTACGGTTCCGAATTTACGGTATCGGAAGGCTGTATATCGTCGCCGCTGTCAATGGGCGGGACGGAAGCCGCAAAAACTTCATCGAAGATAGCCTTTCTTTCCTCTTCCGACAATGAAGGTAGAGGCTTACCTAAATCAGCCTTATCATTTTCAAGGTCGGTCGAACATAAATTGGTATCTTCGGCAATCGTCTCCGAATCGGATTCGGTTACGGCATCCAAAATTTCCTCTTCTTCAAGGTTTGTTTCAGCCTCTTTTTGAAGGGGTAAATCTTGTTTTAAAAGGCTTTTTTCCTTCTTGCTGCGGTAATTGAGAAATATAAGGACTGCAAAAACCTCCGCAATCACTGCGATTATCACTATTAAAGCGCATAAAAGATAGGCTACCGAACCGATAGCGCCCGCACAGATTACGTTAAGTATATTATTCATTACAGCCCCCGCAAAACGAAAAGAAAATCTCCTTCGTTATTTAAGTATATAACAAGTTATTTCCTTTGTCAAGATTTTAGACAATTTTAAAACAAAATTAAAGCAAGATATGTTGCCGATCAAAGTCATATAAATTGCTAAAATCACATACCCAATAATCGTGTTGAAAAAATCCCCTCTGCCAAAGCAGAGAGGATTTTGAAGTCGTTTAAATTATTTTGTTGCTTTGATAGCAGCTTCGGTTGCGGCGTAAATCATTTTGCCGGACTGTTCAACTTTAAGCTCGCTTTCGGTTTCCTTTTCGCCCTCGCTCTTAAGATAAGACTCAGCTTTTTCCCAAACCGATTTAGCAGTACCTTTATCTTTGAAGTACAAAATCGTGATGGTGTCGGCATTTCCGCCTTCATTAACCTTGGTGCCGGAAACGATAGCGGTTAAAGAACCACGTTCACAACCTAAAACGCCTTCTACAACGGCTAATGCAGTCGTACCGGCAATGTTGTCGCCGTTCGTGTAAGTTACGGCATATCCGTTATCTTTAAGCTTTTGAGCAGCCTTAGAAGGATCTTTGTTAGGGCCGCATGCAACGAGTGCGAGAGCTGCTACAACGGTAACAAGTGCCAATGCCAAAATTTTAGTAAATTTTTTCATAGTTATCTCCATTTCTTATTTTTTGTTCTTTCAGTATATATAATACTACTCTTTTTGTCAAACGAATATAACCATTTTGAAAAACTTGAAGTCTTAATTTTACATTTTTCCTAAAAGTGTAAAAATTTTTAATTTTGGAAAAATGGAGAAAATTTGTTTTTCACGATATGGCTATTTTTTGCTACCTAAAGTCTTTTCAGATAAATTTTTCCAATACTCATCGACTTGTTCTCTTGTCATACCGTAAAACGGCTGATCTTCTTCACGGTAAAGATTAACGATTCTTACCCCCTCACTTTCTGCATAACGCAAAGCCGTTTTTGCCCCGCTCCTATAAGATGACATATCGACATAACAAATAAGCGTATCGCAAGTGTCAATCATCTTTTTGTTACTCAAAGTAATCTGTTGTTTGTAGTATGCGTCCTCAATATCGTACATTACAGTCTTGACATCGCTATATGGAAC
>CATZIC010000073.1 GCA_958419945.1 uncultured Clostridia bacterium | reverse complement strand
GAATGACTACTAAAACCTTATTTTTTAATTAAAAATTGAATTTTTACCGCTTTTTAGGGTTAATTCTTAGCCCCTAGGATTACGGATATTGGCTTGCGCAGCGGCCAAGCGAGCGATAGGAACTCTATACGGCGAGCAGGAAACGTAGTTAAGACCTATTGCATGGCAGAATTCGATGGAAGAAGGATCGCCGCCGTGTTCACCGCAAATGCCGACGTGCAAGTTCTTTCTGGTTGCCTTGCCGAGTTTAACTGCAAGTTCCATAAGTTTGCCGACGCCTTCGGTATCAAGTCTGGCAAACGGATCGCTTTCGAAAATCTTGTTCTGATAGTACGCATTAAGGAACTTACCTGCGTCGTCACGGCTGAAGCCGAAAGTCATCTGGGTTAAGTCGTTGGTGCCGAAGCAGAAGAATTCGGCTTCGGTAGCGATTTTATCCGCGGTGATTGCGGCACGAGGAATTTCAATCATGGTACCGACTTCGTATTTAAGGTTGCTGCCTGCTTCCTTAATAAGGGCGTCTGCAGTTTCAACAACATATTTTTTGCAGAATGCAAGTTCTTTTACGTCGCCGACGAGCGGAATCATGATTTCCGGAACGAGGTTCCAATCGGGATGACGTTCTGTAACTGCGATAGCCGCTTTAATGACCGCGCGGGTCTGCATTACGGCGATTTCCGGATAGGTTACGGTAAGCCGGCAACCACGGTGTCCCATCATGGGGTTGAATTCGTGTAAAGCGTTGCAGATTGCTTTAATTTCCGCTACGGATTTGCCCTTTGCTTCCGCCAAAGCCTGGATATCGGCTTCTTCGGTAGGAACGAATTCGTGTAAAGGCGGATCAAGGAATCTGATGGTTACGGGGTAACCTTTAAGAGCTTCCATAAGACCTTCGAAGTCCTGCTGCTGCATGGATTCGATCTTATCAAGCGCCGCCGTTCTTTCTTCAACCGTTTCGGAGCAGATCATTTCACGGAATTTATCGATTCTGCCGGGGCCGAAGAACATATGCTCTGTACGGCAAAGGCCGATACCCTGAGCGCCTAATTCCTCTGCGCGAACGGCGTCAGCCGGCGTGTCGGCGTTGGTTCTTACGCCCAAAGCCTTATATTTGTCGGCAAGTTGCATAATTCTGCCGAAGTAACCGCTGTTAGGATCTGCGGGAACGGTTTTGATTTCGCAATCGTAAATGTTACCGGTGCTTCCGTCTAACGACAAACCGTCGCCTTCTTTATAAATCTTTCCGCCGAGTTCGAAGTATTTTTCCTCTTCGTGCATAATGATATCGCCGCAACCGGAAACGCAGCATCTGCCCATACCTCTTGCAACGACTGCCGCGTGAGAAGTCTGTCCGCCACGAACGGTTAAGATACCTTGTGCGTACTTCATACCTTCGATATCTTCGGGGGAGGTTTCAAGTCTTACCAAAATAACGTTATTGCCTGCTTTGCCTTCGGTTACAGCATCTTCGGGGGTGAAAACGATTTTACCTGCAGCGGCACCAGGAGATGCGGCGATGCCTTTACCTACAACGTCATTTTTGTTTGCTTCCTTTAAAGCTTCGGCATCGAACTGAGGATGTAAAAGCATGTCAAGGGATTTAGCGTCTATCTGCATCAAAGCATCCTGTTCGGAAATCATACCTTCGTCGATAAGGTCGCAAGCGATTCTTATTGCGGCGGCAGCGGTACGTTTGCCGTTACGGGTTTGAAGCATGAAAAGTTTACCGCGTTCGATAGTAAACTCCATATCCTGCATATCTTTGTAGTGATTTTCCAAAGTTGTGCAGATTCCGAGGAACTGTTCGTAAACTTCCGGTAAAACTTCTGCCATCTTGGAAATGGGGGTAGGTGTACGAACGCCGGCAACTACGTCTTCGCCCTGTGCGTTCATTAAAAATTCGCCCATAAGTCCCTTTTCGCCTGTTGCGGGGTTACGTGTGAACGCAACGCCGGTACCGCAATCGTTACCCATGTTGCCGAAAACCATTTCCTGTACGTTAACTGCGGTACCCCAACTGTAAGGAATGTCGTGGTCCATTCTGTAAACGTTAGCACGAGGATTGTCCCAGCTTCTGAAAACCGCTTTGATTGCTTCGAAAAGTTGTTCCTTAGGATCTGACGGGAATTCTTTATTTAAAGCTTGTTTATATTTTTCTTTAAACTCTTCTGCAAGTTCTTTAAGGTCGTCTGCCGTAAGGTCTACGTCAAATTCAACGCCTTTGTCTTTCTTCATTTTGTCGATTAAGGATTCGAATTCCTTTTTGGAAACTTCCATAACGACGTCGGAAAACATCTGAATGAATCTTCTGTAGCAGTCCCAAGCCCATCTGGGATTACCTGACTTTTCGGATAAAACTTCAACAACCTCTTCATTTAAACCGAGGTTCAAAATCGTATCCATCATGCCCGGCATGGATGCCCTTGCGCCCGAACGAACGGATACGAGCAAAGGATTTTCGGTATCGCCGAACTTTTTGCCCGTTATGGACTCTAGCTTAGCGATGTTTTCCATAATTTCTTCGCGAATGGCATCGCTTATCATTCTGCCGTCTTCATAGTACTGCGTGCATGCTTCCGTGGAAATGGTAAATCCCTGCGGAACGGGTAAACCGATATTGGTCATTTCCGCAAGATTTGCGCCCTTGCCGCCTAACAGCTCACGCATGTTTGCATTGCCTTCACTGAACAAGTAAACGTACTTCATTATGTTCTCCTTGAAACAAAAAATTTATTTTCTTTGAAATATTGATTTTGATTTAAAAATTTGGATTGACTACTGGGAACGTTTTGTAAACGTTCTTTTTTTAGTTTGAGCCGTAGAAAACGTTTCAGTGCTGCGGCCCGACTATATTATTATACGGCATGAGGGCTTTTAAGTCAATACCTTTAGAGTATAAAAAGCTCCTTTTTTAGGCGATAAATTTTTAATTTTTTCGATATGACAGGAAAAATATCGGATTTTTAGGTAATTTTGCCGATTTTAAGGGGTATTTTGCGGTTTACCGAGATGAGCATAAAAACAGCACTCGATTCTTCCGTTATAAAGTTTACGCTTTTTGTCCGCACGCTGACCGAAAAGCCTTTCAAAGTCGGAAACGGGAGTTATGGTGTAAAAGCACCAATCGGGATTTGCCTTTCGAACCTTTCCGTAAGTACGGTAAAGCTTTTCGATAAAAGGTCTTTCGTCAAGCCTTTCGCCGTAAGGTGGATTTGCAAACGCAACCCCACGCTTTAAGTCGGACTTAAAGGTTTCCATAGACTCGTTATGAAACTCGATAACGTCCTCTACGCCGGCGTTTTTTGCATGGATAAAAGCCTTTTGAAGCTGCTTTTCATCGGTGTCGTAAGCCTGAATTTTAAGCGGTGTTTTGTCGGATAATCGACTTATAGCCTCACTTTTGGCGTTTTCAAACACCTTTTTGTCAAAGTTTTTGAAGTTTAAAAAATCAAAGGTGCGGTTTATTCCCGGCGCTATGTTTTTTTCCTTCATTGCGGCTTCTATGGCAATGGTTCCGGTGCCCGTAAAAAGATCGCATAGCGGGCGGCTTGGGTTCCATACGGAAAGTTCTAACATAGCGGAAGCTAAGGTTTCTTTAAGCTGTGCTTCGCCGTAAACGTTACGATAGCCACGCCGATGAAGGCTTTCGCCCGATGCGTTTAGTAAAACCGTGCAAAAATCTCTGGTTATTCCTATTTCCACTTCGAATTTATTTCCGTTTTCAGACAGGAAATCACGCTTATAAACACCTTTTAATCTTTCGCAGACCGCTTTTTTGGCTACCGATTGGGTGGCGGAAAAAGCGCTTAATTTGCTTTGAACGAGTTTTGGCTTAATTATTACGCAACCGTTTTCCGGAATATAATCTTCCCATCTGATATCAATTATTGAGTCATACAAGGTATCGAAATCCGTACATTTGAACTGCGAAAGAACGATATAAACCCTGCTTGCCGTGGACAGCCAAAGGTTACATTCCGCCAAAAGCCTGTCATCCCCTTCGAAAGTCATTCTGCCGTTTATTGCGGGGGCGTTTTCCACACCTAATTTATATAATTCTCTTTTGGTTGCCGACTCCACACCAGAAGCGGAAGAAACGGAAATTTTCATTGAAAAGCGTCCTCGATATGGTTTATTTTGTTGGGATATACTTCTATGACGTCAAAGCGTGGTTGAAGGCTTTTATCGGTTTGATATAAATAGTAATAAGTTGCGGCTTTACGGTAGCGTTCCTGCTTAAAAGTATCCACCGCTTCCATAGCCTCTCCATAAGTGTGGGTGGTACGGGTTTTTACCTCGATAAAAACCAAAAAGTCCCCGTATAGGCCGATTAAATCCACTTCGCCGAACTTTGTAACGTAATTTCTTTCTATGATTTTATAGCCTTTTTTACGCAAATATCGGCAGGCTTTATTCTCGCCTAGTCTTCCCAGAAGTTTTTTATAAAGGTTTTTCTGTGTATCGGACATGGTCCTACCGTCCTTATAGCGGTGATATGCTGTTTGGTGCCGTAGCCCTTGTTTTTGGCAAAACCGTAATCGGGATAATCATGGTCGTACTCGTCCATAAGTGCGTCCCTATAAACCTTCGCTATAATCGAGGCTGCACCTATAACGTAACTTTTTGCGTCCCCTTTTATAATAGGGCGAGTTTCTACGTCTATATCGAGATCTACTGCGTCGATTAAAACCACGTCGGGCTTAACGGAGAGACCGAGGATTGCCTCTTTCATACAACTTTTTGTAGCGTTTAAAATGTTGATACGGTCTATCTCGTCGTGTTCAACACGGCATATATTGTAGGCTATGGCGCGCTGCTTTATAAGTTCCGCAAGCATTTTTCGGTTCTTTTCTGTAACCTTTTTGCTGTCGTCAACTCCTAAAATAATGTCCTCGTCATTTAGGGGCATTATTACTGCCGCACACACGACGGGGCCCGCCAAAGGACCGCGCCCAACCTCGTCAACACCTGCTATATAACGCTTACCCTCGGCAAGAAGTTGGTACTCGTAATGAAGTTTTTCCTTTTCGGCATTTAAGTCTGGGAATTTTCTAAACATATTTTGCCAAGCCTTCCTTTTCTGAAGTCGTCGAGTAGTGCCTTGGAGCATCTTTCGTAGTCGTATTCTCCGCCGCGAATCAAAAAGCCGCGGGCTTTACAGATACCCTCGTAGATTTCTATCGGAGAATCCGTTTCGTTTACACCGTACTTTTTGTTAAGTACGCCGGAATGCTTTCCCGAAAGTTCCTTTATAAAATCAAGGCAAAGCCCCTCTAAGTCTAAAATGTTGTCGTTGATACTGCCTACGTAGGCAAGGTGCCGTGCGTAAAGTTGGTTATCAATGGACGGGGGCATAGTTCCAGGTGTGTCGAGAAGTTCCATGTCGTAAAGTTTAATCCACTGTTTGCCTTTGGTTACGCCTGCCTTATCACCAGTCTGCGCTTGACGCTTTCCGCTTAAAGAATTTATTATTGTGGATTTACCGGTATTTGGAATACCGCACACCATTACCCTGACTGCTTTTGTAATGCCCTTTGCTTTTTTTGCATTTATTTTGTCGGACAAAAGTGTGATAACGGTACTATAGACGGACTTTCCGTCTTTTAAGTCGGTACCGACGGTAGGCAAAACGTTACGCCCTTCCCTTTTAAAATTCTCCATAATTTTATTTAAATCGGATCTTTCGATAAGGTCTGATTTATTCAAAATATAAAGAATCGGTTTGAATTTGCAGATTTCGTTAAGTTTTTCGTTAATGCACGCAAAAGGGGCGCGCGCGTCAAGAACGTAAATAACGGCGTCGCAAAGTTTAACGTTTTCTTCCATCATCCTGAGGGCTTTAGTCATATGCCCCGGGAACCAGTTTATTTTTTTCGAATCGCTAAATTCCATAAGCGGGATTATTATAAAAGTGTGGCTATAAGCCCATTCAAGAAGTAAATTTGCTTGCTTGCAAGGGCAAATTTACGCCGTCGACAAATTAGGTGTCATACAGGCAGTTTGCTGCCTATGTGTGCAAGCACACATAATCGTGTCCTGGCACGAAGTATGGCACATAATTTTTTATCGCCTAATTTTCTTTATTTTCCAAAAGGTCGGGGCGAAGAAGTTTTGTTAATTTTTCAGACTCTTTTAGTCTCCATTTATCTACTTCGGCGTGGTTTCCGGAAATCAATACGTCGGGCACTTTAAGCCCTTTATACTCCTGCGGACGAGTGTACTGCGGGTATTCCACAAGATTGTCGGTAAAGGTTTCGTTTTTAAGTGAATCCTTTGAAATAACCCCGTCGATATAGCGGCAAACTGCGTCGGTTATAACCATTGCGGGAAGTTCGCCTCCCGTCAAAACGTAATCGCCGATAGACATTTCCTCATCGATATAAAGGTCGATAATGCGTTGGTCAACCCCTTCGTAGTGTCCGCAAAGAAGTAAAAGCCAATCGTAAGACAAAAGTTCGGAAACATCTTTTTGGGAAAAGGTTTTTCCTTTCGGGGACATATAAATTCGTCTTGCCAAGTGATTAGGGTCAATGGCATCGATTGCATTACCGACGGGTTCCGGCATCAAGACCATGCCTGCGCCGCCGCCGAAAGTGTAATCGTCGCAACGCTTATGTTTGTCCGTAGAGTAATTGCGTATATCTGTAACGGTTATTTCCACCTTGCCGCTTTTAACGGCACGTCCAATAATGCTTTCCGTGAGTGGGGTAAACATTTCAGGAAACAGTGTAAGAATATCTATCTTCATGATTGATAAAGGCACACCTCGGTAAATATTTTTGCGTCAACCGTTATGGTCTTTTCGGCTAAATTAACTACTGCGTTAAGTTTTTTCAAAAAAGGAAAGTAGCAAAAACCTTCAAGCGTTTCAACCTTAAACAGGTCTGTGTTTCCGCTTGTTACGTCCACAATCTTTCCTAATTTTTTGCCGCTTGAAAGGTATAGGTCGCATCCTATTACGTCGGCGATAAACAACCTGCCTTCGGAAACGATAAGTTCGCTTTTGTTACAGTAAACCTCTTTACCGCGAAGAAGTTCCGCAGCGTTTCTGTCGGCAATCCCCTTAAGGGTTAAAAAAACGTAGCCTGCGCCTACCGTCTTTGCCAAAACCTTATATTCGCACTCCCCTATAAAGACGGTGGTAAGGTTTTTTACGGCGTCTTTGCCGTCGGTTAAGTCGCTTATTTTTATTTGTCCGGAAATACCTTGCGGTTTAAGAACCGTTCCTATCTGAATTCTTTCCATAACGCCCTTATTTCTGCTATATCTTTACGTACAAAGAAAAAGAGGGCAAACTACGCCCCTGCTTTTTCGGAAATTTCGATATTGTATCTTTTACCGGACTTAGCCGACGCAGATTTTACCAAAGTTCTTAAAGCCTTGGCAATCTTACCCTGTCTGCCGATTACTTTGCCCATATCTTCGGGTAAAAGCAAAACGGTTACGTTTACGAGGTCGCCTTTTTCTTCAACGTTGAATTCGACTTCCTCTTTATGTTCGGCAAACTGAAATACTACGTACTTAATAAGGTCTAACATATCTCACCTATCAGCCTTTTTTCTTTTTGGGATTGGTCTTGGCGGGAGAAAGTTTATTGCTCTTTTCGATAACGCCTGCGTTTACGAGAAGGGATTTAACGGTTTCGGTGGGTTGAACGCCTTTAGAAATCCAATCTTTAGCCTTTTCGACGTCGATAACTACTTCTGCAGGTTGAGTGGTAGGATTGTAATGACCGACTTTGTCGATATACTTACCGTCTCTTGCTACTCTGCTGTCTACAACGACGATACGATAGAAAGGTGATTTCTTATCGCCCATTCTCGTCAATCTCATTTTTACTGCCATTTTAATATACCTCCGTATAAAATGTTATGATTAATTATTTTTTATTTCAAAATTTCTTAAAAAGTGGGGCTATAGGCCCGCTATCGCAGGTTTTTAGAATTTGAAAGGAAGCCTTCCTTTGCCGTTTTTCATCTGCTTTATCATAGCCTTAACCTGCTCGTATTGCTTTAAAAGTCCGTTTATCTGTTGAAGGGAAGTTCCGCTTCCTTTCGCAATACGCATCTTCCTTGAATAGTTCAGAATCTGCGGATTGGTTCTTTCTTTTTTGGTCATTGACTGAATGATTGCCTTGGTACGGTAAATTTCCTTTTCGTCGATATCGCCTTCGGAAATTTTAAGTTTGCCCATGCCCGGCATCATTGACATTATCGCACTTGCTCCGCCCATCTTCTTCATCATATCTATCTGATCGAGATAGTCGTTTAAGTCGAAACTGTTTTCTTTAAGTTTCTTTTCGAGCTTTTTGGCGTCCTCTTCCTTGATGGCTTCCTGCGCCTTTTCGATTAAAGTTAGCACGTCCCCCATTCCGAGAATACGGTTTGCCATTCTGTCGGGATAGAAGGGTTCGATATCCGTAAGTTTTTCACCGACGCCGCAGAACTTAATGGGCTTACCCGTTACCGCTTTAACGGACAGGCATGCACCGCCGCGGGTATCGCCGTCGAGTTTTGTTAACACTACACCCGTTATCGGTAAGCGGCTTGAAAAGCCTTCCGCAACCGTTACGGCAACCTGACCTGTCATGGAGTCTACTACGAGTAAAATTTCGGTAGGACTTACCGCAGCGTTAATGTTTTCAAGTTCCTGCATTAGGTTGTCGTCAATCTCAAGCCTTCCTGCGGTATCGATAATTACGGTGTCGTAACCGAACTGCTTGGCGTAATCTATCGATTGAAGGGAAATTTTTACGGGATCCCCCTGTCCTTTTTCAAAAACTTCGACGCCGGCCTTTTCGCCGACAACTTTAAGTTGCTTAATGGCTGCAGGTCTATAAACGTCGCACGCAACCAAAAGGGGCTTTTTACCCTGCTTTTTTAAAAGCAAGGAAAGTTTACCCGAAAGTGTGGTTTTACCTGCACCCTGAAGCCCGCACATCATAATTACCGTGGGGGGCTTGGGCGACACCTCGAGTTTTTGGTTTTGCCCGCCCATAAGGGAAA
>CATZIC010000072.1 GCA_958419945.1 uncultured Clostridia bacterium | reverse complement strand
GCCTTGCCAAGGCAAATGTCGCGAGTTCGAATCTCGTTTCCCGCTCCATTTTTTTTTACAATTTGCCTTACGGTACCATAGCCAAGCGGTAAGGCAAAGGTCTGCAAAACCTTTACGCCCCGGTTCAAATCCGGGTGGTACCTCCAAAAAAACTGCGTAGTTCAGAAGAACTCCGCAGTTTTTTTGTACTCTTCACTTAATTGTTGTTTTTTGTACCATGGAAATTACAGTCGTTTACAAAAAATAAAAATACGGCGTAAATATAAAGTATTCTTTGTAAGGATTTACTTTAACTTTACAAAGAAAAATCAATGTGATATAATCTTATAAAATTGTTATAATGATTTAGGAGGCTGTATGACAATTCTTGTAACCGGCGGTGCTGGATACATCGGCTCGCATACCTGTGTGGAATTATTAAATAAAAACTTTGACGTTATCGTTATTGATAACTTTTCCAATTCTTCCGAAGAATGTATTAAAAGAATAGAAAAAATCACAGGTAAAACGTTAAAGTTGTACGTGGGGGACGTAAGGGATCGCATTTTAATGGATAAGATTTTTACGGAAAATAAAATCGACGCTGTTATTCATTTTGCGGGTTTAAAGGCCGTAGGGGAAAGTTGCGAAAAGCCTATCGAGTATTACGACAACAACCTGTATAGTACAATCGTGCTTGTGGAAACCATGAA
Source organism: uncultured Clostridia bacterium (assembly GCA_958419945.1). Classification (GTDB taxonomy): domain Bacteria; phylum Bacillota; class Clostridia; order Christensenellales; family Borkfalkiaceae; genus UBA4636. The sequence goes on along the minus strand of CATZIC010000072.1, from coordinate 8,315 downwards.
AGCCCACGGATGTAAAAATATTGTATTTTCATCTTCGGCAACCGTTTACGGCACGCCTGAAGTGCTTCCTTTGACGGAAAACTGCAAAGTCGGCGGAACCACAAACCCGTATGGAACAAGTAAACTTATTCAAGAAAGAATCCTTTCGGATTTGTACCTTTCGGATAATTCCTGGACGGTAACACTGCTTAGATATTTTAACCCGATAGGTGCACACGAAAGTGGACTTATCGGCGAAGATCCGCAAGGAATCCCCAATAATCTTGCCCCTTACGTTGCTAAAGTTGCTATCGGAAAATATAAGGAAGTAGGGGTTTTCGGTAATGATTACGACACACCGGACGGCACAGGCGTAAGGGACTATATTCACGTTGTAGACCTTGCAAAAGGACATGTTTGCGCTATTGAAAAAATAACTAAGGCGGGCGTTTACGTGTATAACCTCGGTACCGGTGTAGGGTATTCCGTACTCGACGTTATTAAAGCCTTTTCAAAAGCCTGCGGAAGGGATTTACCGTACAGCATTAAACCTCGCCGTGCAGGTGATATTGCTACGTCCTATGCAAATTGCGATAAAGCGTATAAAGAATTAGATTGGAAAGCAGAACTTGGACTTGACGATATGTGCAGGTCAATGTGGAAGTGGCAAAGTAATAATCCCAACGGATATAAAAACTAATCTCAAATTTATAAAAGTTTTTAAAATCACGCATTTTCAGCGTGATTTTAAAAATTATTACGTTCGGTGTAATTATGATTGATTTAACGAATTATCAATATATTGTAAGCGCTTCGGGAAGAATTAACATTATCGGCGAACACGTTGACTACTGCGGAGGTAAGGTTTTTCCTGCGGCAATTTCACTTAAAAATAAGGTATATATCCGCCCCAACGGAACGGACAAAATCAACCTTTCATGGACCACTTTAACCGATAAAGTTACTTTGGATATCAATAGACTCGGTGAGTACAAATCGTTAAAGTACGGCAACTATCAGGCAGGCTCCGCCTACGTTTTACAGCAGGCAGGGTACAAAATAGTAGGGTGCGATATGCTGCAGGATTGCAGCGTTCCTTTCGGTAGTGGATTATCTTCTTCCGCAGCTATAGAAGTATCGACGATTGCTGCATTACTAAAGATAAGCGGGCAGAGTTTGTCTAATCCCGAAATTGCTTTACTTGCACAGAAAGCCGAAAGGGAGTATGCCGGAGTTAATTGCGGAATAATGGACCAATATGCCTCCGCTTGCGGTAAGTTTGAAAACGCAATGATACTTGATTGTAAGTCTTTAAAATGTGAATACGTTCCTATAAATTTGAAAGATTATACTTTGGTGATAGCTAATTGCAACAAGCCGCATAATCTTATAGAGAGCAAGTATAACGAAAGACGCTCCGAAACGGAAACCGCACTTGAAATTTTGAAGACGAAGTTTGATATTTCCTGCCTTGCCGATCTGTCGGTAGATGATTTTGAAAAGGGCAGTTATTTATTAAGCGGTAAAGTTTTAGATAGAGCAAAACACGTTGTTTACGAGTGCGAAAGGGTTAATATGGCAAAAGAGGCTATGATTTCCGGTGATTTAAGTAAGCTCGGTCGGCTTCTTAACCAGTCGCACGCATCTTTAAGGGATTTGTACGAAGTAACGGGCAAGGAACTTGACAGTTTGCAGGAAGCGGAAACTAAGTCCGAATACTGCCTTGGCGCAAGAATGATAGGCGCAGGATTCGGCGGTTGCACCATTGCAATAGTTAAGTCCGCACATACCGAAGAATTTAAAAAGACGGTTTCCGAAAAATACGGAAGTATAATAGGATATAAGCCATCATTTTACGACGCTTTTATCGACGACGGAATAACTATCGAAGAATTATAAAAAATTTCAAAGAGTGAAAAAGTATGATTTTAACTGAAAATTTCGGTGAATATAATGGAAAAAACGCAACCCTTTACGTTTTAAAAAACGAATTCTTGGAAGTCGGAATTACCGACTTCGGGGGAATACTGCAAAGATTTATAGTTAACACACCAAACGGCAAAAAGGATATAGTTTGCTCGTCAAATAGTTGCGAGGACTATATTAAGGCGGACGCTCATATGGGCGGCACTATAGGTAGGGTCGCAAATAGAATCGCAAATGCAAGTTTCGTACTTAACGGCGTTACTTATCATTTGGATAAAAACGCAGGCAACGCAACTTTACACGGCGGATTTAATCCATATGATTACAGGTTTTTCGATGCCGAGATAATAGAGGATACTTTGCGCCTTTCCTTGTTTAGTCCGGACGTAGATCAAGGATTTCCTGCTAATCTGAAGTTCAGTGTTGAATTTAAACTTGATAAAAACAAACTTTCCATAAAGTTTTTTGGGTTATCCGATAATGTCACGCTGTTTAATCCGACTAATCACGCCTACTTTAATCTTAACGGTGAAGGTAGCGGGGATATTTACGATACGCTTGTTTATATCAACGCAGACAAAGTTACTTTGATGGACGAAAATCTTGTCGTAACAGGCGAAGTTCTAAACGTAAAAGGCACTCCGTTTGATTTCACCAAGCCCAAAACGATTGGACCGGATATATTTTCCGACGATCGGAACGTTAAATCCGCTGGCGGTTTCGACCATAACTTTATTTTAAACGACAGTCATATAGGTACCTGCGTGGGAAGCAAAACTGGCATTACCCTCGATATGTACACCGATTATCCCGGCGTGCAGTTTTATTGCGGAAACATGATGTACAAAATAAACGGAAAAAGTTTTTATGACAAGCAAACGGCGTTTTGCCTTGAACCGCAATATTTCCCCAACGCTATAAACGTACCTGATTTTGAAAAGCCCATAATTAAGGCGAACACGCAGGTTACACATTACATAGATTACGTAATTACGGTAAAATAAGATGCTATTCGATTTACATTGTCATACTTCGGGCATAAGCAAATGTTGCAAACTGCCTTATAACGTTATAGTGGAAATGGCGAAAGATTACGGCTATGACGGTATAGTTTTGACAAACCATTACACGCAATGGGATATACAAGATAATGCCGATGAATTTGTGGAAAAATATATCGAAGAATACGAAAATGCCCGTAGTTACGGCGAAAAAGTAGGGCTAAAGGTGCTTTTCGGTGCGGAAATCACGGTTAGTTACAATGAAGCTGTGCATCTTTTGATATACGGCGTTACGCCTAAATTTCTGCGTAAAAATAAAGATTTGCCTAACCTTACTCAAAAACGATTGTATGAAGTCTGCCACGAAAACGGTTGCGTGCTTGTAAACGCTCATCCGTATAGGTACGGCATGACCGTTCAGGACGTGAATTACCTTGACGGAGTGGAGATAAATTGCCACTTTAAATACGGCAAGTGTTACGCCGACAAACTTACTAAAATCGCAAAAGAAAACGGCTTGGCACTAACTTGTGGCTGTGATTTTCACGGTGATGCGGAAAAGCCTTACGGCGGAACCTATCTTCCCGATAATATTTCCACTTCTTCGGACTTAGCAAAATACATTGAAACCTGCAAAATTTCAAATTTGAAGGTGCACGATCCCGAAACGAGAAATATTTACGGTTTATCGGTGCAAACCCGTGTTTAAGTCTACTTTTTGAATTGCAAAATTCAACTAATTTCGACATAAAATCGACATAAATCCGTAAATGTTATATGTATTGACATATATTTACGGATTTTTCCTTTTTGTTTATCAAAGTTTATAAGTGATTATGTCAACATTTTGTGGCAGATTTTTTTGTTTTTGCTTACTTTCGTTTGATATACTTAACTAACTGTGCTATAATTTACAAGAAATAAAATACGACTTATGCCGTGATTATTTTTAAGACATACAGCCGAAAAGGAAGAAAAATGAAGATTACAAACGTTATTTTAACCAAATCTTATTCGGGTTTTTATTATGATGACCAAGTTGCTATAAAACAAGGCGCCGAACACGACGGCTTTTTCTACGTAGGTAAGCCTGTTACCGACGGTTTCAGGGCAATCCGTGAACCGGGTGAAGTTATTTCCATTCAACTTGTTTTGGAAGATGGTAGCGTGGGTAAAGGCGATTGCGTTGCCGTACAGTATTCCGGTTGCGGCGGAAGAGATCACGTTTTCTTAATTGATGAAAATATGCCTTTATTGCGGGAAAAAATCGTTCCTATGCTTATCGGTGAGGACGTAGAAAAATTCAGGCCTTTGGCAGAAAAATACGACCGCATGATCATCGACGGCAAGCGTTTACATACCGCCGTTCGTTATGGGCTTACGCAGGCGCTGTTAAATGCAACCGCTGTTTCCCGTCGTTTGACTATGGCGGAAGTTGTAAGAGAGGAATACGACGTTCCCGACGGAGAATATAAGACTGTACCTATTTTTTCACAGTCCGGCGACGACAGATATATGGCTGTTGATAAAATGATACTTAAAGAAGTTGACGTTTTACCGCATGCACTTATCAATAACGTTGAAAAGAAACTCGGCAAAAACGGCGAAATTTTGCTTTCATATATCGAATGGGTAAAAGATCGTGTTTTAACGCACAGGCAAAGCCCCGATTACAATCCTGTTTTGCACTTTGACGTTTACGGAACTATCGGTCTTGCCTTTAATTACGATGTAGACAAGATGCTCGAATATCTGTTAAAATGCGAAAAAGCGGGCGCTCCTTTCCACGTAAGAATCGAAGGTCCTATCGACACAGGTGATAGGGAAGGCACTTTAAAATTTGAGAAAATTCTTACCGAAAAACTTCTTGAATGCGGCAGTAAACTTGAAATCGTTGCAGACGAATGGTGCAACACCCTTGAGGACATCAAGCTGTTTGCAGACGAACATGCAGGACATATTTTGCAGATTAAATCACCCGACCTTGGCGGTGTAAACAATATTTGCGAAGCAATTATTTACTGCAACCAGCACGGTGTGGGCAGTTATTGCGGCGGAAGCTGCAACGAAACGGATATTTCCACAAGGATTGTCACCAACATTGGTATTGCTTGCAACGCAATTCAGTTCTTGGGAAGACCCGGTATGGGCGTTGACGAAGGTTACATGATTATCAAAAACGAAATGAATCGTGTAGTAGCACTTGCAAATTCAAGAAGAAAATAACTAAAATCATTAAAATTTCATAGCATATACTGTATCTAAGTGCAGATTATGTGTGAAACTGAAAAACCTATATGCTTGTTTGATTCCGGGCTTGGCGGAATAACCGTTCTCGACGGTTTGGTTTCTTGCTTGCCGAATGAAAATTTTGTGTATGTAGCGGATAGAAAATATTGTCCTTACGGAACTCGTGAGGACAATTATATTATAAAAAGAGTAGTCAAAATTACGGAACTTTTGCGACAATTTACGCCAAAAGCAATAGTTATAGCCTGCAATACTGCATCGAGGTTTATAGACGTCGTTCGTGATATTTCAAAGGTTTTCGTAACCGACGTAATAGCGCCCACGGTAAGTTACGTAAGTGAAGTAACGGCAAGTAAACGTGTTGTTCTTTTAGCGACCGAAAGCACCGTTTGTGGTGGATTGTATCAAAAGAAGTTGCGATCTTTAGGCGTTACCTGCGAGGCGGTTCCTTGCAGTGAATTTCTTCCGTATATAGAGAATGAAGAGGTTTTTACCGAACGTTTTTATAACCTTGTAGAAAGCAAGCTTGACTCGGTTAGATTAAGTGACTACGACGTGATAATTTACGGTTGTACGCATTTCGGACTTATAGACGGTATAATTAAAAGGTATCTTCCTAAGTCCGTAAAAACGGTTTCGTGTAAAACGGCAACTTCTGAAGTGATAAAAAATTACTTAATAGGCGAAAATTTGCTAAATTCAAATTTCGTATCGCGCGACTGCAAAGTTAGGCTGTATACGACTTCTACTATAGAAAGCTTTCAAAAAGCGTTGTCATTTTACGGCAAAGCGTACAAAAATATTAAAGTAGTAAATATTGATTAAGGTGGATTATGAGAACTATCGATCTCGGTTTGGTTTCCGAAAAGGTTTGCGAGCTTTTCAAAAGCGCTTGTGCGGATATTCCTGAAAACGTTATTTCGGAAATTCAAAAGGCAGGAAGCATAGAAGAATCGCCACTCGGCAAACAGGTTTTATCGAAAATAATCGAAAATGACAGGCTTGCGGCAGATAAGCATTTGCCGATCTGCCAAGATACCGGCGTAGCCGTAGTCTTTTTGACTATCGGAAGCGAGGTGGTTTTCAGCGGTGATATTTACGAGGCCGTAAACTTGGGAGTAAGGCGTGCTTACGAGGAAGATTATCTGCGTAAATCGGTGGTAAGGCATCCGCTCGATAGGGTAAACACAGGTGATAATACGCCTGCGATAGTTCATATCAAAATGGTCCCGGGTGATACTTTCCAAATCGACGTTGCGCCAAAAGGGGCCGGCAGCGAAAATATGTCGCTCGTGAAAATGCTTATTCCCGCAGACGGTATAGAAGGTGTGAAAAAACTTGTGCTTGACGTCGTGTTGTCTGCCGGCGGCAAACCTTGTCCGCCCATAATCGTTGGCGTAGGCATTGGCGGCAATTTCGAAAAATGCGCCTTGCTTGCAAAGGAAGCGCTACTTCGCGAAATAGACGACGAAAGTACCGATCCGATTGCAAGAAAGCTTGAACAGGAACTTAAAGAGGAGATAAATAAAAGCGGTATCGGACCTATGGGGTTCGGCGGAACGCAAACCTGCCTTGCAGTAAAAGTCAACGTGTTTCCTTGCCATATTGCAAGTTTGCCGGTTGCCGTAAACATTCAGTGCCATGCGGCAAGACATAAATCCTGTCAGCTTTAATCGAAGCAAAGGATTAAATAGCGATTACTATATATATTATATAATGATTAGGTACGCAGACATTTTTGCGACGTTTGCTTAGCTGTACAAAGGTTAATTCGAGGTAAAACTATGACGCATAAAGGAACGGAAAGGCTGGAAACCGAAAGATTGATTTTACGCCGCTTTGATGTAAGCGACGCGGAAAATATGTTCTTAAATTGGGCTTCTAACAAAAAGGTTACCGAGTTTTTAACTTGGAACCCGCATGCTTCCGCAGACGATACAAAACAGCTCTTAACAGAATGGGTAAACGCCTACAATGAGCCTAACTATTATCAGTGGGCAATCGTTTTGAAAGATTCAGATCAGCCAATAGGTTCTATTTCGGCAGTAAATATCAAAGAAAACATCGGCGAAGTGGAGATCGGTTATTGTATAGGCGAAAAATGGTGGCATAGAGGCTACACTTCGGAAGCCTTTAAGCGGATAATCGAATTTTTATTTCAAGAGGTCGGTGTAAAACGGATTTTTGCAGTCCACGCCATCGAAAACCCAAATTCAGGCAAAGTTATGCAAAAGTGCGGACTAAGTTATGAAGGAAGGTTAAGACGGGCCGGTATAACCGGTAGCGGAAGGATTTGCGATATGGCAATTTACTCGATTTTAAGCGAATCTTAAAAGGGGGCTTACTATGATTAGACTTATTACACCTATCGATGGTTCAAAAGTAAAACAACTTGTCGCAGGGGACGAGGTTTTATTAAGCGGCGTAATTTTTACTGGAAGAGACGCTGCACACAAACGCCTTTGCGATATGATCGAAAGAGGGGAAGAACTTCCCTTTGATTTAAATAATTCGGTTATATATTACGTTGGCCCCACGCCGGCAAAGCCAGGTAGGGTAATTGGCTCCTGCGGACCGACTTCGAGTTATCGCATGGATCCATACGTGGAACCTTTACTGAAAAAAGGCTTGAAAGTCATGATAGGTAAGGGGCAGCGCTCCGACGAGTTTAAGGAACTTTTGCGCAAGTACGGCGCAGTTTATCTGTCCGCTATCGGCGGTGCGGCTGCTTCGATATCGGAAACCGTAAAAGAATCTGAAGTAATCGCTTTTGATGATTTGGGAACGGAAGCGGTAAGAAGACTTGTCGTCAATGATTTTTACGCCATAGTAACTTACGATTGTTTCGGCGGTGATTTACTGTCGGAAGGCGTAAAAAAGTATAAAAAGCAGTGATTTTTGTCAGAAAAAAGATTTTAAAAACATTTTTTAAAAAATGTCAAAAACTTTTGAAAAATGCTTGACTTAATAATCTTATAGTGATATTATAAATAGGCTTGCGAGATATGGCAGGCAAAAATAAGCGGTTTGCTTAATTACTAAGCAACTTGCTTATTAAAAATAAGCGGTTTGCTTATTTATCGAAGATTGACAACTGCATAGTAAAAAATAGACGAGATAACGAAAGTTATTTTACTAAAGTACAGAAAGGCAATAAAA
>CATZIC010000071.1 GCA_958419945.1 uncultured Clostridia bacterium | reverse complement strand
GAAGGTGTTTATTATTCGGTGGATAACAGCCGTGTTTACCCTTACGGTGACCTTTTGTGCAGCGTTTTGGGATACACCTCGGTGGACGGAAGGGGGCAATCGGGCATAGAAAAGGTTTACGACAAATACCTTGCCGGCATTGACGGCGAAATCTTATACGAAGCCGATCTTGTCGGAGCCGATTTAGAGGGAAAAACGCCTACCTATACCGAAGGCGTTGACGGGCTTGACGTGGTGCTTTCGGTGGACTCAGAGGTCCAACTTATAACCGAAACGGCGCTTAAAAAGGTGGTAAACGAATATTCACCGAAGCGTGCTTCCGCAGTTGTTATGAATCCGCAAAACGGCAAAGTGCTTGCAATGGCGAACCTTCCGTCTTACGACCTGAACGCGATTCCTCGTGATGATATAAAGACCTTAAACGCCCTTTCCAGAAACACTTTGGTAGTTGATTCTTACGAACCGGGCTCCACGTTTAAGATAGTAACTGCGCTTGCTAACATTGAAGAATTTTTACTTAAAAACCCCAAGGCGAAATCCCTTGACTACGTGTTTTCCTCTTCGAGATACCGTGAGGTCGCAGGCGGAAAAATAAAATGCTGGTCCACGCACGCAAACGGCAAGCACCAAAACCAAACCTTGTCCGACGCCCTGAATAACAGTTGCAACCCTTGTTTTACGGATATAGCGCTGTCGCTCGGCACCGAAACCTATTATAAATACGTCAAAAATCTCAACTTCGGCAAAGTAACCGGCATAGATTTTTCCGGCGAGGCAACCGGCATGGTTTTACCGCAGTCTGCGGTAAAGGAAGGGGATCTCGCCCGAATTGCTTTCGGTCAAAGTATAGCGGTAACCCCGATACAGCTTGCGGCGGCGGCGTGTGCTGCGGTAAACGGCGGCAATTATTATAAGCCTTCGCTCGTCTCCGAAATCAGAACTTCCGACGGCAGAACGGTGGAAATTATAAAGACCGCACCAAGTAAATCGGTTGCCTCAAAAGAGGCTTCCAAAATCTTAGCCACATATTTAGAGCGCGTCGTTACCGAAGGAAGCGGCAAGCAAAGCTATATAGAAGGCTACAAAGTGGGAGGAAAAACCGGTACTGCGCAAAAGTTCGAGGACGGAAAACTTTCCCAAGGCAAATACGTAATGTCCTTTATGGGCTTTTTCCCCTCCGACAATCCGCAGTATCTTTGCCTCGTTACGGTTGACGAACCGGTCGGCGGAACTTACGGTTCCACGGTTGCCGCCCCCGTTGCGGGCGAAATCTTCCAAGGTATAATCAACGCAAAGTCAATCCCAAGATACGAATAACATTTTTTGACAGGTATCATCTAAGTCGATTTCTTAATTTGTCAACAAAGTACTGAAACTTTTTACGTATATGTAAAAAGTTTCAGGTGAAATCGTGCATTTTTTATATAATTACTAAAATTTACGGGCTAATCAACCATTCAGAAGCTCCAAAAAACAGGTGAATATGAAACTAAGCAAAATTATAAAAGGTTCCGACGTTCGGATTTATCCGGACGGTGCGGATTTGGAAATAGAAACCCTCACTAAAGACAGTCGCGAAAAGGTTAAAAACGGACTGTTTTTTTGTTTGCGTGGAAACTTTGACGGGCACAACTACGCGGAAGAAGCGGTTAAAAACGGAGCCGTAGCAATAGTTACCGAAAAGCCGCTTACCAAATTAGATTGCGTGCAGGTGGTAACCTCGGATACGCGGCTTGCGTACTCACGCTTTTCCGCCTGCTTTTACAAAAATCCGCAGGACAAACTTAAAGTTATAGCGGTAGTCGGCACCAACGGAAAAACAAGCACCACAAACTTCATATACAGTCTTTTGACCGCTCACGGAAAGCGGGCGGCGGTAATAGGTACTTTGGGTGTAAGGTTCGGTGATACCGTTCTTCCCGAAACTCTAACCACGCCCGACCCGGACTATCTTTTCAAACTTTTTGCGGATTTTGTCGAAAGCGGTATCGAATACGTTGTAATGGAACTTTCCGCGCATGCAATTTGGCTTAAAAAGACTGCGGCAATAAACTTTGAGTGCATGATTTTTACCAACTGCACGCACGATCACCTTGATTATTTTACGGATTTTTACAGTTACCGTAACGTCAAAAAAAGCGCTTTTTCAAAAACTTCGCGCTTTTTCGTGGTAAACACGGACGACCCTTTGGGGCAGGAAATTTACGACGAAAACCCCAAAAAGACCTTAACTTACGGCATTTATACCCCCGCGGACGTTTTTGCAATCGATATAAAGGAATCTTTAAACGGACTTTCTTTTGTGCTCAATATGTTCGATATGGTTTTCAAAACGGAAACTTCGCTTTTAGGTGAATTTAACGTTTCCAACCTTCTTGCGGCGGCGTGCGCCTGTTTTCTGTGCGGTATAAAACCGGAAAAAATAGTTAAGTATATAAGTAATTTAAGGCCTATTGCAGGAAGAATGGAACCGGTTGCGGAATATAACGGAGCAAAAATCTTCATAGACTATGCGCATACACCGGACGGTCTTAACAAAAGCCTATCCTTTATTGCTTCCGAAACTTTGGGCGAAACCTATCTTGTATTTGGCGCGGGCGGAAACCGAGACAGGAAAAAGCGCCCCATAATGGGCAGGATTGCAGGGGATATTGCCGATCACGTAGTTATAACTTCCGACAACCCAAGGGATGAAGAGGAAGAAGACGTTATCCGTGATATTGAGGTAGGTTTGCGTGAAGTATCATTGGACTACGTAAAAATAGCCGACAGATATAAGGCGATAGCCTACGCCGTGGAAAGGCTTAATAAGGACGACAGTCTGCTGATTGCCGGCAAGGGTGCGGAAGAATTTCAGGAAATAAAAGGACAAAAGCTGAAATTTTCCGACAAAGCGGCAGTTCTGGAAATCATAAAAGCTTTTATAAAAAAAGATTGAAACTTTTTCGTCATTGCAAGCCAATTCATCCTTTCCGTCATTGCGAGGCAATTTATTGCCGTGGCAATCCAGCTGTTCGCTTATGAACTTCAATAATTACTATAAATCCGCAATGCGACGAAGGCGTGCTTCATTAGCAAATCGACTTTATTCTTCATTAGCGTTAGCACTTCATTTAGCGATTGCGCCACAAGACGCTTCACTCCAAACTCCACTTTTATTTAACGGATTATGGCTAAAAAACTGATTATCGTATATATAATATCGCTTGTTTTGTCTGGCATAGTTACCGCGGTCTTAATTCCGCTTTTAAAAAAGCTCAGGTTAAGCCAGACAATTTTAAAATACGTGTCCGAACATTTTGTAAAAAACGGCACGCCGACCATGGGCGGAATAGGCTTTTTGATAGTTACGGCGGCGGTATATCTAATGTCTGGCAAAACCTCTACCATTCCGACCATATCACTTCTTATTTTCATAACCTATTCGGTAATCGGCTTTTTCGACGATTTTATCAAAATCCGCTTTTCCCGCAACGAGGGTTTAACACCCATTCAAAAGATAGTTTTTCAGGTAATCGTTGCTGCGGTTGCGGTAGGCTTTGCGGTATATAACGGTCTTACAAACGTCTATCTTCCGTTTACCGATAAACTTGTAAATTTGGGCTATTGGTTCATACCCTTTGGAATATTCGTGTTTTTGGCAACCACAAACTGCGTAAACCTTACCGACGGGCTTGACGGCTTAGCCGCTTCCGTGTCCTCCGCAGTACTTACGATTATAGCCGTACTCATAATTTTGGAAACACGAAAATTAAGCGGTTACTACTTAAACAAGGAAGAGTACGAAGGACTTTCGGTTCTTTCTATCTGTGCGGCGGGAAGCCTTATCGGCTATCTTTTGTTTAACTCGAGTAAGGCGAGTTTGTTCATGGGGGATACGGGGTCTTTGGGCCTCGGGGGACTAATTGCAAGCGTGTACACTTTTAGCGGAAACGCCCTTTATATTCCGATAACGGGAATAATGTTCGTACTCTCCGGCATATCCGTAATAGTGCAGGTTCTCCATTTTAAGCGCACAAAAAAGCGTGTGTTTTTAATGGCGCCCCTACATCATCATTTTCAGCATAAAGGATATTCCGAATGTAAAATCACCGTTTGGTACACGGTAATAACCGTTGTATTAGGTCTACTTTGCCTGACGGTGCTTTCCTAAAAAAGAGGTAGTTAAATGAAATTCAAAAATGAAAAGTTTCTTGTTTTCGGCATGCAAAGAAGCGGCGTAAATGCGGCTCTATGCTTACTTTCACAAGGCGCAATCGTGTCTATCTACGATGACGACAGCGGGGTATACGACACCGCATTTTGTAAAACTGTAATTGAAAAAGGAGCCGAAATCGCTCATTATATCGAAGAAAACGAAGAAAATTACGAAGCGTTGAATTCTTTGTTCGATTGCGACGTCGTAGTCGTAAGCCCCGGTGTCAGTGCGGACAATTCCTTATTGGTAAAACTAAAAAGACTTAATAAGCGGATAATCGGCGAACTTGAATTAGGCTATTTACTTAGCCGTGCACCCATAATAGCGGTAAGCGGTACCAACGGCAAAACCACCGTTTCCACGATACTTCATAAAGTGCTTACCGATGCGGGCGAAACATGTTTTTTGGGCGGAAACGTCGGCACGCCGTTTAGCGAATTTGCCTTATCCACCGTTCCCACCGACGTCTGCGTTCTGGAAGTGTCTTCCTTTCAGCTCGAAACCGTTTCGTCATTCACCCCGCATATTGCCGTAATGCTTAACGTTACCGAGGACCACTTGGACCGCCACTACAGTATGGAAAATTATTGTTACCTTAAAAAGCGGCTTTTCAAAAATCTCAGGGAAAGCGAGTGGGCTGTGTTAAATTACGACGACGCCATCGTGCGTGGCTTTTCCAAAGACCTGAAATGCAAAGTAGCTTGGTTTTCCGCCAAAACAAAAGTGGACGGCGCATACTACGAAGACGGCAAAATTTTTTATAACGGAGAGGAAATTCTCGATGCAGACGACCTGTCCATAAAAGGTGAACACAACCTCGAAAACGCTCTGGCGTGCGTGTGCGCGCTCAAAATATACGGCGTTGACACCGAAGTTATATCGAAAAGCCTTTCGGAGTTCGGCGGCGTAAAATATCGTCTTGAAAAGGTAGGTGAATTTGGTGGCGTAACCTATTATAACGATTCCAAGTCCACAAACGTAGCTTCGACGTTAAAGGCGATAGATGCGATGGAACAAAACACCGTTTTGATTTTAGGCGGAAAGGATAAAAATCAAGATTTTACACCGATATTTACTCGCCTTAAAGATTGCAAAGATACCGTAACGCACGTCGTTTTGATGGGGGAATGCAGATATAAACTTCTTGAAACCGCCATAACCTGCGGATATAAGGAAGTAAGCGTTGTAAAAAGCCTTCAATCCGCAGTTTCGGTAGCCCGCTCGCTGTCCACGGAAGGCGGCGCGGTTCTCTTTTCACCGGGGGCGGCAAGTTTCGATATGTTCAAGGACTATCGGGAGCGTGGCGAAAAATTCAACGACCTCGTAATAGGCGCTGAAAATTCGGATAACCTCGTAAGAGGCGAAGATGAATAGACTGAAACCAAAAGGGGATATCCTTATCCCCATTACGGTAATTCTGCTTGCCCTTTACGGAATAGTCGCGGTGTACTCTGCGTCGAATTACGTTGCAAAAAACGACTACGGAAACAGCTTTTACTATGCAATAAAGCAGGGCGCAGGGGTGATAGTCGGCGTTTTGGCAATGCTTTTTACGGCAAATTACGATTACAGAAAAATTTTGGGCAAAACCAAATGGATGTATCTTTTCGGCGTAATCCTTCTTGCCCTTTGCTTTTTGCCCTTTTTATCGGTGGAAGTGTACGGCGCCAAACGGTGGATAAACCTCGGCTTTTTCACCTTGCAGTCCTCCGAAGTCGCCAAATTTTGCTACATATTTTTCCTTGCCGAGTATTTTGCAATCGATCCATCACGTGCGCGAAGTTTCAAGGGTGTAATAATCCCCTTAATAACAGGGATTATAGTATGTTTATTGATAGTTTTGGAACCGAATATGTCCATAACCGTCTGCGTGGGGCTGGTAATGCTTACAATGCTGTTTTTGGCAGGCATGAAAATGAAGCATTTTCTTATCATTTTGCTGCCTTGCATTGCCGCTATTCCCATTCTAATCATTTTGGAACCTTATAGGCTTAAACGCTTTTCCGCATTTTTAAATCCGTGGGAAAACCCGAAAGGGGAAGGCTACCAACTTTTGCAGTCGCTGTACGGGCTTGGTTCGGGCGGACTGTTCGGCGTAGGACTTTTCAATTCCCGTCAAAAGTATAGGTTTTTGCCCTTTTCGGAAAGTGATTTTATCCTTTCCGTCATCGGTGAGGAAACAGGCTTTTTCGGAACGGCTCTTCTGTTTGCCGTAATGGTTTTTCTTATCGTAAAAGGGGTGCGCACCGCAATATCTTCGGCGGACTTTTTCGGCTACATGCTGTCTATGGGAATAACCACAATGTACGCCGTACAGGTTTCCGTAAACGCACTCGTCGTAACGGGGTCCATACCGCCGACGGGGCTTCCGCTTCCGTTAATTTCTGCGGGGAACACCTCTATAATAGTATTTATGGCGGCTTTCGGCGTGCTATATAACGTTTCCAAAGTGGCAAGAACGGCACCTATCGATAGTATTCCGGAAAAGCAACCAAAGCGAAGATTTTTTAAGCGCAAAAAAATAACCGAGAACCTTTAACGTTTAACCCATTAACGCCTTTTCGCATACAATAAATTGTGTTGCGGAAAGGTTTTTCCGTTTAAAGGTTTGTATGTACAGTTATTCCATAAACGGCGGCGAAAAGGTTTACGGCGAGGTAAAAATAAGCCCCGCAAAAAACTCTGCGCTAACCATAATGTGCGCGTCGCTTCTGAATCGCGGAGAGGTTTTTGTTAAAAACTGCCCGAATATCGGCGACGTAACCGTTATGGCTGAAATTCTTTCCGCAATCGGCGCAAATATAAAACGCACTAAGGAAGGGCTTATCATAGACACCGCAAACGTCTACACAACTAATTTGCCGGAGGCGAAAACCTCTAAAATCCGCGCGTCCTTTTTTTTGGTGGGGCCACTTCTTTCCCGTTTCGGAACCGTTTCCATCTCCAAGCCCGGCGGCTGCAAGATAGGGGAAAGGCCTGTGGATATTCATCTTGACGGATTCAGGGCGTTGGGCGCAAAAGTTACGGAAACGGAAAGCCGTTTTATAATAACCGCACCCCTTTTACGGGGGACGAAAATTCACCTTCGCTACCCAAGCGTAGGGGCAACGGAAAACCTTATTTTAGCGTCCGTCTGTGCGGAAGGAGTAACCCTTTTAAGCAACTGTGCAAAAGAGCCGGAAGTGCGGGATTTATGCGACTTTTTGAACCTTTGCGGGGCAAGAATTACGGGCGGCGGAACAAGCGTTATAAGGATAGACGGGGTTAAAAAACTAAGTAAAGGTATATCCTATAAACCGCTTCCCGACAGGATAGAAGCAGGTACTTTTTTGCTTTTATGCTACCTTCTCGGCGGCAAGGTGGAAATAACCTCTTTAAGTTATGAAAATATTTATTATTTGGTAAAAAAAATTCTCGATAACACTTGCAATAGCGGCGGTTTTTATGCTAATATATATAGTGATAAGGTATATATATACTCTGACGGTAATCCACGCGCCTTAGGTCGGTTTACGACGATGCCTTATCCCATGTTTCCGACCGATCTTCATCCGCTCGTTTCGGCGGTCGGCGCCTTTTCCAAAGGGGAAACCACCGTTGTGGAAACGGTTTTCGATTCCCGCTTTTCCTACCTCGACGGGCTTAAAAAAATGGGCGCGGACTTCACCTTAAAAGGAGAGTCCGTAACCTTCCGTGGAAGACCTCTTCACGGCGAAGTCGTAACCGCACCCGATCTTCGCGGCGGTGCGGCGCTTGTCCTCGCAGGGCTTAAAGCAGAAGGCACTACGATCGTAAAACAGGCTGAAAACGTTATGCGTGGGTACGAGGATTTTTCTTTAAAACTTCGCAAAATAGGCGCAAAAATAAAACTTAGCAAGGGATAACCCCAATGAAACACAAAAAACTACTTTTAATAAGCGGAATAGTTACCGCCTGTTTATACGTTACACTCGTTTTGGTAACTTTATTTCGATTAAGCGACGTAAACATAAATTACAGCGTGTATTCCGACGAGGATTATAAAGTTTGTGAAGAGATTCTTTCTTCCTATAAAGGTAAAAGCCTCGCTCTAATTGACACGGACGAAATCGCACTTAAAATAACCGAAAACACAAACCTTAAAGTTCGCAGTATAAAAAAAGAATATCCATTTACACTGTCTCTCGATTTGTTTTCGGGGGAGGAAAGGTTTGCGATAAAGGACGGCGATAACGGATATTTCGTGTTAGACAGCGACTACGTAGTGCTTAAAAAAAGGACGACGTTTTTAAATCCCGCAGATGGATTAAGCGACCTTTTACTTATTTTCGACACCGAAGTTAAGCCCGCTATCACCCTTAAAAAACCCTTGCAGTACGACAATCCTTTGGTGTATGACGCATTAAAAACCACGGTTGCTTGTTTTTCTAGCCCTCGTGATAGCGTGTACTCGGTAAGGGTTATAGAAACCGATGAAAAGGGGAATTACCGTATGGAACTATCCATGCGCAGCGGAGTAAAGATACTCGTTTTCAAAGCCACCGACAAAACCCGTGAAAAGGTTTTAGCCGGCATTTCCAAATATCAATCGCTTTCGGACAGCGACCTTATAACCGGAAAAATCGAGTGTTACGAAAAAGATAACGGCGAAGTTACCGCCGTGTACACAAGGTTTTGATTTTAAAAGCCGAGCGTGTGCAAGCCTTAAAATCGTATACAAGCCTTAAAATCGTGTACAAGCCGTACAAGCCTTTATCTTTGTAAAGCCGAAACCCAAAAAACACAAACTCAAAAACCCAAAAAACCAAAGAGGTGCAAAAATGCTGAAAGACGCAGTTGCCGTAATCGATATCGGATCATATAGTCTTACCGCCCTT
>CATZIC010000070.1 GCA_958419945.1 uncultured Clostridia bacterium | reverse complement strand
CAAGGTCGTATTCGGTAAGTTTTAATATGTCCGTCCTCGTAACCTGCCGTTTTACGGTAATTTCCGAAGTGGATTTTTTGATTATTTTTTGACGCAAACCCTCTTTGTCGATACCGAAAAGGTCGCTTAAAACCTCGGAAACGCGGTCGGGGTCTTTTACCGAACGGGTCCTTACGAACACTGCATACGAGGGGGCGTTTGCAGCAAGCACTTTGCCGTCTATAGAAAGAATTTTACCTCTTTCCGCCTTTACAGGAAGTTCACGGGTCCACTGGTCGATTGCCTTTTCCTGCAAGCTGTCGGAAGCGATTACTTCCACGTAAAACACCCTTATAAGTATTATTAAAAAAAGAAGGGTTATTGCGCAAAAATACGCAAATAACCTCTTTCGTAAAACAGATATGGAAAACTGTGTAATTGCTGTAATCTCCTATAAAACAACCTCTTTCGTAAAGGAAGTAAAACCTTTTAAAAAACTGACTTTTTCGCAAAACAAAAAGGTTATCGCTTAAATTTTCAGCGGATAACCTCTTTAGTGTTTTGCCCGAAAAATCGGAGTGTTTTTAAGATTTTACACGGCTTTATCGAACTTCAAGCCGCTTTTTTATGTTTAAAACTAACGCAAATTAGCCTTTGATCATGCCCTTTTCTTCAGCCTTTTCTTCGATAACTTCGTCGGAAGAAACGTAGTTAAGTTCCTTGTGAAGGTCGTCGACTTCTTTTGAAAGCCTGCTGATTTCCGTTTGCTTTAATGCGTAGGAAGCGTTCATGGTCTTTAAAAGCCTCGTGTTTAAAATGATGAGTGCAAACACGGTTACCACGACGAGCGCATAAACCGCAATAAGGATTTTACCCTTTGTGTTTATGGTGTACTGCTTATCGACGGATTCACCTTTTTCATGGTAATTTTCAAGATTTTCGCCCTGATGTTGGTATTCCATGGTGGTTGCCGAGGGCATAGAATCTACTTCGCCGGTATAAGACATGCCGTAGCCGGTTTCCTTTTCACGTGTTTCCGCATAGCGAGTGGAAAGATTTTGCTGAATCTTTTCTTCCGCGCCGTCGTAATAGTCCCTTTCATAACTACTGCGATTTGGAGCGGTATAGCTTCCGCTATCACGAGTCGGGGCGGTTCTTACCTCCCTTTCTTCTCTTCTTTCTTCATATGCGGCATAGTTTTTTGCGGAATCGTAATTTGCGTATCCGCTACTTTGCATTCTGTCCTGCGATACTGCGGGACGGTCATAGTAAAAATGATTTTCGAGGCTGTCTGCAAAGCCCGTAGATTTGGACTGCGCTCTTCCCTCGTCGTATTTTGAGTTATATTCGTTCTCCGGTTCAGCATAACCACGGCTATACTTTGGGGAGGTGCTATAATTATTTTCCATAATATATTATTTTTTCTCCTTCAAAAATATTCTCGCCGACCGAATTCAGTATTTTAAACCCTTTCGCACACCCTTAATTTTGCGCTTTTCGCCCTCGGATTACGGTCCAGCTCTTGTTCGTCCGAGAGGATGGGTTTTGCGGTTATTACGTTTACGATTTTCTTTTTCCCACACACGCATACCGGTAAACTTTTATCACATATGCAATCTGCTTCAAGATATTTGTAAGCACTTTTTATAATCTTATCTTCGAGCGACTGGAAGGTTATAACCGCAAGCCTTCCGCCCTTATTTAGTCTTTCCCCCATGGCGACAACCGCTTCATACAGCCCATCAAGTTCTCCGTTTACCTCTATCCGAAGCGCCTGATAGGTGCGCTTGGACGGATGCCCGTCAACTTTGAATTTTGCGGGTATGGACCTATCGATTATCTCGTTAAGTTCTCCGCAAGTAACTATTTTTTTGGTTTTTCGCCTTAAAACTATGTTTTCCGCAATTTTTGCGTGGAATCTTTCTTCGCCGTACTCTTTAAGTATCCTGCTTAATTCCCTTTCGCTGTAACCGTTTACTATATCGTAAGCGGAAAACTCGCCATCGGGATTCATTTTCATGTCGAGCGGTTCGTCTTTCCCTAAATAGCTGAACCCTCTTGACCTATCGTCGATTTGCGGACTTGATACACCAAGATCAAGCAAGATACCGTCATATCCTTTAACCCCTAAATTATCGGAGATTTCGGTAAAGTTCTTGAAGTTGTCGTGTACCGCTATAAGCCGTCCGGGAAACTGCGCCTTAATTTTTTCGGCGTTTTTTAAAGAGGCCGTATCAAGATCTGTCGCTATGACTTTGGTGCCGTTATGACGCAAAATCTCGCTCGTGTGTCCGGCTGCCCCCAAAGTTCCGTCAAAATAAATGCCGCCCTCTTTTATGTTTAACCCTTCCATGCATTCTTTAAGCATTACGGGAAGATGTTTGTATTCCATTTGCAATCCGTGTTTTTGGTTCGTAAACTTTTTGCCGAAAGTTTTTGGCGTTTTTATACCTAAAGTTTTTGGCGGTGAATTTTTGTGAATCGACGTTTTACCCTAAATCAGTCTTCCTTCGACCCTTCGTAAGCATTGTTTAAATACTCTAAAGCGGCGTCGAAAGACATTTCTTCGAACATCTTTTCGTGTTTTGACTTGCTCATCAAATTGATATGGTCCTGTGCGCCTACGAAAACTATATCTTTCTCGTTTTTGTCAAGGTTGAAAAGTTTTCTTATTGCGTCGGTTAACTGAAGCCTTCCCTGCGAATCTTCGGTTACTTCGAAATAATACCCGAAGAACATGCTATAAGCCATCTCAAGCTGCTTATTGAAGGGAGAATGATGCTTTTTTGAAATCCTGTCAAAATCCTCTTTACTATAAATAGCAAGAGTGCCCTCCATCGCAGAACGGCCGATAACGTAAGTAGAGCCAAGTTCCTTACTGAATTTGGAGGGAATTCGTATTCTGTTTTTTGCGTCGATTTGGTGGAAATAGGTGCCAAAAAACATATTCGTACCCTCCTTTTTTTGATGACAATACGATTATAGCATAAAAATTAGCCATAATCAACCACTTTCGTGATTTTTTTAAAAAAATTTTAAAGTTTTTTTGAGTTTTTATTAGAACATTTGTACCAATTTATTTAAGTACCATTTTTTGTAAATTTTTGTAAAAACTTTAAAAATCACTTTATTTATCAGCGATTTTACGGATTTTTCGAGTTTTTGAGTATTAAAAAAGAAGAATTTAATTCGTTCACGCTTTGTATCAAAATTGCGGTGGCTAAAAATCCCTAACTTTTTTCAAAATTTACCCAAAAAGTGCTAGCCGAAGGCAGTTATACCCTCGGCAATGATATAGCTTCGTTATGAAATTACTTCGTATAAAATGGCTGCCCATGAATTACGGTAGCGCCGTATTGCGGATTTGAAGTAACTATTTGAAGTTCGCAAGCGAACGAGCGATATTGCTTCGCAGTGATATTCGCCTGACTGCGAGTTGGATTGCCGGTGCAATTTATTTCCTTTCGAGGAATCACATATATAATAATGAAACGGGCATTAAAAGGGCAGGAAAATTAAAAAAATTCAAAAAGTTATCAAGATAAAAGCAGAAAATTCGGGAATTCCTCTTTTTTACAAGCGGGTTATCCACAAAAGCGAAAAGCCAAGGTGTGTGCCGTAAGCGCACAACTATATAATTGCAAAATTTTAACAATATAAAAAGATAATAAAATTAAGCGTTTTTGTTTATTTAAAATTTTTTAATAAATTAACTATGTCCGCGAATTTTAAGAGTAATTTCCTTGTAAAAAATGTTGATAACTATTTAAGCGAGCTTTCAAAAAGTTAAATTTTACGATAAATAAAGTGATTTTATAAAGCCTTAAATACGCTTGTCCACAAGCCGCAGGCAATGAGGTATACCTGCGGCATAAAAATAGCTAACGCTATGTAATTCGCCTATCGGTAAGTAGAATACGCCTTACGACTTATTGCGGATACGAAATTATTATTTGATGTTCCCTTACGGGAACGAGTGGACTGCTTCGGCAATAAATTGCCTTGCAATGGAAAGTGGGTAGGAAATTATTATTAAAAGTTAAGGCAAAATGCGAAAAATCGTTAAAAATCCTTGCAAAATCCATTTAAGTATGCTAAAATACCACAGTAGAAATAAAAAAGCCCCTTTTCGGCTTATTACATAAGGAGAGATTACCGTGCCCAATATTAAATCTGCTAAAAAACGTGTTTTAGTAACCGAAACCAAAAACGCTCGTAACAGAAGCGCTCTTGCCGAAGTTAAAACTTCAATGAGAAAGTTGAACCAAGCAATCGAAAACGGTGAAAAAGCAAACGCTCAAGAGATTTTCAGGGAAACTTCCAAGCTTTTGGATCAGGCTGTAAGTGCAGGCAGAATGCACATTAACACCGCTTCCAACAAGAAGTCCGGATTTGCCAAGAGAATCAACGCTATGGCTTAATATACGCAAGCCTATTTAGCCCTTTAACGGGGCTTATTTTTTTATATGGCGTAAACTTTTGCCATCACTAATTATTTTAGCGGCAAAACGCTTCGATAAAGTCGCAAACTCTCCATCGTTGTACGGCAAGTACGACTTCAGTCGACTTTTCCGCCTTTCTCTTTGCGTTTTATCCCCTAAAATTGCTTCGCATTTTTAAAGATTAAAGTTAACTGTTTTTGTTTAGGTTGGCAGTCTTTAAAAAAATCAGTGAGACGAAAGTATGCGCCTATTTGAGCGAGATATTAGTAATGCCTATCTTTAAAAGCTCCGCCGCGTTTTAGCGACGGAGTTTTTTTTACTCCCCTGCCATTGCCGACTAAGCGGAAAAAGGCAATTTCCTTTTCCTTATTATATATAATAGAACTTATAACAAAAATAAAGGTAGTTACAAAAAATGCGATTTCTATTGACAATAATCGGGTTTTACGATATAATAATATTAAAGTTTGTACAGTAATACGCAAAAATACAGAAGATAGACATCAGATACAACACTTTTTTTTGGGGGGGGTGCATGCCTATGCTCTATTTATTGACGCAAAGAAATTTTGAGGGTATCTTTGCGCTTTTTTATTGCCTTTTTCGGCAAAACGAAATTTAAGGAGTGGTATTATGTTAAAAAAGATTATTGCAGTGGGGCTTATATCCATTATGGGAATTATGGTGCTTTGCGGTTGCAATAGCAGCAATTTGGTTGAAGAAAAAGCAGACTTTGTTGAACTTAACGGTTGGAGTATCATTATAAGCTATTATCATAACCGAATTGAGTCGATATGTGATGAACCGGGCGCCAGGCTTACACTGTCGGTTGATAAAGGAGAATTTTACGTCGGAGAAAATGCCAACGCTCAAACGGCTACGCTTAATTACGGAGAATTGGCCGCTTGGACAATCGATAAAGACGAGGTATTGGATATAGCATATATTGACGTTATGGTAAAAGTAAGATACTGCATTATAGGCTATGCGGTTATCAAAATTACAAATAGCAGTCAAAGTTTCAACAACCCAAACGCAGAAGTTATAAAATCGGTTTCTTTCCCGAAAATAAACGGTAAATATCAAAAGGTTTCGATATTTGAGGTCAGAAAAAGAATTGCCGCAGCGAAAAAATAAAAAATTAAGATTTTATCAATAAAAAAACGATCCTTAAATTTTAAGGATCGCTTTTTATATTAAGCTAGATTAGCCTATACAACGTACAAATTGAAGTCGCTTTCGACATAGGATACAAGGCCTTTTGACGGAAGAATGTCGGCGGAAGAGAAAACGTCTTCGGAAAGGGTTGCGTTAAAGACACCTCTTATAGCGGTAAATCCGCCCTCCTTTTCAAAGCATAAATAGATATCCCCCGTTGCACTTTCGGAAGTCAGTCCGTCAAAAAACAACGCAGAGGCGGAAAGCGGCGTAACTTTTACGTGAATTTTATAGGTACCGACGTTTTTGTAAACTTCCACTTCCGAAACCGGTACGTATCTAAGTCCTGCTAAAATATCTTCGAAAAATTCTTCGGCAAAGCGAGGTTTATCAATAAAGCTAAGAGCGACAATCCCATCACCCACCTTATAGCTAACGGAATCGCCGGAGCGCTTTTCAATCCTGCCGCTTTTATTGGAGTATTCGGTTTTGACGGTGGATTTTCCCGTAATGGTTTCTTCGGTCAAAACGGTGTTTCCGGAAACTTTGCCCCTTTTAAGATCAATTTTAAGATCGGAAGTAAAAACGGATTTTACAAACTGCCTTTCAAGTAAAATGCCGCCGTTCGCCTTGTAGACTTCGTTTATAGGTTTTATAAACGGAGCCTTTGAAACAACGTTATCCAAAAAAGCTCTGTATTGATCAGAAGATACGGCAACGTAGTTTTCCCTGAAAATATTCGGAGCGCAGCCAAATGAAAATAATACAAAAATTAAAGATAATAAAATCGCAGATAATTTCTTCATAATTACACGTTTAAAAAATCATTATCAGAACAGTCCGACAATTTCTCCGTCGGAAGTTACGTCGATATTTTCCGCTGCGGGAACTTTGGGAAGCCCCGGCATCGTCATAATATCGCCTGTCATAACAACTATAAAGCCGGCGCCTGCGGACACCTTTACGTTTTTGACGGTCACCGTAAAGCCTATCGGGGCGCAAGTAAGTTCGGGGTTATCGGAAAGGCTGTATTGGGTTTTAGCCATGCAAATGGGAAGGTTTGAAAAGCCTAGTTTTTCAAGCTCCGCGATCTGCTTTTTGGCACGAGGCAAAATATTTACGTCGCTACCGCCGTAAACTTTTACGGTAAGCGCACGGATTTTGTCCTCGATGGATTTATCCATCGTGTAGGGGTGGGACATAACCGAATACATATCGCAAAGTTCGGTTACCACTTTCGCCAAATCGGTCATACCTGCGCCCCCCTTTGAAAAGCCGTCGGCAACCACTGCTTTAAATTCAAATTCCTTGCAAAGGCGCAAAAGAGTGGAAATTTCCGCTTCGGTATCGGTCGGGAAACGGTTTATCGCCACGACGACGGGAAGTGTGAACACGTGCAAAATATTGTTTACGTGCTTTATAAGGTTAGGAAATCCCCTTTCGATAGCTTCGGTGTTTTCTTTTCCGAGGTCGGCTTTTGCCACACCTCCGTGCATTTTAAGGGCACGCGCGGTTGCCACCATTACCACGCAATCTGGCTTTAAGGATGCTGCCCTGCATTTTATATCCAGGAATTTTTCCGCACCGAGGTCGGCGCCGAAGCCTGCTTCCGTAATGCAGTAATCACCGCATTTTAGTGCTAACTTTGTTGCTAAGACCGAATTACAGCCGTGCGCTATGTTCGCAAACGGGCCGCCGTGGACGAACGCGGGAGTGTGCTCTAAGGTCTGAACGAGGTTTGGTTTTATGGCGTCTTTCAGAAGCGCCGTCATTGCGCCCTGTGCCTTTAAGTCCCTGCAATAGATCGGTTCACCGGAGTAGTTGTAACCGATTATGATATTGCCGAGCCTCTTTTTCAGGTCGTCGATACTTTCGGAAAGGCACAAAATAGCCATAATTTCGCTTGCGACGGTGATATCGAAGCCGTCTTCACGAGGGGTGCCGTTGGCC
The DNA here is from genome assembly GCA_958419945.1 of uncultured Clostridia bacterium. Taxonomy (GTDB): domain Bacteria; phylum Bacillota; class Clostridia; order Christensenellales; family Borkfalkiaceae; genus UBA4636. The sequence goes on along the minus strand of CATZIC010000070.1, from coordinate 1,747 downwards.
TTTCCGCCAAGCCCGTCCACGATAAAGCGAAGTTGGCGGTCGTTCATATCCACGCAGCGCTTCCAAGTAATGGTTTTTGCGTCGATATTAAGGGCGTTACCTTGCTGAATATGGTTGTCTATCATGGCGGCAAGAAGGTTGTTTGCGCATCCTATCGCATGGAAATCACCCGTGAAGTGAAGATTTATATCTTCCATCGGCACGACCTGCGCATAGCCGCCGCCCGCCGCACCGCCTTTTATTCCGAAAACCGGGCCCAAAGAAGGTTCGCGCAAAGCAACGACTGCCTTTTTGCCGATTTTGTTAAGCCCGTCCGCAAGACCTATCGTGGTAGTGGTTTTGCCCTCGCCCGCAGGCGTTGGGGTTATAGCCGTTACCAAAACAAGTTTGCCGTTTGGTTTTTGTTTGAATTTGTCAAGTACGGAAAGTGAAATTTTGGCCTTGTACTTTCCGTAAAGTTCGTAATCCTCTTCCTGAATGCCGAGGTTTTCACACAAGGTTTTAACGGGAAGCATCTGAGTGCTATGAGCAATTTCCAGATCAGTCATTTTACGCCGCCTTTTAAGGATTTACCCTTATTTTTATATATCGTTTTTATTATATATCTTTATATAACGTTTGTCAATTATAAACCGCTAATTCAAAAATTGTAAAAATTCTTTGCCGATACACTTTTTTATTGCAATTATTCTTCAGAGATACACTTTGTCGTTGCCGTTTCCGAGACTTGTAAGGGTGCGATAAACGGAAAAATTCTGTGATTTTGCAAGGTTTAAAAAGTCCGTTTGACTTTCGGCTATAGTTACGGTATCGCCGACTTCTATTTTAGTCTCTTCCGCATTTTTTAAAGTATTGGAAGGGTTTGCCGCTTCGGACGGGTTTGCGGATTTGAAAATCGTTTTTTCTATTTCGGTAAGATCTACAAAAGTATGGTTCATGCACACACGCCCGACAACTTTTGCAGGGCGGCCGTTAACCCTTACCGAATATCCGCCGTATTCCGCGGACGGGCAAAAACCGTTGGCGTAACCTATCGGGATAACCGCAATTATACCGTCTTTGGGGCAAACGTAAGTTCCGCCGTAACCGATTTCATCGCCCTTTTTAACCCTTTCGATATGGACGATTTTCGTGCGGTATTCCATAATCGGAGTAAGCCCCGGAAGGTTTCCGAAACCGTACAGCGAAAGCCCTACCCTTACGCCGTCCTCGTTAAGCGTTGGGTAATTTGCAAGCGCCGAAGAATTGGACGTGTGCGTAAACACCCCCTTATACGGTTTTACCGCCTTTAAAAAGGCGTTATATTGTTTTAGTGTGTGGTCTGAAGCGGCTGTTTTTAGAAAATCCGCGGACGGCGTTTCGACGAGCGGCGTTTTATACTCTTCGTCAGCACGGGCAAAGTGCGTGTAAAAGCCTGTTACGGCAAGGTTTTTCATGTTGAAAACTTCTGCTATTTTGTCGGCTTCAGTAAAAGGAATTCCGAAACGATGCATACCCGTATCTATCTTTATATGCGCGTTTATTCGTATGCCCAAACGCTCACATTCGCGGTTTATCGTTTTTGCAAAGTCGTATGAAATAAGGCTTTGGGTTAAGCGGTATTTTGCTATTTCCTTAACGTCGGACGGCGAAGTGTAGCCAGCAACAAGTATGTCTTTTTTAACGCCGTAGTTACGCAAAGAAATGGCTTCCTGTAAGTCGCAGACGGCGAAAGCGTGCGCCCCTGAATTTTGATATAAAAGGGAAA
>CATZIC010000069.1 GCA_958419945.1 uncultured Clostridia bacterium | reverse complement strand
AGATTAAAACCGGTGAAGAAGCAAGAAAGGCATTGGAAATCGGCGTTAACACACTCGCTAACACCGTTAAAATTACGTTAGGTCCTAAAGGAAGAAACGTAGTACTCGATAAAAAATACGGTGCACCGCTTATAACAAACGACGGCGTTACCATTGCAAAGGAAATCGAACTTGAAGATCCGTTCGAAAATATGGGTGCTCAACTTGTAAAAGAGGTTTCCACTAAAACCAACGACGTTGCCGGCGACGGAACTACTACTGCGGTAGTTTTAGCACAGGCAATGATAAGCGAAGGACTTAAAAACTTAGCTGCAGGCGCTAATCCCATTATCCTTAAAAAAGGTATCATGAAGGCTGTAGACACCGCAGTTGATTCCTTAAAAGCATCTTCTAAGGTTATAGACGGCAAAAAGGCAATCGCGCAGGTTGCATCCATTTCCGCCGGAGACGAGGACGTTGGTAAGCTTATTTCCGACGCTATGGAAAAGGTCGGAAAAGACGGCGTTATAACAGTTCAGGAAAGCAAAACTATGAAAACCGAACTTACCACCGTTGAAGGTATGCAGTTCGACCGCGGTTACGCTTCCGCATACATGGTTACCAATACCGACAAAATGGAAGCGGTTTTGGATTCCCCCGTTATTCTTATTACCGATAAAAAGATTTCCTCCATACAGGAAATTTTGCCCGTTATCGAGCCTATTGCTCAGCAAGGCATGCGTCTTTTGATTATTGCCGACGACGTTGAAGGCGACGCTTTGGCGGCGCTTGTCGTAAACAAACTTAAAGGCGTATTTAACTGCGTTGCCGTTAAAGCACCCGGATTTGGCGACAGAAGAAAAGCAATGCTCGAAGATATCGCAATTTTGACAGGCGGTCAGGTTCTTTCCTCAGATTTAGGTCTTGAATTTAAGGACTTCACAATGGATATGCTCGGTAAAGCCGTTCAGGTTAAGGTTGACAAGGACAACACGACCATTATCGACGGTGCAGGCGATCCCAATGAAATCAAAGCAAGAATCGACGCAATTAAGGCGCAGATTGCGGAAACCACTTCGGAATACGACAGAGAAAAACTTCAGGAACGCCTTGCAAAACTTGCCGGTGGCGTTGCCGTTATCAACGTAGGTGCCGCAACCGAAGTTGAAATGAAGGAAAAGAAGCTTCGTATCGAGGACGCTTTGGCCGCTACGAGAGCAGCCGTTGAAGAAGGCATCGTCCCCGGTGGCGGAATCGCACTTTTGAGCACTGTTCCTGCAATCAGGCGTTTAGCACAGACCTTGAAGGGCGACGAAAAAACGGGCGCAGAAATCGTTGCAAAAGCGGTTGAAGCACCTTTAAGACAGATTGCTATGAACGCAGGTCTTGACGGTTCTGTAATTTTGAACAAAGTTATGACCGCTAAAAAAGCAAACTACGGCTTTGACTTTTTGACTAACGAATACACCGACATGGTGGCTTCCGGTATTATAGACCCGACTAAAGTTTCACGTTCCGCACTACAGAATTCCGCTTCTATCGCTTCCACGCTTTTAACTACCGAAAGTTTGGTAACCGATATTCCTCAACCAGAATCCAATCAACCTAACCCCAATATGGGCGGAATGTACTGATAAAGCAAAATTTAAGCACAAAAAAAACCGCAATTTTTCGCGGTTTTTTCATTTACTCAAAATTAAATTATAGGAAAAGTATGTTTCAAATTATGATCTTTTAGTCCTTTTTATGGGAGTGTGAATGTTTATGATGGCAGTCGCAATCCTCGGGAAAGCATTCCTCCCCTTCGGTAAAGCCGTCGATTTTAATTGCGGCGTAATCCATATTTATAGTTTCTAAACACTTGCCGCAGTTGTCGCAGAGCTTTGTTGGATCAAGGTCACAAAATTCACATTCACCGCAGTCTATACAATCACGGTCGTAAAGTACGCATTTTTCTTTCATAATGATTCCTGTAAAATTCAAAAAATTAGAACGAATGTTTGACAAAACAAAACATATGTGTTATTATTGTTACGTGAGGTGAGTTATGAGTTACAATAAAAATCGTGAAGACGAAGTTTTAGAATACATTACCGACTATATTGACCGTGAAGGTTATCCCCCGACCGTTCGTGAAATCTGCCACGACGTTGGCTTTGCTTCTACGTCCACCGTTCAATATTATCTTAAAAAGTTAGAGTACCGTGGGGCCATTTCCTTCGGTGGTGCCAAAAACCGTGCTATATCGCTAAGGAACAAACCTTCCAAAAATGCAGTGTTCGTGCCTTTGGTCGGCACCGTTACCGCAGGTACCCCTATTTTGGCGGTTGAAAATATCGAAGGATATTATCCTCTCCCGGAAGAATTTCACGGCATTGGCGACGTATTTATGCTTAACGTTTCCGGCGACAGTATGATAAACGCAGGAATATTCGACGGCGATAAAATCATCGTGGAAAAGACTTCGAGTTGCGAGCAGGGCGAAATAGTAGTTGCCTTAATCGACGATTCCGCCACATGCAAACGCTTTTATAAGCGGGACGGAAAAGTTATTCTTCACCCCGAAAACGACGCCTTGCAGGATATAATTTTAGACGACGTTTCCATAATAGGAAAGGTCAAAGGCCTAGTCAGAAAATTCTGAAAAATCACGCTTTATATGCTTGATTTTAAAAATTATTACGAGTTTCGTAATTTAGCGTCCGACGATTAGTCGGACGCTTTTTTTACAAAATTTATCAAAGATTTTTAAGCATTTCTTTGACGGCGATTTTACCGTGCTCATAAGTAAGTCCACCCTGAATATAAGCGTTAAACGGCGGACGAATAGGAGCGTCGGCGGAAAGTTCTATTGAAGCACCTTGAACAAAACAGCCTGCCGCCATAACCACTTTGTCGCTATACCCCGCCATTTCGCTTGGCAATGTGGTAACGTAACTATCGATGGGTGAAACTCTTTGTACCGACTGAATAAAGTCCACGAGTCTTTTTTCGTCGTTAAATTTAACCGAGCGGGTTATATCGTAAGGCATTGCGTAAGCCTTTGGAATGGTTTCATAGCCTAATTCACTCATTACAGCCCCTATAAGCATATTGCAACGAAGTGCCTGACCTACAACGTGGGGTGCCATGAAAAGACCTTGGTAGTAATATTGATATCCCGCGGGGTTTGCACCTATCTCGCCCGCAATGGTAGCACAAGTCAAACGGGCTTCCACTAAATCAATGTATTTTGCCTTACCTGCAATATAACCGCCGCAGGGCGCTATTCCACCGCCGATATTTTTGATAAGGGATCCTGCAACGAGGTCTGCGCCTACGTCGGTCGCTTCCTTTTCTTCGACGAATTCACCATAGCAGTTGTCAACGAAAATACAACCGTCAAAACCGAAACTTTTAACTAAATTACAAATCTTTTCGATTTCGTAAACGGAAAGACTTTCCCTTTCATCGTAACCTCTGGAGCGCTGGATATAAACCATAGTCGGTTTATTGTTCTTGAAATATTCCGTAATAGCGTCGTAGTCAACGTTTCCGTTTTTAAGCTCAACAAGATCAAAAGGTATGCCCATAGATTTAAGGGAAAACTTATCACCGTAAATTACCCCTTGAATTGTATCATACGGAAGGCCGGTAACGGAAACCACCTTGTCCCCTTTGTCTAAAACCGATAAAAGCGCCAACGCAATGGCGTGCGTGCCCGAAACTATGCTTGACGTTACACAAGCGGCTTCAGTGTTAAAAACGTCTGCGTACACCTTTTTAAGGGCGTCTCTTCCTTCGTCGTCGCTACCGTAACCGTTAGTCGGATTAAAATGTCTTAATGCAATTCTGTTCTTTTGAAAGGCGGATAAAACCTTTTCCTGACATTTTAATGAAATCTCATCAAGTTTTTTGAACTGGGGTTGTAATTTTTCTTCTGCACGTTCAATAAGTTCTTCAATTTTTTGTGTTTCCATAAACGTATTCCTTTATATAGGCGACTGCCGTATCGGCGGACGTCTGGCTAATGAATTCAATGTTTTCGAGGCGTTTAAACCAGGTTATCTGTCTTTTGGCGTACCGCCTCGTGTTACGCTTGACCGTTTCTTTAATATCTTCTTCGGTGTAATTATTTTCGATTCCTTCAACGACCTCTTTATAGCCTATCCCCTGCATGGACTGTGAGGACGGTAAAACGCCGCTTTTTATCAGCGATTTAACCTCAATCATTAAACCCTTTTCAAACATTGCGTCAACACGCTCGTTTATCCGCGAATACAAAATTTCTCTGTCGTAGTCGTAGGAAAAGGCGTAAAAAGGTATTATCGGGGTTTTAACGTCCGTTATATCGGATTTTCTTATTCCCGTAGTTTGGTAAATTTCAAGCGCCCTTACAATTCTCATTTTATCATTCGGGTGAAGAATTTCAGCCGTTGCGGAATCACATTCTTTAAGTCTTTGGTATAAAGCTTCGGTTCCGGACTGCTCGGCTATTTTATCGCATGCCAGGCGGAATTCGTCGTTTTTAGGACAATTTCCGTAACTGAAATCGTACAAAAGGGCGTCGATATAATATCCCGTTCCGCCGCAGATTATGGGCACTTTGCCACGGCTTAAAATATCGCGCAAAATCTTACGTGCCATATCTTTATATTCGGCAACGGAAAACTCTTCACAAGGGTTTACTACGTCGATCATATGGTGTACGGCAAGGGATCTTTCATGCTCGTCCGGTTTTGCGGTTCCTACGTCAAGACCTTTATATATAGCAATGGAATCTGCGGAAATAATCTCGCCGTCCAAGGCGTTTGCAAGTTTTATTGCAAGTTCGGTTTTTCCGCTTCCCGTTGGTCCGCAAACGACTATGGCAAACTTTAAACAATTCTCTTGAACCATTTGTCGATTTCCGTTCTGCTTATTTTTATTGCCACAGGGCGACCGTGCGGGCATTTAAGGCCCCAATTACTCTTTAAGCTTTCCATTAAAGAATTGATTTCTTCAAGGGTCAACTTATCACCCGACTTTATAGCGGACTTACACGCCTTTTGCGCAATACTTTCCCTTATGACGGTAGGTATTTTTTCGTTTTTAAATCTGTCGTCGGTAAGTATATCTCTGAAAAACGCGTTCAGGTCTAAAGCCGAAAGCTCCATGGGAACGGCGTAAACCCTGAAAGTGTTTTCCTTTAAAAATTCCAAATCGAAGCCCACTTCTTTAAATAGGTCCAACATATCGTACAAAATGCCGGCTTCTATGTCGTTCGTGTTAAAGGTGTACGGCACGAGCAAGGGCTGCGTAGTTACCTCTCTCGTTTTGACAAGCCTATAGTAGTTGTCAAACAAAATTCTTTCGTGCGCGGCGTGCTGATCGATTATGATAAGGTCCTCGCCGCACTCGTGAATAAGATAGGTGCCGAGGGCTTGTCCGATATACCTTACGGGTAAATCCTTTTCAAGCTCCTCTTGAACGGATTTTCTTTCCGCCTCGAGTTTTTCGATATATGCCTTATTTTCACTGAAAATATCGTCGGCGGTTTTATCGGGATGTAAAACCTTTTCATCCGTAAAATCGGTAACACGATCCCGTACGACATCGTGAAACGGCGTAGGGTTTGACTTTTTAATGGGCGTGAAATCGTAATTGCCTTCGTAGTTTCCTCCGCTATATGACGACGTATCGACGTCTATTTTACCGTTTCCGATCTCCAAGGGCGGAATTTCGGTATCTACGCCGAGCGGCTTATATACGAAAGGCTCTTCCTCTTTCTTGTTTTCGGATATAAAAGGCGCGCTTTCCACGATATTAAGTGCCTGCGAGGATCCGTCCAAAACCTTTGAAACTACGGAATACACGCTTCCATAAATAATTTGATTGTTTGCAAAACGGACTTCGGCCTTTCTCGGATGCACGTTAACGTCTACGACCGAAGGATCAACTGTAATTGTAAGCACGTAAAATGGATACTGACGCTTCATAAGATAGTTTGAGTAAGCGTTCTGCACCGCCATGGAAATGGTGTTATCGGTTACGTACCGACCGTTTACGATAATGGTCTGATAAGTACGGTTTCCTTTATAGTAATTGGTGCTGCCGATATATCCGTGGATATACAAGCCGTTCTTTTCCGTACTGATTTCGTAACAGTTATCAAGGGCTTCTTTGCCGTAAACCGTCCTTACGGCGTCCTTTAAACCGTCGCCGTATGACTGCTTCATAAGCATTCCGTCGACATAATATTTTACGGCAACGTATGGGTTTGCAAGTATAAGTTTGTCTATAAGCGAAGAAATTTCTCTTTCTTCGCCTTTGGCGGATTTTAAAAACTTCAGTCTTGCAGGCGTGTTGAAAAACAGAGAATCAACGGTTACGGAAGTACCTTCGACCCCTACGGTCGGATGAACTTCGCCTATGCTTCCGCCGTCGCAAGTTATTGAAAAGGCTTCCCCTTCGGCAGTTTTTGAAACGATTTTAGCATTCGATACAGCACCGATACTCGCTAAAGCCTCGCCTCTAAAACCGAGGGTTTCTATAAAATCGAGATCCGCCGCCTGCTTGATTTTACTTGTCGCATGCGGCAAAAACGCCTTTTTAAGATCCTCCGGCTCCATACCGCAACCGTCGTCCTGAATATGGATTTCTTCCGTTCCGCCGTTTTCGATTGATACAACGATGGATTTTGCTTCCGAATCCACTGCGTTTTCGAAAAGTTCCTTTACGACGGAAGCAGGGCTTTCGACTACTTCGCCTGCGGATATTCTGTTAAAAACCTCTTTAGGTAAAACGTTAATCTTCGCCATCGATCTTTTCCTTTAAAAATGATAAAATTTCAAACGCTTTTAAGGGCGTAACGTTGTTTAAGTCAAGTTCTTTAAGATATTTTTCCGCAAACGATTGTTTTACGGGTTCAGCCTCACTGCTTTCGGTAAAGTTCTGCGTAAGGTCGTTTTTTTCAAGCATCTTTAAAATCTTTTTGGCGCGCACGGTTACCGATTCCGGTACGCCCGCTAAGGCAGCAACCTCGATACCAAAACTTTTATTTGCACTGCCTTGTGTGATTTTTCTAAGGAAAATAACCTTACCGTTTATCTCTTTTACGGTTATTTTGAAATTCTTAACGCCTTCTAATTTATTCTCCAGTTCCGTAAGTTCGTGATAATGGGTGGCAAACAAGGTTTTTGCTTTTATATTAGACGTTATGTATTCCACGACCGCCCATGCTATCGATAAACCGTCGTAGGTGCTTGTACCTCTTCCGATTTCGTCAAGAATAAGCAAACTTTCGTCGGTGGCGTTTCTTATGATATTTGCAACTTCAGCCATTTCCACCATGAAAGTGGACTGGTCGAAAATAAGATTGTCGCTTGCGCCGACCCTTGTAAATATCTTATCGATAAGAGGAATTTCCGCCGACTTTGCCGGAACGAAACAACCTGCGTGCGCCATAAGCGCAATAAGCGCAACCTGTCGCATATACGTGCTTTTACCTGCCATGTTAGGACCGGTTATTATTGCCATACGGGTTTCGCCTGTATCTAAAAGGGTATCGTTAGGCACGAAAGAATCCTTGCTGTTTGCTTCCACTACGGGGTGTCTTCCGCCGACGATATTAAGCTTTCCTTTTGCGTCGAGAATTATCGGGCGAACATAATTACGCTTTTTGGAAACGGTTGCGAAAGAGTTTAATACGTCGAGTATGGAAAGGCATTTTGCCGAGCGCAAAAGTGCCGGAATATTCGATGTAAGAAGTGCTTTAAGTTTGTTAAAAATTTCGTTTTCGATTTTGATCATGTTTTCGGTACTCGATAACATCTCATCCTCGAATTTTTTCAGTTCTTCTGTAATATATCTTTCCGCACCGACGAGGGTCTGTTTGCGTACGTAGGTGTACGGCACCATATTAAGGAAGGAATTGGTAACCTCTATGTAGTAGCCGAAAACCTTGTTATAACCGATTTTTAAATTTTTGATGCCGGTGGCTTCCTTTTCCCGCGCCTCCATTTGCTTTAATATACCGTCGCCGTTTTCTTTAAGCGAACGGTAATGGTCGAGTTTTTCGTCAAAACCGCTCTTTATAAAGCCGCCGTCTTTGGTAAGTACTGGGGTATCCTTTTCGACAATCATCGAGTCTATAAGGGAGGCTAATTCGGTAAAATCGCCAAGGTTTTTAACGATGTCGCCTATTACTTTTGAAGGCATGCCGCTAAGTTGAAATTTTATGACGGGTATAAGCTTTAGCGTATCGCATATTGCACGGCAATCACGAGGACTTACGATGTTGTTGGAAATTCTTCCGCACAACCTTTCAAGGTCCTTTACGGAACTGAGAGTGTCCGTTATAGCCTCTCTTATCATATTGTCCTTGAAAATATCTTCTACGCCGTCGAGCCTGTAATTTATATCTTTTTCGTTATGAAGCGGTGATGTAAGTATTTCCTTTAACTTTCTTCCGCCGCCCGCCGTTTTGGTGTAGTCAACCGCCCAAAGGAGAGTACCGTAAACCTTACCGTCCCGCATGGAACGGGTTACCTCGAGGTTTCTAAGTGCATTAGTGTCCATAAACAGCACTTTGCCATCGTCAAAGTAAGAAAGATTCTTTATGTTCTGCAGAGAATGCATCTGGGTTTCCCTAAGATATGCTATAAGTGCGCCAGCGGCATACATCGCGTTTACCTTATCGGACGGAATAAAGCCGTCCAAGGTGTGTACGGAAAACTGTTCTAAAAGACAGGATTTAGAGGCTGAAGCCCCGAAAGCTTGATCTTTATATGCAGAAAACTTTATAAGCGACGATTTAACGCCGTCGGAAAAATTCAAATAAATTTTATAAGCGTTATCGTTACAGATAATTTCGGATGGGTTTATACGATACAGCGCGTCGAGAAGTTTTTCTTCGGTCTCCAATTCCTGACAGAAAAATTCACCCGTCGTGATATCCGCCCACGCAAGCGAAAATAAGTCCCCTGCGTACACGCAGCAGATAAAATTATTACTTTTTTCGTCGACCATATCGTCACGGATTATAGTTCCGCCGGATACAACCCTTATAACGTCCCTTTCAACAAGCCCTTTTTGGGCGCCCGGTTCGGTTAATTGCTCGCAGATAGCAACCTTTTTACCGAATGAAACGAGTTTTGAAATGTAGACGTCTGCGGCGTGATATGGAACCCCGCACATAGGCGCGCGCTCCTTAAGTCCGCAGTCCCTTCCCGTAAGGGTAAGTTCGAGAAGATTCGAAGCCTCGATAGCGTCGTCGAAAAACATTTCGTAGAAATCGCCGAGTCTGTAAAAGATTATGCAGTCGTTATATTTTTCCTTTATCGAGAGATAATGTAGCATCATCGACGACATTTTGTTTTCTTTAGCCATAATTCACCTTGTTTTCGTTTGCTTGTACGAAAAAACCGTTTTGCGGTTTTAATTTTTTATTTAGGTTTGACTTTTTGTATATGTAGCGTTAGTCTGTGATAAGTGTGCCGTAGAGGGAAATTCCGTTAGCGTCGGTAATTTTTATATCGCAAAATTCACCGATAAGGTTTACGTCAGATTTGAAATATCCCATTCTTCCGTACTCGTCCCGACCGAGATAGCATTCTTTCTTTTTATCGTAATCTTCGCAAAGGATTGTAACTG
>CATZIC010000068.1 GCA_958419945.1 uncultured Clostridia bacterium | reverse complement strand
TAAATTTATAGAACGCTGCCATTAAACTCACACAGCCCCCTATAAACTCTCAATGCCTCCAAACCTATCGTTTTCCACCCGCCCCATAAACTAACAACCCGCCGTTTCTAATAATTACTCTAAATCCTTGTGCCCATGCGCCGAAAGCGCACTTCATTAGCATAGCGTCTTCATTTCTTCATTCCTTCATTTGCAAAGCAAAAGTGCCGCTATAAGCCCGTTATTCCTAAATTTTCCCCACAAAACAAAAAAGGAGGTGCGTGCTACTAAGTAGCACGCACCTCCTACGTTATTAAGTTAAATTTTTACACCTTAAAGCAACTTCCGCCTATAAACTCTCTTAAAAGGGAATTGCAGGGGATAATTGATTCGTCGTCGATAGGCCTGAAGTATTTCAAATATTTAATAAGCCTGTTCGCCACAAGGTATTGCGGATCGGTGGGTTTGATTTCACGCAGCGCAGGAAGCGCCTGTTTTCTCAAAACGGAAAGTTCGTAACTTAAACTTGAATTGAACACGAAGTCCGCATCTTCTTGGTTGGGGTAAATCCAACGGAACTCGCCGTTTCTGACCGATTGCCACATATCTATGGTGGTTGCGGCAGGGCAGTTTCTGAACTTCATATCTCTAACGATACGGCGTATAAGCCTTAAATTGGTAATCGATAGGGGAGAGTGGTTGTCAACGTTGACCTGCGCTTGCGGGGCAATAAAGATCTTAAACTTCTGATGCTTGGGGATAGATGCTGTAAGCCTTTCGTTAAGGGCGTGAATGCCTTCTATAATGATAGGGCTTGATTGGTCCACACGAATGGTCCTTCCCGCTTCCCGCCTTCCCGTTTGGAAATTAAAGTGCGGAAGCGTTACTTCCTCGCCGTTAATAAGGTCGAAAAGGTCTTTATTAAATAGGTCGATATCCAAACAGTTAATATGTTCAAGGTCAAGCGCTTCAAGCGGCGCGTTCTGAATCTCACAGATTTTTGCCTTCTCGAAGTAATAATCGTCCATGGAAATCATTACGGGATTAATACCACGTGCAAGAAGTTCAATCCTTAGCCTGTTGCAAAAAGTCGTTTTACCGCTCGAACTCGGCCCCGCAATGGCAACCAGCCTTATGTTTTCGATATCGCTTTCAATAGCGTCCCCAAGGTAAGTAAGTTGTTCGTTATGGCGTGTTTCGCACATCTGAACGAATTCCAAAACGTTTCCTTCCTCGATCTTGCGGTTAATGTCGGGTATGGTCTGAAGTTTTGTCTTTTCCGCCCACTTTATGGCTTTCTGCAGCGTTCTGCCGTAAGTCGCTTCTTCCTCGAACTCGGGGATCCGTGCGTCCAATTCGTAACGGGGATATTGAATGATTATGCCGGGGCTGTAGGGGGTAATGGTGTAGTTGTGTATGCAGCCCGTCGACGGCACCATGTAAGAGGACATGTAGTTATAATAGTCCCCGCATTTATATAAATGCACCGTGTTTTCGGGACGGTATTTCAAAATTTCGATCTTGTCTTGAAGATTGTATTTTGTGTAAATTTCTTTTGCTTCGTCAATGGTAACGGTAACCCTTTCGATGGTCAAATCTTGGTCTATAAGCCGTTTAACTTCACTTTTTATGGCTTCGACCGCCCTCGACATATTAAATTTTTTATTGGCCTGGCAAAAGATTGAACGCGAAACGTTGTACGTAAATCTTATCTTCACGTCGGGGAAAAGATTATAAAAAGCCATCGCGACCACAAATCTCAAACTTGCCTCGTAAGCTTTACCCGCTTCAATGTTGCTAAGGCCCAAAAGTTGAATTTGCATGCCGTCGTTTTTCTCGGAAAGCGCATACCTAAGTTCTTTAACCTGCGCCCCCACTTGACATACTACTAAGTCTTTACGCTTATCCTTTTCAATAAGGTCTAAAACCCGAGTCCCGCTCTCAACGTTTAATTCTTTGTCGTTAAATTTGATTCGTATCATATATTCTCCTCGTATAATTTTATATTTTACTTTCGTATCCTTTTCGTCATTAGTATCTTTTTCGTCATTGCAAGCCAACGTGTTGGCGTAGCAATCCGGCCGTTAAAGTTATCCGCCCCGTCATTGCGAGGAGCGGGAGCTCCGTGGCAATCCGGCCGTTCGCTTGCGAACTTCAAAAATTCTCTAAATCCTTATTCGGCTCCTTATGTAGCAAAGGGAGCTGTCGGCGACTGCCGACTGAGGGATTGTCTTTTCTCGGTTTGGTTTTTTATTGTAACATACTTTTTATCCGATTGCAATAGCGTTTATGAAAAAAACACCGCAAATTCTTTTAGTTTTCTCAATTTTTTTGATTTTAGTGCATTTTTGACACTTTTTTGCTATTCCTGCCTACGGCACCGCCGCAAGACAAAAAAATGGAAGGCAATTTTGCCTTCCGAAATTTATTATTTTACAAAAGTGTAATCAATCTGAACTTTCTGATTGTCGTTATCCTCGTAAGCAAGCTTAATATATTTCAAAGTAGTGCCGTAGCTTACGTCAATCGTGCAGGAATTTGCAATCAAATTCGGATTATCTAAAAGCACCTTCGGATTAGTGACTTCACCTTTAAGCATGGTTTCCGTAACCGTAAGTTCGCCGAAGTTTTCCTTCGCAAGATTAAGCCTTAACGCCGTAATGCCGATAAAATCAACCGAAACTTCCTCGCCGCTTATAAGGGTAACCACGCCGTCTTTCACGTTAACTACGCCTTGGGTTTCTGTGTAAGGGGTTTCGGGCGGGGTAACCACGCCGTCCACAATCGTAAACTTGTTAGCGCGTTTAATGGAATACGCAACGTTAACGCCGTCGCCGAAAGTCATCGTAAATTGATCGGTGTCCGTAATTCCGCCACCGCTAACGCTAACTGTCAACGTGATTTTGGAATACTTCTCATTTAAAAGCCTCGAAATATTTCCAAGTGCTTTTTCCGCAGTCAAAATTTCCGGTTCCGGCTTTTCTCCGCCGCTTTGTGTGTCGGTCGCCGTCGAAGAGGAACCGCTTGACGGAGTGTGCGTGGGCAGCTTACAGGAAGCAATGGAAAGCAAAGTAATAATTGTTAAAATAATGATAAATAATTTTTTCATAGCGTTATTCACCGTCCTTATAGTCGTCGGGTTTTAGTGCCGTCCAAGCGCTGCCAAAAGCCTTTTCGGCGGAGGAGTTCACAAGTTCCGCCTGCAAATTGTACAGTTCAATCTGTTCGATAAGTTGGGTGTAATTGTCTTGCACCAGGGCTTTTTCGTCGTCGTTTAACTTGTTGTAAGCCGATAACGCATCCAAAATTGCCGCATAAACGTTGCTTTTACCCTGTTTTGCCTTTACCATAAGAACTTTGGTTCCAAATTCATTAACAGCGGAACTTATCTTGTTCTTTACCACAACCGCCACGGTTTTTTGTATGCCGGAATTGTTTTCTTTCACCGTAATGGTGGCAAGCCCTGCGCCCACAGCCGTAACTTTGCCGTTACCGTCAACGGTCGCAACACTCGTATCGTCGGAAGTGTATTGATAGTTGCACACCGCACCGACAGGGGAAGCTGTAGCACTTATCGTAAACTCGTCGCCGACTACGCACTCCATTTCTTCCGGTGTAACCGTAATGCCCGTAGCCGTCTTATTCTCCACCAAAATCACCACGGTTTTTTGTATGCCGGAGTTTGTTTCCTTCACCGTAATGGTCGCAAGTCCTGCGCCTACAGCCTTAACCTTGCCGGATGCGTCAACCGTCGCAACGCTCGTGTCGTCGGAAGTAAACCTGAATTCACATACGGCGTTAGAAGGGGAAGCGGTAGCGCTTATCGTAAAGGTATCGCCGACTACGCATTCTTTTTCTTCGGGTGTAACCGTAACGGAGGTCGCAACCACGGGCTTCTCGTCTGTGTATTTGTCGTAAGTTTTCGCAACGTTTAATAACGTGGAATTGTAACTCTTGCCGTCATAGCAGTAAATTTTAGTCGCATATTCGGGGTGGTCGATAAAGGGGTTGCGGTTGCCTTGAATGCTGTAAACGTATTCGTTTCTCGCAATTTCCTCGGCTGTAGGCGGTTCAAGATAGTGCCATTTCAAAAGGTCCTCTATGTCGCCGATAGTCTTGTTACTGCCTTTACCAAGCACGAATTGCAGATTGTAAGCGTCGCCCCAACGGGTTTGCACGTACATTAAAATCCTTGCCGTCGCACCTCTATACGTCTCACCGGGGTAAAACACACTGTTAGTCTGATAACAAAGATGTGGGTAAGAGGTCTTACCTGCTTCCGCTACGATGTTGCCGTTGGTTTCGGGAACCTCGCCGAAGTTATTGTTGCTTCTCGTAGAATTCAGTCTGTCGTTTGCGGGTCTAAGGTGGTGTGCGTCCGAACCGCATTCCGACTTTTCGGGGAAAGCTCTACCCGCATTTTTCGGCCAAACGTGTTCACGGTTTGTGCCGTTATTGAAGGATCCCGTAAAGCGGAAGGAAGTCCCCGTGTAAAACCAAAGAATGTTTCCGCTCGTTTTTGGGTCTGCGTCGGAATAAGGATATACCTCTCTCAATTCGTCGTAAGTCGTGTTGTAACGTTGGGTCGAAGTTATTAACTCGGCCACTTCGCTTCTGAACGCTTGCCCTTTAAGAGTGGTATCGATGCTCGCATAATAGTCTGTTGCCGCTTCCGCAGTAACGGGGGTGTCTACGTTGTAATGCCCCGTAAAGGTCGGAAGGGTAAAAAGGTTTGTTACCGCAAGCATCAGCGAAACTACTATAGTGCCGATAAACAGCGGAATTCTACTTACTTTTCTCATAGCCTGTTTCCTTATAAATAGTTTGTAAGTTTTTCTTAGGCGTACCAAACGGTCACGCCTATAACTTATTATATCACAAAAATATGTAAAGTCAATAAAAAGGCTCTATTAATTCTTCACTGCACCAAAAAACTAACAATATTCTAAACCTATCGCTTCCCGCCCGCCCATAACCTTCCGCAAGGCGCCTTTTAAAATATTTCTTTAAATCCGCAATTCCAGACCCCACTCTATCCGAAGGTCGAAAGTGCCTCTATAAGCCCGTTATCGCATAAAACGGCGCCGCTAAACTTATATAGTACCTCTAAACTCTCAACGCTCTCAAACCTATCGTTTCCCGCCCACCCCACAAGCCACCGTAAAGCGGCGCTTCTTACCGTCACTCAGAGGCGCTTTAGCGCCGTGGCAATCCGCTTGCCCCTCCCGTCATTGCGAGGTGCAAAGCACCGTGGCAATCCATTCGCCCAAGCGGGATAATCCTCTAAAGTTAAGCTATAAGCCCATTATCAACCATTTTTATATAATTTTTCTAAATCCTTGTTTAGCTCCATAAGTAGCAAAGGGAGCTGGCGGTGTATGTTGACTGAGAGATTGGCCGTTCCAATAAAGGAACATCAATAATATTTTCGTATCCACAATGCGACGAAGGTTCACATCATTAGCGAAGTAACTTCATTTTTCATTTATTCATTGTGGCGCAAGGCACTGGTCGATAAAAAATTAGGTGCCATACTCCGTGCTATGGCACGGTTATGTGTGCTTTGCGCACATAAGCAAGCAAACTTGCTGTACGACACCAATTTGTCGACGTCGTAAACCCCTTGCAAGCAAGCAAATTTACTTCTTGAATCGACCTATAGCCCCACTTTTAAGATAAAACGCGATTATTCCGCAAAAAAAGATTTCACCTTCAAAAAAGGTGAAATCCGGTAGACTATTGTCTGATTTAATTCAATTTCGTAAGGTCGTTAAGCCAAATTCTCTTTTTGATAAGAATAATACCTGCAACCACTTTTACAAACCAAAGCGCAAGCACTATTGCATAAATAACGGGTGCGGCAAGGGTAGTAAACTTTACCAAAATGAAAGCGGTCGGCACTGCAAGGCAACATTCGAAAACGCTGTCGAATAAGAAAGTAATTATGGTCCTTCCGCCCGAACGCAGTGTAAAGTAGGTGCAGTTTATATAGGAATTCACAGGCATAAACGCCGCAAATATAACTATAAAATAGGTTGCAATTTGTCTTATCTCGTCCGTAGTATTATAAAATCTCGGGAAAAGCCAGGAAACCGAAGCAAGCAAAATGCCGATAATTACCGACGATGCAACCGAAATAGATACAAGCCTGACGTTTGCGACAACCGCTTCTTCCGTCCGCCCCGCGCCAAGGTAGTTGCCAAGTATTATAGCAACCGCGTTACCAAGCGCCAGCAAAACTACCGAAAACAGGTTGTTTATCGTGGAAGCAATGCTGTAAGCGTTTACAACCGCAAGCCCTCTTAAGGAATAGCATTGAGCAAGAAGGGCCACGCCAACCGCCCAAAGGGTTTCGTTAATAAGGATAGGAAGCCCTTTTTTGGTTATATTTTTCATAAGCGCGCCCGGCACTTTCAAGGACTTATATAACCCTTTGAATGCAACGTGTTTTTCGGATTTTGTGTGTGAGTAAATAACTAAAATAGCACATTCCACCGCTCTTGCTATAACGGTTGCTAATGCTGCCCCTTTAACGCCGAGTGCGGGAAGCCCCAAAAGCCCGAATATAAGGACTAAGTTTCCGAAAAAGTTGCACACGAACGCCGCAAGACTTGCAAGCATCGGCACTTTGGTTTCGTTGGTTTCACGCAGCGTACCCGCATAAACTTGAGAAAGAGCAAAGAAGGGGAGTTGAATTATTGCAATCAAAAGATATTCTTTTGCCCTTAATGCGGTAATTACGGGGTCGGTGCCCGATTCGTCGGGTGTTATGTATAGCGAAATAAGCGGTTCGTGCAAAAATAGAAGAATACAGCCAAACAAAAGAACAGCAAATACGGCGGAATACAGTTTGTATCTTACCGTATAACGCATGTTCTCGGCGTCTTTACGCCCGTAAAATTGCGCCGTAAATATTCCCGCACCGGAAACCGCACCGAAAATACACAGGTTAAAAACGAACATTAACTGATTTATTATGGAAACGCCGTTCATCTCTTCGATGCCTACTTGCCCGATCATAATGTTGTCTAAAAGGCTTACAAAGTTTGTAATGCCGTTCTGTATGACTATGGGCAGTGCAATGGCAACTACTAGTTTATTGAAGGCTTTATCGCCGAAAACGTTTTTAAATGTATACTTCATCTTGCGCCTTAAAATTTGTACGTAATGTTTAAGCGGTAAGTTTTACCGCTATGACAATTATAATATCACAATAACTTTTCTTTTACAACGTTTTTTCAATCGGTTTTGCCAATTAAAAAATATTTCACAAATTCTCCACACCGTCACTCAAGGCAATTTATTGCAAAGCCATCGATCCATTCCGTCACTCAGAGGCAATCTATTTCTTTCCCGTCATTGCGAGGAGCTTTAGCTCCGTGGCAATCCAGACACTAAACCTAAATTAGCGTTAGTTTGGCGCCTTTGTGCAGAGGGAGCTGGCGCGTAGCGACTGAGGGATTGTCCGAACGCTGGCGAACTTCAAATAATAACTCTAAATCCGCAATGCGACGAAGTCGCACTTCATTAGCGTTAGCGACTTCATTTGCCTAAGGAAAAAGTCCACTTTGTCATTGCGAGCAATTTATTTGCGAAGCAATCCGTTTCATCGTCATTGCGAGAAGCGAAGCGACGAAGCAATCCAGACGCTAAAGTTAATTCATAAGTCCGTTAATGCGTTATTGATACACCGCAAGCAAAAAAGGCGAAAACCGACCTATAGGCCGATTTTCGCCAAATTTTTACTTAGATAAGTTGTTATTCAGCTGTTACTTCTTCTGCTTTCGCCTCTTCAGGCTTAACTTCCTTGGGTGCTACGATTTCAGGCATCTCAAGCCCTGCGGACTTAAATACGTCCTGAAGGGGAGGGAGTGACTGTAACATTCCGGAAAGGAAGTTTGCCGTAGAAGTCTTGCCGTTTTGGCTTCCGTTTCCGTCCCAAACGGTAACCTTGTCGATCTTGATATTCTTGATAGCTTCAACCTGGGTAGCTATGATCTTTTCAAGTTTATCCGTAATCATAAGGCGAGCAGCTTCGTTGGTATCACCGCCGGCGGCTTTAACAACTTCCGCAAGACCTTCTGCCTGAGCGGTCAATACTTGGCGCATACCGCGTGCTTCTGCGTCCATTTTCGCAAAGATAGCGTCCGCTTCACCTTTTGCTTTCTTTCTGATCTTTTCAGCTTCCGCTTCCGCTTGAAGTTCAACCTGTTCCTTTTCGATACGGGTCTTAACCAATATATCCGCTTCTTGTGAGGCTCTTTCTCTTTCCGCACGTGCGTTTTCAGCCATTTTTTCTGCGGCGTAAGCGTCCTCTAAAGCTTTAGCGGCGTTAATCTTTTCTGCGGAAACAGCCTTTTGTTCGGCTTCCGCCTGGCGCTGACGAAGTTCTGAATAAGAGTTTGCAATCGCAGCTTTCGCTTCGTTTTCACCCTTAATTGCAACGGCGTCTGCCTCTGCAACCTGAATACGCTGTTCTCTTTTTGCGTTTGCTTCACCGATAGCACCGTTTCTGTCCGCTTCCGCAACGGAAATTTTAGCGTCGTTTATTGCTTTTGCGGCAGCTTCTTTACCAAGTGCTACGATGTATCCGGATTCGTCGGAAATATCCGTTACGTTAACGTTTATAAGTCTTAAACCGATTTTCTTAAGTTCGCCTTCAACGTTAAGGCTAACTGCGTCAAGGAATTTATCCCTGTTTGTGTTGATTTCTTCGATATCCATCGTAGCAATTACAAGACGTAACTGACCGAAGATAATATCTTTTGCAAGTTCCTGTATCTGTCCAAGCTTTAATCCCAAAAGCCTTTCCGCAGCGTTCTGCATAACGCCGGGTTCGGTGGAAATACCAACCGTAAATATGGAAGGTACGTCGATACGAATGTTCTGACGGGAAAGTGCGCTCTTTAAGTCAACCGAGATTGATATGGGCGTTAAGTCCATAAATTGGTATGCTTGAAACAGCGGAACGATAAAGGTTACGCCACCGTGCAAGCATTTTGCCGAACGGCGAGTAGTGTCTTTACCCGACGAAACTTTACCGTAAACTACCATAATCTTGTCGGAAGGACATTTCTTAAAGCGTGTTGCGATAAGTAAAATTACCATTACAAGGAGCAGGGGAATAATTACGGTCAACGCTACGATTCCACCGCCCGAAGCCAAAATTGTGTTTATTTGATTCCTCCATTTTATTGTTTTTTGTATAATACTTTTTACCCCGTTTAGGGTAATTAAAAAAGTCAAAAGTTAAGCTATAAGCCTGTTATTGCTATTTTTTACAGGATTGTTTTTCTAATTGCGCAATTTTCTTTTTAATGTAGGCACGCAATACAAAATATAAACCTAATATCAATATTCCGGTAGATATCACAATAATACCAACCCAAACAATTTGACTGAACTTGACTGAAAACACAATCCCCATAATCACAAAAGCAATAGAAGATATAGGCATTGTAACCGAAAGAGTTTTTAACGAGAACTCATATTGTTTTTTTAAATCCATTTTTTTTAAAATTATATATGTTTTGTAATTTGTAAGGTGTTAGATTTCCTAAACCAAGAAAAGCCAAAAGTTAAGCTATAAGCCCATTAAATGCACTTTTTGTGCAGATAAGAGATAAGAGAGAAAATTGTGAATTGTGAATCAGGTCAGATAAACATGATCATAAGTTGAGGTATAAGCATTAAATA
>CATZIC010000067.1 GCA_958419945.1 uncultured Clostridia bacterium | reverse complement strand
CTCCACGTGGCAAAAACTTGCCTGTAACTGCGATGTATTTCGGGTCGAGAAGTTTAACAAGGTCGTTCATTATTATATTAACGCAGTCTTCGTGGAAATCGCCGTGGTTCCTGAATGAAAACAAATATAACTTCAAACTTTTGCTTTCTACAAGCTTTTGATCCGGCACGTAAGAAATTGTTATAGTTGCAAAATCCGGCTGTTCGGTAATCGGACATAAGCTTGTAAATTCCGGACAATTAAATTTTACGTAATAATCGTTTTCGGGGTGCTTGTTACTAAATGTTTCAAGTAAATCGGGGTTGTAATCTGTTTCGTACTTGGTGCCTTGGCTGCCGAGCTTTGTTAATCCTTCTTTTTTTCTATCCATAGTCTATTCCTCCCGTGGTTTAATCTTTCTTGCAAGATAAATGAATGGCGTGTCTAAAAGAGCCACTACGGCTTTAAATAAATAAGTCGTAAGCAAAATGCTGAAAAATACGTTTGTCGGGTACGTTCCCCAAAAAGCCAAAGTGGTAAATAAAACGGTGTCCACAGCCTGACTTATTAAGGTACTGCCGTTATTGCGCAACCAAAGCATTTTTGCGTTGTCGCCGGTTTTCTTCCAAATAAAGTGATACAAAAATACGTCTATGCTTTGACTGCACAAAAATCCTACCAAACTTGCCACCGTAATGCGTGGCACAAGCCCGAAAACGACTGACAAACTGCCGTTTACATAATCGTTTGCGTTAGGCTTAAACCAAAGTATAAGTTGCGAGCCTAAAAGCCATAACACCATAATGGAAAAACTGTATAACACGGCGTTCGTTGCAGCCTTTTTGCCGTATTTTTCGGAAAGTATATCGGTTACCAAAAATGTAGAAGCGTATAAAACGTTTCCCGCAGTCGTGGAAAGCCCGAAAAGGTCAATGCACTTGCATACGGCAATGTTGCCAAGCAACGTTCCGAATATTGCAAAAGCGTAAAGCCCGTTTTTTCCGAACAGTTTATAAAGAAGAAGAACACTGCCGAGATACGCTAAAACGCTTATAAAAAATATCAATTCATTAGGCATAAAGCTACCTCCTTAGTCATTCTCGTATTCGACGGGATCGATTAGACCGTTAATTTTAAAGGCCTGCTTGCGGTCCCTGCAGGTTCCGCATACGCCGCAGGCTTTTTCCCGTCCTTCATAACAACTCCAGGTAAGCTCAAACGGAACCCCTATCTTGCGTCCTACGGCTACTACAGCGGACTTTGGCTTATCTATAAAAGGAGCAACTATCTTTAGCCCGTTTCCGCTTCCTATATAAATAGCATCCGAAATGGCTTTGTTAAACGCCGTACTCGTATCGGGATAGGCGTTTCCAGCAGCGTCGTCGGCATGCGCTCCGTAATAAATCACCTCGCATCCGTGGCTTAAAGCAATCGATGCGGCGGAAGAAAGAAAAAGCCCGTTACGGAACGGCACGTAAGTGTTTACCGGCGCACCGTTGGTTTTTAAAAGTTGTTCGGCATAGTCCTCGTGCGGTATATCCTCGCTCGCTCCTTCGAGCAACGTGCAGTTACTGCCCTTAAAGATTTCACCTAAATCGAGGGTGATACGCTTTACACCGTAATACTCCGCCACTTTTTCGGAAGCAATTAGTTCTTTCTTGTGTTTTTGTCCATAATAAATGGAAAGAGCAAGCACCTCTTCTTTTCCATATTCTTTTACGGCAAGGCCTAAACAGACCGAACTGTCAAGCCCTCCGCTAAATAATACTAACGCTTTCATAAATCTCTCCAAAACGAAAAACAGCCCTGCAAAACGCAAGGCTGCAAATTATTTGAAATTATAAAATTATCTGAACTTATAATTCGTCTAAGCAGTCCCGGTTTTGTTTTACGACAGGAAGGTACAAATGAACTGTCGAAGATATTTTGTAAGCCATAAAAATGCTTACCCTTTAAAAAATCGCCGCAAGAAAGAACTTGCAACGACTGATACTTAAAATGGTGCCGCTGGCCGGACTCGAACCGGCACGCTTTTAAGGGCGGCAGATTTTGAGTCTGCTACGTCTGCCAATTTCGTCACAGCGGCATATCTCACCTTTAAGCTTAAAAATTATAACATACGGTAATTTGTTTGTAAAGCATAAATCGGGCATTTTTTTAAAATTCGGCTTTCAAATTTATATAATTTGGCCATCATACTGCCCTATTAGCCTAAATTTAACTAATTTTAAAAACTCGCCAACAAATATTAAATGACATTACTCTAACAAAAATTAGCCTTATTTTCGCATTTTTAGCAAAAATTTTTAGATAATGGGATAAAATCGTTTGACATCACCCATTGTAACTGCTAAAATCAACACGTAAATCATATAGAGGCGCAAAACCTATCAGTACCGATTTCCGTAACGGAATGAAGGATTTCGGGAAAGGATGTTTTGCCGAAACTTTGATTTTTCGTCCGGAAATTTCATTGTTGGCCTGCAGTGGAACACGTTGCAGACTGTCGCAAGGGTACTTGCGGAGGGCTATTATGTTAATCTTACACACATAAAGATTGATTTCTTCCGTGATCCCTGTGGGTTTACGGATTTTTTGTTGTAAATTTTAATTTTTTTAGGAGATACAAAAATGAAACTTTTCAAACTTATAGGCATTTTTATGCTTACCGCTTGTGTGGCTCTTTCCGCTATGACCTTCACGGCGTGCGGTGAAGAAAAAGACCCCAACAAACTTTACGTAGGAATGGAATGCGGATACATCCCCTTCAACTACACTCAGACCGACGATGCAAACGGTGCCGTTAAAATTTCCAACGCACCGGGCTACGCAAACGGTTACGACATAATGATAGCAAAAAAGATTGCCGAAAAATTAGACAAAGAACTCGTTATCGTTAAATACGAATGGGACGCACTCGTTAACGCAGTAAAAGTAGGCACTTTGGATTTTATCATCGCAGGTATGAGTCCTACTGCCGATAGATTAGAGTCAATTGACTTTTCAAACGCTTATTATGAAAGCCAACTTGTAGTTGTTGTAAAGGAAAACGGTCCTTATAGCGCGGCAACAAGCCTTGCCGACTTGTCCGGCGCAAACATCGTCGCTCAACAAGGTACTTTCCACGATACCGCTTTGCAGGAACAGGCTTCAACGTATGGCATCAACCGTGGAACACCTATGTCAACCTTCCCGATGATGACCGCAGCACTCGTTGCAGGAACTATCGATGGATACGTTGCCGAAGAACCGGGGGCAATTGCAGACTGCTCTAAGGCAGACGGCATAACTTACATTCACCTTATCAATAACCAAACCGGTTTTACCGCTACCGCAGAACAGGTTCAGATAGCTGTCGGTATACAAAAAGGCTCCGCTTTGACCGCTCAGGTAAACGAAGCGCTTGCGGAAATTCCCGATGCCGAACGTAAAACTCTTATGGAAAACGCAATCTCTCTCGCTACAGGCGCAAACGTTCAATAATCTATGCAATTTTTCAAGACTATGGGAGATATCATCTCCAAATATTACTCGTGGATACTCGAAGGTGTCGGTTATACCCTTCTCGTTTCCCTTATAAGTACCGTTATAGGTCTGTTTATCGGTATTTTGATCGGCATTTACCGCACTATGCCCACGCCTAAAAATGCTTTTTTGAGAACTTTAAAAAAGATCGGCGACGTGATTTTGTCCGTTTACATAGAGGTTTTCCGTGGCACGCCGATGATGGTCCAAGCAATGGTAATCTTTTGGGGGTTTGCCCTACTAAACGGCGGAAGGACGTTAAACGTAGTATTTTCCGGTTTGCTTATTGTTTCCATAAATACGGGCGCATATATGGCGGAAATCGTTCGTGGCGGAATCATATCCATAGATAAAGGACAAAACGAAGGCGCCGCCGCTATCGGCATGACCCACTTTCAGACAATGTTCCGCGTAGTTTTGCCACAGGCATTAAGGAACATTTTGCCATCCGTCGCAAACGAATTCGTAATTAACATAAAAGATACTTCCGTATTGAACGTTATAGGCTTTACGGAACTCTTTTTCCAGGCAAAGAGCATTGTTTCGTCAAACCTTAAGACCTTCGAAACCTATCTTTTGATTGCAATTATTTACTTTATTATGACCTTTGCCATCACAAGGATTTTGCGTTTAATCGAAAAGAAAATGGACGGCAAAAAGGACTACGTAGTGCTCGGCTCGCAAAACTTGGATGCGGACGCTTACGCACGTGAATCAAATATTGGCGGAGGTAACAATAATGGCTGACACTATAATCGAAATTTGCCATCTTCAGAAAACCTTCGGCGATCACGAAGTTTTAAAGGATATAAACTTTACCGTAAACCGTGGAGACGTTACTTGCATTATAGGTTCATCGGGAAGCGGCAAAAGCACCCTGCTTCGCTGCATCAATCTGTTTGAAACACCTACTTCCGGCGAAATTATCATGAACGGCGAAAATATCGTAAACGCCAAAAAGCCGAGCGAATTCCGCAAAAAAGTAGGTATGGTCTTTCAATCATTCAACCTGTTCAATAATATGAACGTTTTGAAAAACTGTTCCGTAGGCCCTCGCACCGTGCTTAAAATCAGCAAAGCCGAGGCCGAACAGCGTGCAGTTAAATATCTTTCCATGGTTGGAATGGCGGAATATCAGAACGCCCGCCCCTCCCAACTTTCCGGCGGTCAAAAGCAACGTGTTGCAATCGCACGTGCCCTTGCTATGGAACCGGAAGTTCTGCTTTTCGACGAACCGACAAGCGCACTTGACCCCGAAATGGTCGGCGAAGTTCTTGCCGTCATGACAAAACTTGCACAAAACGGACTTACTATGGTGGTTGTTACCCACGAAATGGGCTTTGCCCGCGACATTGCAAACAAAGTCGTCTTTATGGACAACGGCGTTATAGAAGAAGAAGGCACCCCCGCGCAAATCTTCGGTAATCCCCAAAAGCCCCGCACGAGAGAGTTTTTGTCAAGAGTACTATAATTTCACCCGCATTTTAACGCTTGAAATTTATCTCACGTTCTTACAACTTACATGCTCACAATTAAAAATCAGTTTAAAAAAGGCAACTCGGGTGAGTTGCCTTTTTGGTCATATGAATGGATAAAATTTAATTTTTTGAGTTAAATATTTTTTCGAATGAGGAGGAGACTTCGTTAAATTTTTCTTGGGCGAGTTCGTAGGTGTTTGCGGCGACGGAATAATAAATCTTAAGTTTTGGTTCGGTGCCGCTCGGTCTTAAGCACACAAAACCACCGTTAGATAGTTCGTAGTACAAACAATTAAGATTTGAGTATTCCATTTTTTCGGATTTGCCGTCCGCCGTTCTGATACCAGAAAGGTAATCACGCACGGCAATGACCTTTTCGCTTCCGATACAGTCAATCGTTTTACCCCTTACGGCGTTTACGGCTGTGTTCATTTCCTCCATTGCGGTAAGCCCTTTAAAGCCAATGCTTATGGTTTTATCGATAAAATAGCCGTATTTTTCGTAAATGCCGTGAAGTACGTCCATGACAGAAACCTTTATGGAATCGTAATAGCAAACGAGTTCGGCAAACAACATACTTGCAACTACTGCGTCCTTATCGCGCGCGTGGGTCCCACGAAGATAACCGCAACTTTCTTCAAAGCCGAAAACGAAGTTGCCTTTTCCGCTTTCTTCTGCCTGTTTTATCTTTTCGCCTATAAACTTAAAGCCTACCGGGGTTTCTTTAAGTTCTACCGAAAATCCGTCAGCAACGCATTTAGCTAAACCTGTAGAAACAAAACTTTTAACGGCAAAACTGTCGCCTCTTAGTTTTCCGTCTTCATTCATACGTGTTAAAACGTAGTTTAGAAGCAGTACACCGACCTGGTTGCCCGAAAGCGCAACGAATTCCCCATTCTTATCACGAAGTGCAACGCCCAGCCTGTCGCAGTCGGGATCGGTGCCGAAAACAACGTTAGCGTTAATCTTGTCTGCAAGGGCGATTGCCATCGAAAGGGTTTCTTTATATTCGGGGTTCGGAACCTCTACGGTGGAAAATTCGGTATCGGGAAGGGTTTGCTCCTCGACAACACGAGCGTTTATGCCCATCATTTTCAAAACGGTGGTAACAGGTTCGAATCCTGTTCCGTGTACGGGGGTATAAACGAGTTTTATGTTAGCCCCCTCTTTTTTTACCGCATCCGGAGATAATCCGAGGGTTATAATTTTGTCGTAATAGGTTTTCTCAAAGTCGCTGCCGAGTAAGGTAACGTCGTATCCTTCAAACTGCTCGTTCCCCTTTTCGCAGTAAAAATTTACAGCGGATACGGAAAGAAAGTCGGTAATTTTGGAAATGTATTCCACTACCGTTTCGGTTGCTTCAGGCGACATTTGAGCGCCGTCCTCGCCATAAACCTTATATCCGTTATATTCCTTGGGATTGTGGCTTGCGGTAATCATTATCCCTGCAATGCAGTGCAATTTTCTAACGGCGTAACTTAGCATCGGAACAGGTCTTGCCTTTTCGTACAGATAAACTTTAATGCCGTTATAGGCTAAAACACCTGCGCAGGCAAGTGCAAATTCACGGGATTTTCTCCTTGTGTCGTAAGATATAGCAACTCCCCTTTTTGTTTCGTCTCTGCCAAGCCCTAAAACGTAGTCGCTAAGCCCTTTGGTTGCACGCTTTACGGTATAGACGTTCATCATATTCGTGCCCATACCGATAATACCGCGCATACCGGCCGTCCCAAATTTAAGTTCTGCGCCAAAGCGGTAAAGAATATCAGAATCTTCTTTTAAGGAAAGAAGTTCGTTTTTGCCCTCGAGAGATAGTCTTTCGTCTTTTAGCCAACTGTTATAAAGGGATAAATAGTCCATAAATACCTCGATTTATCTTTGTAGGCGGAACTGTCGCTATCACTAACTTTTTTTAAGACGTCTTTTTGCCTTTAAATTTGTTAAGCCTGTTTGCCGTACGTATAGTACGCCTGCACAGTCTTGCCTCTTTAAAGTCTAAAAATACGTTCTTTAAAAATGCGAAGCAATTTTAACGGATAAAACGCAAAGAGAAAGGCGGAAAATCGACCGCAATCGTACTGTATTGTACCATAAGGGAGAGTTTGCGACTTTATCACAGCGTTTTGCCGCTAAAATAGTCAGTGATGGCAATAGTTTCGCCTAACTATATTTTACAATGAATATCGTTTTTTTTCAAGTGATTTCAGGCAATTTGTCAGCTTATCCCTTAAAACAAGGTCGTTCGGCTAAAAAAGCCGATAAATTACCATAGATTATAGCGTCAATCTGCCATTCTTTATATCCCTTTTTCAACAGATATTCTTTGAAAATTGCCGAAAAGGAATAATCGCTAAATCCTTTAGGAAGATTATCGCAACCGTAAAAATCGCTTCCAATGGCAAGATTTTTTATGCCGAAGCGCTCAACGAAAAAGTCGACATGCCGAAAAACGTCCTCTATTGTGGAAGTCTTATTTTCCGTCAAAAAGGGTGTGTAAAAGGTTAGACCTATAAGCCCGCCACGATCGGTTATTTCTTTTATCTGCTCGGTTTTAAGATTTCGTTTATGAGGGCACAGGTCATAAAAACAGGTGTGAGAACATAATATTTTATCCGTGTAATAAAGAGCGTCGTAAAAACTTTGCTCGGATAAATGCGCCACATCGAGGTAAATGCCACGCTTGTTAAGTTCCTTTATTATAGCAATTCCACGTGGTTTAATTTTGCCGCTACTTCCTGCGCCGTAAGCAAGATTGTTTTCACCGTTCCAAGTTAGCCCTACGTAGACGGGCATATAATCCAACAAACCGTAAATAAGATTCGGAAGATCTTCTTCATAAGAAAAATCCTCGAAAGCAAAAAATAGATTATCGGTTTTATTTTCCAAAAAGCAGTTCAGAGTGGTTTTTGTATACACGTAATCCTTGCAGCCACGAAATATCGCACCTATAATCTTGTTGTCGCTTTTTGAGTATTTTTGTAAAATGCTTATTCTTGAACTACTTGAAAGGTAGTCGTTATGAAAGTCCGCAACCATAGTTATAATATATGTATGCAAAAGAATTTTTGCCCGCATATAATATATAAAAATCTTAAAAATCACTTTTAAATTCATTGATTTTCAGAATTATTATGATAGTCGTAATTTTATTTCAGATAAAACAAAAAAGGACTTTCAAAGTCCTTTTTTAGTGCCGTAATATTTTATTAGTATTTAGCGGGTTCGGGATAAGTCTCCCCAAAAGTTTCAACCGTCACGCTTTCCATTACCTGCTCTTTTAAAGGTCTATCAGAATAATCGGTAGGCTGCGTGGCAATTTTGTCGATTACTTCTATGCCCTCTATAACCTTTCCGAAAGCGGCGTATTGTCCGTCAAGATGAGGTGCGTTTTGATGCATAATAAAGAACTGAGATCCTGCGGAATTAGGCATCATACTTCTTGCCATTGAGATCACGCCACGGCTATGTTTTAGATTGTTTTTAAAACCGTTTTTGGAAAACTCACCTTTAATAGTATAACCGGGACCGCCCATTCCCGTACCTTGCGGGTCGCCGCCCTGAATCATAAAACCTTGGATTACACGGTGAAAAATAAGCCCGTTATAGTAACCCTTGTTTACAAGAGATATAAAGTTGTTTACGGTGTTTGGTGCGATTTCGGGATATAACTCGATTTTAAATAAATCCCCTCCTTTCATTTTTACGGTTACGATAGGGTTCATATATTGTTAAGCCTCCTCATATTTTATAACTTCTACGCCGGCTTCCTTGAAAATTTCCATGGAAAATTCGTCGGGATAACCTTGTTCGTATATAACCTTTTTTATGCCTGCATTTATTATAAGTTTACAGCAGATTACGCAGGGCTGATGGGTACAATATAGCGTTGCGCCTTCTAAGGATATACCTAATTTTGCAGCCTGACAAATGGCGTTCTGTTCCGCGTGAACGGCGTAACAAAGTTCGTGGCGGGTACCGCTTTCGATATTAAGTGTTCGGCGAAGGCATGTTTGTTTTTCCTTACAGCTTTTAATGCCTGACGGCGCGCCGTTATAACCGGTGGTCAGAATACGCTTGTCTCTGACGATTACGGCACCGACCTGACGGTTTTCCTGATAACAACTTGACCAACCGCCTACCACTTTTGCCATTTCTATAAATCTTTTGTCCCATTTATCCATAAATTCACCTTATCCGGTGCTTTTTGTCTTTTAAGCACACATTTAATATAACATATCCCCTTTAAATTTGCAAGGAAACAATAAAATTTTTTCTTTTCTATATAATAAAGATTTCAATTTATTTGATAAATTAAACTTCGACAAAATAATTGGAAATATTTTACGTTAATTATCACAAAACTGTTGACAATTTCCGCAAAGCGGTTATAATTACAATTAGCAATCTTAGATAAAGAGTGCTAAAATTCGATTTTTATCGG
This sequence comes from uncultured Clostridia bacterium, assembly GCA_958419945.1. GTDB lineage: Bacteria > Bacillota > Clostridia > Christensenellales > Borkfalkiaceae > UBA4636. Next base: position 297 of record CATZIC010000067.1, on the reverse strand, counting down.
GAGGATTACATTAAAATGAAAATCAAACCATTATTTGATAAGGTTGTAGTCAAGGCTACAAGTAAAGAAGAAACAACAAAAAGCGGATTTATACTTCCCTCTTCATCCCAAGAAAAGCAGCAAACCGCTACTGTAGTAGCCGTTGGCCCCGGCGGAATAATCGACGGAAAGGAAGTTACGATGCAGGTTAAAGTCGGCGATACCGTGCTTTATGCGAAGTATTCTGGAAGCGACTTTAAGGTTGACGGAGAGGAATTCACCATTATCCGCCAAAGCGATATATTAGCAATTGTTGAA
>CATZIC010000066.1 GCA_958419945.1 uncultured Clostridia bacterium | reverse complement strand
CCCGATTTTTAAAAAATTTTCATGTTTTTATTTTGCCGAAAAGTCATTTCCGAATTTTGTCTAAATAAGGACTGTAAACCATTATTTTAATAAATATGTCCTAATTTGTTGACAGAATTTCAAAAAAGTGGTAGGCTTTTTAAGTACGGAGGCGTAGCTCAGTTGGTTAGAGCGCACGGTCCACATCCGTGAGGTCATGGGTTCGAGTCCCCTCGTCTCTACCAAGCAAAAGGGAAGGCAATAGCCTTCCTTTTTGCTTGTGTAAAAGAGGGGGCTCGAACGGGCGGGAAGTCGCAAGGCGACCAAACACAACGGTGTTGTGTTTGCCGCACAGGCGTGATAGCAAACGGAGTTTGCGGAGCGAGTCCCCTCGTCTCTACCAAAAAGAAACGACAATTTTCAAAAGAAAGTTGTCGCTTTTTTATATTAAAATATTACAATGCAGGGGAGAGGGTTATAACGGCGTAGGAAGCGATTGCGGTCTCTCTGCCGACGAGGCCTACACCCTCGGTAGTGGTGCAGGTGATGCCTACATTTTTAGGGGAAATCTTTAAAAGTTTGGCAAGGGAATCCTTTATTTTTTCAACGTATGGGGATAGCTTTGGCTTTTCCGCCATTATAACCAAACTTAAGTTAACGGGCTTATAGCCCTGTTTTTTTATAATCTGCAACACTTTTTTAAGTAAAATTGCGCTGGATATATCTTTATATTTTGGGTCGGTATCAGGAAAATAATGTCCTATATCTTTTAGCGAGCATGCAGACAACATTGCGTCCATAATAGCGTGGATTATAACGTCTGCGTCGCTATGGCCCAAAAGTCCTTTTTCGTGCGGAATATCTACGCCGCCGAGGATAAGTTTTCTGTTTGGTACGAGGGTGTGAAGGTCGTAACCTATTCCCGTTTTTTTGGGAAGAAGATTTTCAAAGTCCTGTTTATAGGTAAGTTTGATATTTTGTTTTTCGCCCTCGATAAAGTTCACGCGACCGATGTATTTGCAGTATACTCCGCAATCGTCGGTAAAAAGGTCGCTCGGCGTAATGCTGCCGTACGCCTTTTTTATCTCTTCCGTTATAAATGCCTGCGGGGTTTGCAGGCTTAAAAAGCCGTCCCGTCCGGTCTTTATGATTTTGCCGTTTTCCACTGTCGCAAGGGTATCTGTAAGGTTAAGCGCAGGCACGCAATTTCCTTCGTTAATCGCCTTATAGAGGCACTTTTTAATAAGATTTTCCGTTATAAACGGCCGGGCGCCGTCGTGGATTAAGACCACGCCTCCGTCGCAAAGGGTTAGGGCGTTTTTGACCGATTGGGTTCTCGTTTCTCCGCCGTTTACGATTATTATTTTGGATGAAAGTTTGTATAAAAGTTTTTCGTAAACCGTACGGCTTTTTTCGGGCACGGTAACTATAATCCTATTGATTTTTTTAACCTTCAAAAACACCGAAACGGTTTTTTCTATAACGGTGCTACCGTCAAAGAAGAACAAATTTTTGTCGGTTTTTAAGTTGGCGCGCTCTCCGCTTCCTGCCGAAGTTATGATCGCATAGTTCATTTTTTTTGCCCCCCTAAATCATAAAAACCCGCCTATAAGCCGGTTTTTGGTGGTAAATAACAAAATGCAAAACGGTTTTTTGTCTGATAAAATGCCGCCGTGCGCTCGCAACAAGCCGTAAAACGCACCCAAAAATTCAAATGGCAAAAAGAATAAAATTACAAAATTTCGTACAAGGTTTCAGCTTCGTCCTTTTTAACCGTTTCTTTTAACGCGAGCACTCTGAATTTTACCGAGCCGTTTCCGAAACGGATTTCCACCTCGTCGCCGACCTTTAAAGAGTAAGAGGGCTTTACTTCCTTGCCGAAAACCATAACTTTTCCGCCCTTGCAGGCGTCGGCTGCGACGGTTCGTCTTTTTAATATTCGTGAAACTTTCAGAAATTTGTCGATTCTCATTTTTTGCCCTATTATTTTTTTATTTTATTATATAAAAATATAAAATATGTGCCCGTTTTGCTTGACAGGCGCTTTTTGAAAGATTATAATATATCAATGCTATAATGCCGCAATATGTGAAGAAGCATTGTTCCCGAATTTTCGGCGGGAAAAAATAGCCGAAAATATGTGGAATTTTGCACTGCTGCGTGTAAAAAACACAAGTTTTTGTGTAATTTACTTTGCCATTATACAACATATTGTGCAAAAAAGCAATTGATAAGTAGCATTTTTTCAAAAAAGGAGCGAAGCTAATGACACGAAATTTACCGTCAGCGATGTTCGGAAACGTAGAAAGAAAAACTTTCTCACGCATTAAGGGTTCACAAGAAATGCCCAACCTCGTAGAAGTACAAAAGGACTCCTATCAATCTTTCATAGACGAAGGTATTGCGGAAGTTTTTGAGGATTTCTCGCCGATAACCGACTTCTCTGACCGTTTTGAACTCTATTTTCTGGACCACAAACTGATTGACAAGCCCAAGTACAGTGAAAAAGAATGCCGTGATCGTGATGCAACCTATGCCATTCCTTTGAGGGTAAACGTAAGGCTTGTAAACAAAATCACCGGCGACATAATAAATCAGGACGTCTTTATGGGTGATATCCCCAAAATGACGGACAACGGCTCGTTCATCATCAACGGTGCGGAAAGGGTTATAGTCTCCCAGCTTGTTCGTTCACCCGGCGTTTATAACGGATTCGAATTCGATAAATCCGGTAAAAAATTATATAACACCACGGTTATTCCGAACCGTGGCGCATGGCTCGAACTCGAGCAGGATAACCAAAAGGTTTTGTGGATAAAGGTTGACAGAACGCGTAAGCTTCAGGTCAGCGTCCTTTTGCGTGCCCTCGGCTTCGAATCAAATAAGGAAATTACAGATCTTTTCGGCGGCGACGAATACATTAAGTCCACCATCGAAAAGGATAACACCAAAACGGTAAAGGAAGGTTTGTACGAACTTTACCGCCGTCTCCGTCCCGGCGAAGTTCCCAACGACGAAGCGGTTAAAATCAATTTGAGAAACGTTTTCTTCGATCCTCGTCGTTACGACCTTGCTAAAGTAGGCCGTTACAAATTCAACAAACGTTTGAATCTTGCCGCTCGTATCGCAGGGCTTACTCTTGCCGAAGACGTTATTTCCGCCGACGGCGAAGTTTTGGCAACCAAAGGCGAAGTTATCACTCGTGAAAAGGCTGTCGAAATCCGTGACGCAGGCGTAAACGAAATCGACGTTTTGGCTGCCGGCGTAAAACACAGAGTTATCGCAAACAACACCGTAAGCTTCAAAGCGGTTACCGGCTCAAATCCGAGATTTTTCGGACTTATCGACACCATTCACTATCCTTCCCTTAAGTTTGCGGAACAGGTTAAAGACCTCGCGAAAGAGATCGGCGTAGAAGACGCAGGCGAAAAACTCATAAACGAGATTAACGCCATTCACTACACCGAAGAAACTCAGGACGACGGCACCGAAGAAAAACCGGAAACCAAAAAGAACGCGGAAAAACGCAAGGAACAGAGAAGAAAATTCGTCGTTGCCTGCGTTGAGTTCTTCAAGATTTTGGAAGAGGGCATCAACGAAAAACTCGATGCCGAAAGAAAGAAAACCGTTAAGCCTTTACTTAACGTACTGAACCATAAACATATCACCGTAGACGATATCGTTGCGTCCATATCCGTAAACCTCGACCTTTGCTACGGCATCGGCGAAGTAGACAATATTGACCACTTGGGAAACCGTCGTGTACGTTCGGTCGGCGAACTTTTGCAGAACCAATTCAGAATCGGTATTGCAAGGCTCGAAAGACTTATAAAAGAAAGAATGGCGACGCAGGATCCGAAGGAAGTTACTCCGCAAGGACTTATCAACATAAGACCTGTAAATTCCGCAATCAAGGAATTCTTCGGTTCTTCGCAGTTATCTCAATTCATGGATCAGACCAACCCCATTGCAGAACTTACCCATAAGAGGAAACTTTCCGCTTTGGGCCCCGGCGGTTTGAACAGAGAAAGGGCAACGTTTGAAGTCCGCGACGTTCACTACACGCACTACGGCAGAATGTGCCCTATCGAAACGCCTGAAGGTCAGAACATCGGTCTTATTTCCTCGCTTACAACCTACGCAAAGGTAAACGAATACGGCTTTATCGAAGCGCCGTATAGACGTGTAGACAAAGAAACCGGCGTCGTTACCGACGACGTAAGATATCTTACTGCGGACGAAGAGGACGAATTTATCGTCGCACAGGCTAACGAACCGTTGGACGATCAAGGCAGATTCTTGAACGAACGTGTTTCCTGCCGTCACAGAGAGGAAATCACCGAAGTCGACAGAAGCCTTATCGACTACATGGACGTATCTCCTATGCAGCTCGTTTCCGTTGCTACCGCGCTTATTCCTTTCCTGGAAAGCGACGATACTCACAGAACGCTGATGGGTTCCAACATGCAACGTCAGGCAGTACCTCTTTTAAAACCCGAAAACGCAATAGTCGGTACGGGTATCGAATCGAAAATAGCATACGATTCCGGCGTAATGATTATAGCCAAGGAATCGGGCGTGGTTAAATCGGCTTGCGGCGACAAGATTGTCGTTACCGACGACGACGGTGTGGACCACGTTTACGAACTTAAAAAATTCCAGCGTTCCAACCAGGGAACCTGTATCAACCAACGTCCCATCGTTTCCACGGGGGATAAGGTTAAAACGGGCGACGTGCTTGCGGACGGTCCTGCAACCTCTAACGGCGAACTTGCACTCGGCAGAAACATTCTCATCGGCTTCATGACCTGGGAAGGTTATAACTACGAAGACGCAATACTACTTTCCGAAGAACTCGTTCAGGACGACGTGTTCACTTCCATTCATATCGAAGAACACGAAACCGAAGCACGTGATACCAAACTCGGCGAAGAGGAAATCACCCGTGAAATCCCCAACGTCGGCGACGACGCACTAAAAGACCTCGATTCCGACGGTATTATTAGAATCGGTGCAGAGGTTATGAGCGGCGATATCCTCGTCGGTAAGGTTACGCCTAAGGGCGAAACCGAACTTACGCCGGAAGAAAGATTGCTTCGTGCCATCTTTGGCGAAAAGGCGAGAGAGGTAAGAGATACTTCTTTGCGTGTACCCCACGGTGAAAGCGGTATCGTAGTAGACGTAAAAATATTTACAAGAGAAAACAAAGACGAACTTGCGCCCGGCGTTAATAAACTCGTAAGGGTTTACATTGCTCAGAAGCGTAAGATTTCCGTCGGCGATAAAATGGCGGGCCGCCACGGCAATAAGGGCGTTATCTCGAGAGTTTTACCGAGATACGATATGCCGTTCTTAGCAGACGGTACACCGTTACAGATTCTTTTAAACCCGTTGGGCGTTCCTTCCCGTATGAACATCGGTCAGGTGCTCGAAGTACACTTGGGCCTCGTATGCAAACAGCTCGGTTGGAAGATCGCAACCCCCGTATTCGACGGTGCAACGGGTGAAGAAATTAAACAACTTCTTGCGGAAAATCAGATTGTAAACCCCGACGGCGAAGTAGACGGCAAAATCCAGCTTTACGACGGCAGAACGGGTGAACCTTTCGAAAACCGTTCCACGGTCGGTCAGATGTACATGATCAAACTGCACCATCTTGTCGACGATAAGATTCACGCAAGATCCACGGGTCCGTACTCGCTTGTAACCCAACAGCCTTTGGGTGGTAAAGCGCAGTTCGGCGGACAGCGTTTCGGCGAAATGGAAGTTTGGGCGTTGGAAGCTTATGGCGCAGCCCACATTTTGCAGGAAATTTTAACCGTCAAGTCGGACGATATCGTGGGCAGAAGAAAGACCTACGATTCCATTGTAAACAAGGGCGACGACAACTCCGAACCGGGTATCCCCGCATCCTTTAAGGTTCTTTTGAAGGAACTTCAGTCCCTTGCTCTCGATATGAAGGTTCTTACCGAAACGGGCGACGAAATCTCTCTTAAAGAACTCGAAGACGACGAAATCGACGAAAGAATGGTTGTTACCGAAAGAGAAAAGACTGAAAGCGTCGATCTCGGTATCGAAGACGATACTGCCGCAGAAGAAGACTCCACGGATACTACGCTATTCGACGAAGAAGAATTCGGTCTCGACGATAACGATCTCGAAAACTTCACAAGCGACGATCTTTTGGACGACGACTACGACGATCTCGAAAATCTTGACAATCTCGATCTTTTGGACGACGATTTCGACGACAATAACTAATAGGGAGGCAGTAATATATGTTTGAACTTAACAATTTCGACGCCATTCAGATAGGCGTTGCTTCTCCTGAAAAAATCAGAGGATGGTCATACGGCGAGGTAACCAAGCCCGAAACCATTAACTACCGCACCCAAAAGCCTGAAAAGGACGGCCTTTTCTGCGAAAGGATATTCGGGCCGACCAAGGATTGGGAATGTCATTGCGGTAAATATAAAAGAATTCGCTATAAAGGCGTTATCTGCGATAAATGCGGCGTAGAAGTTACCCGTTCCAAAGTAAGGCGTGAGCGTATGGGCCACATCGAACTTGCAGCCCCCGTTTCCCACATTTGGTATTTCAGGGGCGTTCCTTCGAGGATCGGTTTAGTTCTCGATATGAGTCCTAAGCACCTCGAACAGGTTTTATACTTTGCAAGTTTCGTCGTTTTGGATCCGGGTTCTACGGAATTTACCTATAAAGAAGTAATCAACGACAAACAAAGAGACGAAGCCATCGAAAAGTACGGCTACAATTCCTTTAAGGCAGGCATGGGCGCTGAAGCCATTAAGGAACTTTTGATGGCAGTAGACCTCGATAAAGAAGTCGAAGAAGTAAGAAAAATTATCTCTACCAGTCCTTCCGGACAAAAGAGGGTTAAAGCGGTTAAAAGGTTGGACATTTTGGAAGCCTTCCGCCGCAGCGGAAACCGTCCCGAATGGATGATTTTGGACGTTATCCCCGTTATTCCTCCCGAACTTCGTCCTATGGTTCCGCTGGAAGGCGGCAGATTCGCAACGAGCGACCTTAACGATTTATACCGCAGAGTTATAAACCGTAACAACAGACTTCGTAAGCTTATGGAATTGGGCGCGCCCGATATCATTATAAGAAACGAAAAGAGAATGTTACAGGAAGCCGTCGACGCACTTATCGATAACGGTCGTCGTGGTAAAGCGGTTTCGGGTGCGGGCAACCGTGATCTTAAGTCCCTTTCCGGCATGCTCAAAGGTAAACAAGGTCGTTTCAGACAGAACCTTTTGGGTAAACGTGTCGACTATTCCGGTCGTTCGGTTATCGTCGTAGGTCCTGAACTCAAGCTTTATCAGTGCGGTTTGCCTAAGGAAATGGCAATCGAACTTTTCAAGCCCTTCGTCATGAAAAAGTTGGTTGAAAACAACCAATGCCACAATATAAAGAGCGCTAAACGTACGGTAGAAAGAATGAAACCCTGCGTATGGGAAATTTTGGAAAACGTCATTAAAGACCACCCCGTACTTTTAAACCGTGCTCCTACCCTTCACCGTCTTTCCATTCAGGCGTTTGAACCTGTTTTGATCGAAGGTAGGGCAATTAAACTTCACCCCCTCGTTTGCGGTGCGTTCAACGCAGACTTCGACGGCGACCAGATGTCCGTTCACGTACCTCTGTCCATCGAAGCGCAAGCCGAAGCAAGATTTTTAATGCTTTCTTCCAATAACATTTTGAAACTTGCGGACGGCAAACCGGTTATGTCGCCTACACAAGACATGGTTTTAGGTTGTTATTACCTTACCATTGTAAGACGTGAACACGGCAAAAAATACGACGCTAAGTTTAACGAAACCGAGGACGGCGAACTTTACACGGCGGGTATTTACACCCCCGACGAAGCCATTATCGCTTATCAGACAAAACAACTTCACTTGCAGGACGAAATTTTCGTTCGTCGCATAGTAACCACTCCCGACGGCGAAACCGTAAGTAAAATTATAAAGACTACCACGGGTAGAATTATATTCAACCGTGCTATTCCTCAGAATATCGGGCTTTGTAAGAGGGAAGTTCCCACAGATTATTGCGAACTCGAAGTAAACGCACTCGTTAAAAAAGGCGACCTTAAAAAGATCGTCAACGCCTGCTTCAAGACCGGCGGATCTCCGCTTGCGGCGGAAGCGCTTGATAGCATCAAGGCTTTGGGTTACAAGTATTCCACCATTGCGGGCTTAACCACCAGCGTTTTCGATATGCATATCCCCGAAAGAAAGGAAGAAATTCTTAAAAACGCCGAAAAAGAAGTTTTGCGCGTAGACAAACTGCACGCAAGAGGACTTCTTACCGAAAACGAAAGATATAAAAAGGTCGTTGATCTCTGGACGGAAGCAACCGACGAAGTTTCCGATCAGATCTCCAACAACACCGAAAAATTCAATCCTATCACAATGATGGTAGACTCCGGCGCGCGTGGTTCGAAAGACCAGATCAAGCAACTTGTCGGTATGCGTGGACTTATGACCAACCCTAACGGTAAGATCATAGAGATTCCTGTTAAATCCTGCTTCCGTGAAGGCCTTTCCGTTTTGGAATACTTCATTTCCTCCCACGGCGGAAGAAAAGGTCTTGCCGACACCGCTTTAAAGACGGCGGACTCCGGTTACCTTACGAGACGTCTCGTCGACGTATCTCACAACGTTATCATTCGTGAAGAGGACTGCTACGAAGGCACGGGCGAAAAACCGAAGGGCGTTTGGATTTCCAACATTATGGGATTCGAAGGCAACAAGGAAAAGGTTATCGAATCTTTGGAAGACAGAATTATCGGTCGTTTCACCATTGACGACGTTTGCTACCCCGAAGGACACGAAAGGGCGGGAGAAGTTATCGTTAAAGGCGACACCATGATTTCCGAAGAACAGGCTAAGGAAATTACCAAAGCCGGTATCGATAAAGTGCTTATAAGAAGTACCTTTACCTGCCGCTCCAAAAACGGCGTATGCGCTAAGTGCTACGGCAAGAACATGAGTAACAACTTGCCCGTAAACATCGGCGAGGCTGTAGGCGTTATAGCCGCACAGTCCATCGGTGAACCGGGTACCCAGCTTACCATGAGAACCTTCCATACCGGTGGTATCGCGTCCACCGAAGATATTACCCAAGGTTTGCCGAGAATCGAAGAGTTGTTCGAAGCTCGTCGTCCTAAGGGGCAGGCAGTAGTTTGCGAAACCAGCGGTTTGGTTACCGTTGAGGAAAGAGAGGGCCTCCGCCACGTAATAGTTAAGGGCGAAGGCGCAGGAAAAGACAGCGTAAAAGATTACGTAATTCCGTTCTCTGCCGATCTTAAAGTTAAAACCGGCGACTACGTAGAACCCGGTAAGATTCTTACTTCCGGTTCCGTATATCCGCAGGATATTTTAAGAACGCAAGGCGTTAAAGGTGTTCAGGATTACATTTTGCGTGAAGTTCAGTCGGTTTACCGTGCGCAAGGCGTTGATATCAACGATAAACACGTAGAAATTATCGTTCGTCAGATGCTTCGTAAAGTACGCGTAGAAAACTGCGGCGATACCGATCTTCTTCCCGGTGAATCCGTTGACCTTATCCGTTTCGAAGAGGAAAACGAAAAGGCGATGGACAAGGGCTTAAGACCTGCAACCGCAAAGAGGACTTTGCTCGGTATCACAAAAGCGGCACTCGCTACCGAAAGCTTCCTGTCCGCAGCGTCATTCCAGGAAACCGCAAAGGTTTTGACGGAAGCTGCAATTAAGAATAAGATCGATCCGCTTATCGGTCTTAAGGAAAACGTAATTATCGGTAAGCTTATCCCTGCAGGTACCGGCGTTAAGGATTACAAAGTGTTAAATCCTCAACTTAACAACGCTAATACGGACAGTGATATATAATTAAAAACGTCAAAAAGGCAATTTTCGCCTTTTTGACGGAAACATAGAATTTATATCGTAAAAATAGGCAACCATATATATAAATAAGAATTGCATATCTGCATAAAAACCGTCAATTCGTTTGACTAATAGGTCAAAAAATGATAGAATTTACGGGCAAGGTATGAGGATTTTACGATATTTTGCTATTTATAATTAAATTTTGATTTCAACCGTGCCTTTTTGGCATTTGGTCAGAAATATTCCGAAATCTTAAAAGGAGGTAAAACATGCCAACAATTAACCAGATTATCAAGCACAGCAGACGTACGGCGGCGGAAAAGAGCAAGGCTCCTATCCTTGATTCCTGCCCGCAAAGAAGAGGCGTATGCCTTTCGGTTACCACCACTTCGCCTAAAAAACCTAACTCCGCTATGCGTAAGATAGCCAGGATAAGATTGACGAACAAGCAGGAAGGTACCGTGTACATTCCCGGCGAAGGTCACAATCTTCAGGAACACAGCTCCGTATTAATCAGGGGCGGTAGGGTTAGAGATTTACCTGGTGTCAGATATCACATTATTCGTGGTACGCTCGATACCGCAGGCGTTGCAAAACGCAAACAGGCTCGTTCAAAATACGGCGCTAAAAAGCCTAAGTAATTTTTAACCTGTAAA
>CATZIC010000065.1 GCA_958419945.1 uncultured Clostridia bacterium | reverse complement strand
AAAAAGAGGCCCCTCTGCAAGCCCCTTCATTTTGCATGCTTTTAAGAAAACACCTATCTCACGCCGTTATAGAATCGATTGCTACCGTTCCTTACGAGCGAATTTTGACGATTACTTTCGGCACCAAAAACGAAATGCGTGAAAGCGGAATAAAGACGTTATATGTCGAAATTATGGGAAAATATTCAAATATTACACTCGTTGAAAACGGCAGAATTTTAGGTGCGATCAAGCAATCCCAAAGTATCGAAGGCTTGCGTCCGATTTTCCCTGGGGTAAATTACGCGCTCCCCACGCCGCAGGATAAAATAGAGTTATCCGATAAAGAAACCGCAATATCCGCTTTAAAAAATTTCAGCGGAAGTGATTTTGCAAGTTATATTTTCAACCGCTTTAAAGGCTTGGCAAAGTCCACCGCTTACGAGATAGTTTACAGATTTTTCGGGAAACACGACGTTACGGAAGATGATGTAAAAATCGTAAATATCCTTGATTTTTACAAATATTTTAACGATTTTTACGAGCTTAATAATTACAAACCGTGCGTGTGTATCGATAAGTCCTGTAAGGATTTTTACGTAACCGACTATGAAAGTGTGGTAGCCGATAAGACGTACTTTGACAGCATTTCTTCGGCAATAGATTACTACTTTACCAAAAAGGAATCTAATCGTGACTTCGAGGAAAAAAAGCGTAAACTAACCGATGCCGTAAAGGCCCGCGAAAAGAAGGTTCAAAAGAAATATCAAATCGCTTTGGAAAAGATACTTGCCTGCGATGATATGCAGAAACTTCGTATATCGGGTGAGCTTATTATTGCAAATTTATACCGAATCAAAAGTGGCATTAAAGAAGTGGTTTTGGAAAACTATTACACCGAGAACATGGAACCAATCACTATAAAAATGGATCCACTGCTTTCCCCTAAAGATAACGCCGAAAGGTACTTTAAAAAATACGACAAGGAAAAGAAAACCTTAAACGCCGTTAAGCCGCAGGTTAAGGAATTAGAGGAAAACCTTAAATATCTTCAATCCTTATACGACGAAATCGATTTGTGCAAAGAGTTATGCGATTTTACGGAAATCGAAGAAGAGCTTACCGATGAAGGTATACTTAAAAGCTATAAAAAGGCGGATAAAAAGCGCAATAAACCGACTCCATATCGCACCTATCAATATAATGGATACGACGTTTTCGTCGGAAGAAACAACTTACAGAACACTCGCCTTACCTCGTCTGCAGACAGGAATGATATTTGGCTACACACAAAAGACTATCATTCGGCGCACGTAATTATTAAAAGCCATGACGGTATTGTCCCCGATGAAGTTTTGCTTTATGCGGCTGAAATCTGCGCATATTACAGTAAAGCCTCTGCATCCGATAAAGTGCCCGTTGATTACACCCTTAAAAAGCACGTAAAAAGGCCCGCCGGGCTGCCCCTCGGAATGGTCTATTACTCTGACAATAAAACAATTTTAGTTACGCCGAATAACCACCTTCAATAATTAAAACCCCGCTTTTTAAGCGGGGTTTTGCAGTTATTTTTTGAAGTTTCCGATAACTTCGTTGACTTTTGAAAAGGAAGCGAAAGTTCCTTTATATTTTTTCATGATACGCATCATCTTGCTTAATTCCCTTTTGCGGATAATGCAAACTATCATATATTTATTGCTGTGCGTGTACATGCCCTGAACGTTAAGTTCTGTAACGCCGTGTTGAAGAGTGGTCATAATTTCGGTTGAAATATCTTCGGGGTTGTCCGTAATAATTTCAAACTTATACCCTTCTTTAGAACCTTGCAGGCAGTAATCTACTACAAAGTTTGCCAAAAACAGGTTGACAATGGTTGCAATCGTCGGCTCGATACCGCAGTTACTGAGGAAAAACACCAAAAATACTACGCTGCAATCCATCATAAATGAAAGCCAGGCAATGTTGGAAGCGGGATGCCAATGCTTTATAAGCGCCGAAACCGAATAAGTTCCGCCCGAAGATCCGTTATGGCGTATCTGAATCCCATATCCGAGACCGGTTACAACGCCGGAACCTATACAGGCAAATATTAAGTTCCCTTGCGACGCCTCATAGTAGGTATTAGGCAAAGCCTTTTCAAATAAAACGAGGGCCGAGGACTGAATGATAATGTAAAAAGCAAGATTTAAGCCGAGTTTTTTCTCAACGAAAATGGAAATTAAGACGAAAAGCGGTAAATTTAAAAGGAAAATGTAATAACCTGCGTTTATTTTCAGTGGCGTATACTGGGACAAAATAAAGGCAAGGCCGCTTATTCCGCCGGGAACAAAGCCGTTATGCTGAGAAAAATAATGAAGTCCGAAAGCGGTTAAAAGCCCCGCTAACAGACTTATTGCGTAATCGAGTAATAGTTCTTTTGCTTTATTCGTTTTCTTCATCTTATATTTCCGTAAATCGGCTGAAAATCAGCAAGTTTTCGCTTTTATTATTATAATATTGTTAACAAAAAAACACAAGAAAATCACTTGTGTTTTTTAATATTCGAAGCCGTAAAAGTAAATATTTTTTATAAGTTCAATTTAAGGCAACGTCTTTAAGTTTTTCGTACTTAAGAAGCGCCACGTTTTTAAGCGCCACTATGGTCTCGCCCGAGGAAAAAGCGTCGTCCGAAAGTTTTTTAGCCAAAAATATTGCAGCAGTGTCGTATTTTAGGCTACCTAAGTCTGTCATTAACTTTCCGCTTTGGCGTGTTCCCAAAAAATCACCTCCGCCACGCTCGGCGTAGTCGATTTCTGAAATTTTAAAGCCGTCGGAATTGTTTTTAAGTGCGGAAAGTCTTGTTATAGCCGTATCCGCATCGCTGTCGGAAAGTAAAAAGCAGTAACTTTCCAAACTTGAACGCCCAACCCTTCCACGTAATTGGTGGAGTTGCGAGAGGCCGAATCTGTCCGCGCCGAATATGCACATAACCGTTGCGTCTGATACGTCGATACCTACTTCTATAACCGTCGTTGAAACGATAGCGTCAATTTTGCCCGATTTAAAATCACCCATTATTTCAGTCTTTTTGCTATCCTTCATTCTGCCGTGCAAAAGTTCGAACTTACGATTCGGCAATTTTTTACAAAGTTCTTCATAAAGTTCGGTAACGGATAAAACAGACCCTTCTTCGTCGCCGTCAATCTTCGGACATACAAAATAAGCCTTTCTGCCCTTTTCCATTTCGCCGTCGATAAATTTGAGCATGCCTTCGTACTTTTGTTTAGGTACGACGAAGGTCTTAATCTCGGCACGTGCAAGCGGTTTATCCGAAATGGTTGAAATATCTAAATCACCGTAAAAAATAAGTGATAAAGTGCGTGGAATAGGCGTTGCGCTCATAATAAGCACGTCCGGTTTAACGCCTTTTTCGATTAAATTGTTTCTTTGCGCAACACCGAAGCGTTGCTGCTCGTCGCAAACGCAAATACTCAAATTATTGAAAACGACGTCCTTTTCCAGAATAGCATGCGTACCAACTACTATCCGATATTCTCCGCTTTTTATGCGGGATTTTACCTCTTCTTTTTCCTTAGCGGTAAGTGAACCGCTTAAAAAACCTACGCTGTATTCCGGAAGAAACTTTTGAATTATAGCAAAATTTTGCTTTGCAAGAACCTCTGTCGGAGCAAGCATTACCGCCTGATAACCGCTTTTAACCGCCATAAAAATGGCGCATAGCGACACTGCGGTTTTGCCGGAGCCTACGTCCCCCTGTAAAAGCCTGTTCATAACAACCGGCTTTTTCAAATCTGCGTAAATTTCGTTTACTGCGGACTTTTGCCCGTTTGTAAATTCAAAACCGAAACGTGTAGTAAAATCCTTAAGTTCTTGCGCCGAAACGGAATATCTGTTTAATCTTGTTTGCTGCCGGTCTCCTTTTATGAACTTAAAAGCGGAAATTAAAACGTAGTATTCTTCGGTAGCAATTCTGTCGGCCGCTTTATGAAGGCTTTCAAAAGAATCCGGCATATGTACCGCTTTGTAAGCCGAATTTAGGTCGGATAATTCGTAAACGGTGCAATTTCTCTCCGAAATCAAAGTAGTAAATTTAACCTTATTTAAAGCGTCCGCAATCACCGCACGCATCACTTTTTGGGTGAGACTTCCTTTTATCGAGTACACTGGAACGATGCCTTTAAGGCTTAAATTTTCGTCAAAAACCTCGAAAGTCGGGTTAGACATAGAGATAACGCCGTAACGGTTTCTCAGTCTTCCGTAAAAAAGATAGGTTTCCCCTTCTTTAAGTTTTGAGCGAATATACGGCTGATTAAACCAAATAATTGTAAAAGGCTCGCCGTCCTGAATACAGGTAATTTTAAAAAAAGTATACTTACCACGTTGCGGCACGTAGTTTGGAATGGCTATAATCGTTGCTTTTACCAGGGCAAAATCATTGTTTTGAACTTCGTGCAAACTCACGGCCTTTCGCATATCGAGATAATTACGCGGAAAATGGCGCAGAAGATCTTCCGCGCTGAATATTCCCATGGAATTAAGATCCGATATTCTTTTATCCGACAAACCTTTAATATAACGAAGTTCCATAATAAGAAAAAAGGGAAAAACCGATTAAGTTTTTCCCGAAATTTTTATTCTAAAGACAAAATATAGTAATAAACGGATTGACCGCCGTAGTAACATTCCACGTCGCAGTCGGGATAGGCTTCTTCAACCTCTTGCTTAAGCATCATTGCATCCTGCTCTTTAACGTCTATACCATAATATATATTGATAAGCGAATGGTTCTTATCTTTCAATTTCTCAATGAGTTTCATCGTAGCACCGTTGATGGTGGTGCCTTTAGAGAGAATACGCTTGCTGTTAAGGCCGATAATATCGCCTTTTTTAAGGCTGAAACCGCCGACGTTGGTGTTTCTTACTGCGTAAGTTACCTGACCGTCTGAAACGTTGTCTATAGCGTGAAGCATATTCATAAGATTTTCATCCGCCGATGCTTCGGGATCGTACGCCATTGCAGCTGCAAGACCTTGCGGAATGTTTTTGGTAGGAACAACTATGATTTTTCTTCCTTCGACCAAAGATTTACTCTGTTCTGCCGCAAGAATTATGTTTTTATTGTTCGGGAAAACAAAAATCGTTCCTGCATTAACCTGTAATATTGCGTCCGCAATATCGCTTGCGCTCGGATTCATGGTCTGTCCGCCCTCGATAACTCTGTCGCAGTTAAGTTCTTTGAACATTGCTGCTAAGCCTTCGCCTTGGGCAACCGAAATCAATCCAATAGGCTTTCTTTCAGCCTCGTACTGACGCTGAAGCGCACGGTTTTGCTCGAGCATGTTCTCGATCTTGACTTTATCGAGTTCCCCGAGTTGCAAAGCTTTTGTAAGTGCAACACCCGGCGAATTTGTATGAACGTGAACTTTGACGAGTTCTAAGTCCCCAACGCAAATTACACTGTCGCCTATATTGTTCAGTGTTTCGCTAAGTCTGTCGATATCCGCCAAAGTGGTCTTCTTTTTAAGATTTATAATGAAAAATTCCGTGCAGTAAGCGTATTGAATGCTACTTAAATTTGTTAAATCCGGCTGAATATGTTCATCCTTTTTAACGATTTGCTCTAATACGCTATCCTCGCCCGCATCAACGATTTCTTCACCTTTTAAGGCCGTTAGCATGCCCTTAAATATGGTTACAAGCCCCATACCGCCGGAATCTACAACTCCTGCTTTTTTCAAAACGGGAAGAAGGTCGGGTGTAGATGCAAGCGCTACTTCGCCGGCCTCGATAATACTATCGAAGAAAGCCAAAAAGTCCTTGGTCTTTTGAGAGGAAGCGTTCGCACTCATAAGCCTGCAAACGGTTAAAATCGTGCCTTCTTTGGGCTTATTGACTGCCGCATAAGCGGTGTCGGTTGCAGTCTTCATCGCTTTAGCGAAGTCTTTTACAGTGATTTCTTCGAGTTCACGGAAACTTTTGCAAAGTCCTTTAACGATCTGAGAAGTTATAACACCGGAGTTTCCTCTCGCTCCTCTTAATGCCGCACGTGAAACCGTGTCGCATATATCCGACATACGGTTTGTATGGCAGGCTTTAAGTTCTTTTACTGCCGATCCAAGTGTTGCGCACATATTAGTGCCCGTATCTCCGTCAGGCACAGGGAAAACGTTTAAAGCGTCGATTTTCGACCTGTTAATATCAAGTAATTTGGACGCATTGACAACCATTTTGCCAAACATAGCGCCATTTATTGTTTTTAACATAAGAATCCTTCAAAATATAGAAATAATTTAGGGGCCTATAAAGTAACGCTCAAAATAACAATTATCGAGCGGTTTAAGTCGGAATTACAACTTTACCCCTACAATATTGACGTTGACGGAATCAACTACCATACCCGTAAACTTTTCAACATTGTATTTAACCGAAAGTTTTAAAGTTTCAGCAACGGCCGATAAGGAAACACCGAATTTAATAATAACGCAAATATTGATACAAATTTTATCGCCATTTGTAACTACGGTGGTACCGTTTACCCTCTGTCCTTTGGAAAATAAGCCGTTAACAGAATCTTTAACGCCTTTCGTTACGAGTTCAACTATGCCGTAGCAATCTAAAGCTGCATGGTAAGCAACTTTAGCTATAGCCTCGTCAGATATTAAAATTTGACCGTATATGTTGGTAGTACTTACAGACATAGATAAAACTCCTTAAATATAGATACATTTTACAACAAAACCGTTTTATTTGCAACAAATTTTAATTGCTTTTTGTTTATTTGCCCCAAAACCGACCAATTATAAGGATAATCGGCAAAAAAAATATAAATATCTTAAAAAAGTAAGTTAAATAAGTTGATTTTTGTTTTCAATAATGTTATATTTATTAAGCTGAATTCTAAAAACGTGTTGGAGGTGTTAATATGTCAAGAGTTTGCAGCGTATGCGGTAAAGGTAAACTTAGTGGTAACTTAGTTAGTCACAGTAACCGCAAAACACCACGCTCCTACAATGCAAACGTTCAGAAGGTTAAAATCGTTAAAAATGGCGTTGTATCCTCTGAATACGTTTGTACCCGTTGCCTTAAAAGCGGCAAAGGCGTTGAAAGAGCTTAAGCGGTTTACGGTCACATCCCTTTATGTGGCCTTTTATTTTTGCCGCAGCTATTTAGTTAAGGAAAAAAGCATCTTCCTCTACATTACGGGAAGTTGCTTTTTTCTTATGTTAAATTTCTGTTTACAAAAACCAAAACCGCACCTTTTGACACGGTAATTCCGATAGTATCGTCTACCGCTACGTTGGAAATTCCTAACGTATCACCGCGGTTTATTAGCGTATTATCATATTTGTATTTAAGCCCATATGAACTTTTTATAACCGAGGTTTCAAGCGGATAAACGGAAACCACGGTTTCTTTTTTTGTATTTATCGTAATACTTTTGTCTATAAAATATATCTCGCTTGCATTAGTAACGCATTTCGCCGAAACACCATTTCTCACAGCTTTTTCCAAAAGACCGACGTTTGCGAAAAATTGATCCTCTCTATTACCGCCCGCGCAAATGAATTCTACCGTTCTGGCGCCTAATTCAATCGCCTTTATAAGACCAAGTTCTCCATCGGTATAATCTTTATCGCACGGATAGCTAATCGCGTTTTCGGGAATATAACCCAAGGAATCGAAATCACCTAAAACAATATCGGGAGTGACGTTTCTTTCCATTAAATAATTATATCCGCCGTCGCAGGCAATTATATAATCATTTTTATCAAAATCGAAATTATTTAATTTCTCGCCGTTAAGACAAATTATAACTTTCACTATAAAGTCCTAAGCCTTAAAATAATCTGTTTTCTGTCAGCGGCTGAAAAGACGGTGTTTCCCGCCACGATAACGTTTGCGCCGGCCTCTTTTGCAAGTTTTACGGTTTCGGTGTTTATTCCGCCGTCGATTTCGATCAAAGTGTCAAGGTTATTTTCGTCGACAATTTTTCTAACGTATCTTACGCTGTCTAGCGTATTTTCAATAAACGACTGTCCGCCAAAACCTGGAAAAACGCTCATAATAAGCACCATATCGCATACGGGTACCAAATCTTTGATAAGTTCGGGGTTAGTATCGGGGTTTATTACTACGCCACATTTAACGTTTTGTTTTTTTATAAGGTTTAGCACATCTAAAGTCTTACCCTTACAAGCCTCGTAATGCACGGTAATGTAATCGGCGCCCGCCAAAGCAAACTTTTCAACGTATTTTTCGGGGTTTACTATCATTAAATGGCAGTCAAGCGGAAGGGTTGTATGCTTTTTTATATCCGCAACCATCTTAATACCGAAAGTTATATTGGGAACGAAAACGCCGTCCATTACGTCGCAATGTATCATATCCGCCCCAAAGGCTTCCAAACCTTCAACTTCTTCCCCCATCTTGGAAAAATCAGCGGAAAGAATAGACGGTGCGATTTTAATATTTTCGTTTTTCATATTCCTTTACTTCCTTATAAATAGATAGGTAGCGCATGTATCTGTCTGCGGAAATTTTTCCGCATTCTACGGCGTTTTTTACCAAGCAATCAGGTTCCGCAACATGCATACAGCCGACGTAATAGCACTTTCCGTTATACTCTGAAAAGTCCTTGTAGTAATTCATAAGCGAATAACTGTCTACGTCGTTAAGTTCGTAGGCGGAAAACCCCGGTGTGTCCACTATAAAAAGTCTGTCGTTATAATGAATAACCCTAGAAGTGGTGGTATGACGGCCCCTGTCCGTTTTTTCGCTTACCGAATTAACCGCTTCCGATTTACCGAAAATCGCGTTGCATAAAGAGGTTTTGCCTACCGCCGACTGTCCAGATAAACAGCATAACTTTCCGTCGAGGGCGGAAATAAGGCTTTGTATTCCGCTTCCCGTTTTTGCGCTTACAGGGAAAATGCCGTCCACTGCGTTAGCGTAATTTTTAGTTATGTAATCAAAGGTTTTGCAGTCGTTATCGCACTTATTGACCGTTATAAATACCGAAATACCGAGTTTTACGCACTGAACTATCATTTTATCGACAAGATAGTAATCGGGGTCGGGGGTAGACGCAACGACTATATTTACAACGTCGACGTTTGCGACACGTGGTCTGCCTATACACACGGTTCTGTCTGCTATCTCGGTAATCACACCGTTTTCAAAAACCACTTTGTCGCCGGTAATCAATTTTTTGTCTTTAATTTTAAGATTGCCCCTTGCTACTAAGGTGTATTCCTTTCCATCGGACAGAACGGTAAATTCTTTTGATCGGCTTTTAATAATGATTCCTTTAATTTTGGTTATCTCCTTCGATATATCTTCTTCTTAATTGACCGCACGCACCGTCGATATCGTCGCCCATGCGCCTTCTTAAGGTTACTGAAAGCCCGTAATCCTGAAGTTTTTTCATAAATTCATTAGCCTTTTTATCGGTAGAGCCTATAAGGCTTTTTTCTTTAACTGAATTCAGTCTTATAAGGTTAATATGGCAAGGCTTGCCTTTTAGCAATCGGTGAAGTTCTAAAGAGCATTTATCCGTATCGTTTACGCCTGCGATTAAGGAATATTCGAGGTAATAACGCCTTCCCGTTTTGGCAAAAAAATTATCGAGCGCCTTAATCACTTCGGAAATAGTATACGCGTTTGCTATGGGCATTATTTTACGCCTTTCCTCGTCAAATGGTGAGTGCAATGAAAGTGTCAAGTTTACAGCAAGTCCCTCGTCCGCTAATTCGTACATTTTGGGAACCAGCCCGCAAGTTGACAAACTTACGTTTCTGGGGCTAATATTGATACCGTCCTTATCCGATAACAGCCTTAAAAATCCGATAACGTTATCGTAGTTATCCAAAGGCTCTCCGCTTCCCATCAAAACAACGTTGGTAATTTGCCTTTTCGTAATATTACCGCCTATCATACGATTTACCGCAGTAACCTCTGAAAGTATTTCTCCGGACGTTAAATTTCTAATAAGTCCGCCTAAGGTGGAGGCGCAAAATGCACAGCCCATTCGGCAACCAACCTGCGTGGAAACGCACAGCGTATTGCCGTACTTATAGTTCATTAAAACGCCCTCGATAACGTTTCCGTCGCTTAACTTAAACAGGTATTTTTCGGTGCCGTCTTTAGAAGTTAATTTTTTTATGATTTCTATTGCGGTATCCTGGTAGTTTTCAAGTAGTTTTTGTTTTAGGACGGCGGAAATATCGGTCATTTCGGAAATTCCTTTTCCGTTATGAACGTTACGAAAAATCTGCCCTGCACGAAAGGGCTTTTCACCGAATTCGGCAATTAAAGTTTTTAAGTTTTCAATGCCGAAATCGGCCAAAATCAACTTTTTATCAGTTTGCATATATAAAATCCGACGCCATACGATACGTGAGGTAAAAATTGAAGTCCGAATTCCGTCCTAACGTTCGGTAGCGGGCTATCTATAATCGAAGTTTGGAAATCATGGTTTTCGTCTAAAAATTTCTTAACTACATTATCGTTTTCATCTTTAAATACCGAACAAGTAGAATAATACAGTGAACCGCCTGTTTTTAAGTATCCGGAACAATTTCTGAGTATGGCTAATTGTAAGGCG
>CATZIC010000064.1 GCA_958419945.1 uncultured Clostridia bacterium | reverse complement strand
TGCCATAAATTTGCAATAAATTTGATTAACCCCTTTTATTTACCTAATCAAGAGAATATTTGTCCGATATTTTGGAAAGAATAGTGGTATAACGATTAAGAGGTGAATTATGAAAAAGAAAAAACCTAAAGTTATCAAACTATCCGAAACGGACTACAACAACTACATTATGTCTTTGAAGGACGAAAGGCCTGCAAAAGTTATCATACCGGAAGAAGACAAATAGCATTAAAAAACCCGAGCGCACGGCTCGGGTTTTTTGTAAAATCAAATTATTTTGCGTTGTTTAATATAGAAGTTTTTGCCTTTTCGGCAACGTTTTCGGGGGTAAAACCGAATTTTTTGAAAAGTTCGGGGTATTTACCGGACAAACCGAATTGGTCCATGCAAACCATTTCGCCTTTAAAGCCTGCGTATTTATACCAAGAATATGAAGAACCTGCCTCGACGCATACTCTTGCGGTAACTTTTGAAGGAATGACGCTTTCACGGTATTTTGCGCTTTGCTTTTCGAAAACTTCCATTGACGGCATGGAAACGACGCGTGCGTCGTAGCCATCTTTAAGAAGAAGTTTACGGGCTTTAATTGCTACTTCGACTTCGGAACCTGTTGCAATAATGATGCAGTCGGGGGTCGGTTTAACGCTGTTTTCCACTATATAGCCACCCTTTAACGCGTCGTCCATACTCTTACAGCAGGGGGTAACTTTCTGGCGGGTTAGACATATTGCCGTAGGAAGTCCGCTTGTAAGTGCCGTATACCACGCCGCAGCGGTTTCGGTAGTATCGCAGGGTCTGAATAGTTGAACGTTGGGAATGGAACGGATTGCCACGAACTGCTCCACGGGTTGGTGGGAAGGTCCGTCCTCGCCGACGCCGATAGAATCGTGTGTAAATACGTATATGGCGGGGATTTTCATAATGCCTGCAAGCCTTATAGCGTGTTTCATATAATCGGAAAACACGAAGAAGGTGGAACAATAGGGGGTTAGCCCGCCGTGAACCAAAATTCCGTTTAGGATTGCGCCCATAGCGTGTTCACGAATACCGAACTGCAGGTTAGAACCCTTTCTGTTATCGTATCCGTAACGCTCTCTCTGATCGAGGAAGGTAAGGTTTGACGGTGTAAGGTCTGCACTGCCGCCGAAAAGGTTTTCGACCGATTCCGCTACCTTGTTTATTACGGTATGACCTGCGTTTCTTGTTGCAACCGTCTGCGTATTGTCCAAAGATTCAAGAGATTTTTTAATTGCCGAATGGTCGTTTATCTGCCAGGCGTTAAACTTTTCGGCAAGTTCTGGATACTTTTCAGAGTATTCGTTAAACATTTCCTTCCACGCCTTTTGGGCTTTCTTGCCACGGTTTATTGCTTTATTTAAAAGAGGCTGAATTTCTTCGGGGTATTCGTACGGAGCCGAGGTCCAACCGAGGCTTTCCTTCATTATGCGAAGGTTTTCTTCGCCAAGTGGTGTGCCGTGAACTTTTGCCGTTCCCTGAAGAGGGGAACCGTATCCGATAGTGGTATGACAAATAATCATGGAAGGCTTTTCGGTTTCGGCCTGCGCCTTTAAAATAGCACGCTTAATGGCTGCATGGTTGTTTCCATCCACTTCGATAACCTGCCAGCCCATGGCTTTTTGTCTTAACGCTATATCTTCGTCAAAAACGCCTTCGACGGAGCCTTCTATAGTGATTTTGTTGCAGTCGTAAAAAAGAATAAGTTTGCCGAGTTTCAGGCTTCCCGCTAAAGAACACGCCTCGTAGCCTATCCCTTCCATAAGGCAACCTTCACCGCAAAGTGCGTAAGTGTAGTGGTCTACTACGGGGAAACCTTCACGGTTGAATTCTGCGGCAAGTTTTGTCTCGGCAATCGCCATGCCGACCGCGTTTGCAACGCCTTGTCCCAAAGGACCTGTGGAAACTTCTACGCCGGGAGTGTGATTAAATTCCGGATGTCCGGGCGTTTTCGAACCTAATTGACGGAAGTTTTTAAGATCTTCCGCGCTTATTTTATAGCCGAACATATGGAGAAGTGTGTATAAAAGCATTGATCCGTGTCCGGATGACAAAACGAATCTGTCTCTATCTACGAAAGAGGGGTCTTTCGGATTAAACTTTAAAAAGTCGTCGAATAACGTGAATGCAACGGTGGCTGCGCCGAGTGGCAGTCCGGAATGACCTGAATTGGCTTGGTTTATGGCTTCTGCGGAAATAACCCTTACGGCGTTGACCGCTGTCTGAAATTTGTCCATATAGTAACCTCCTTTACCAACAAATTATACAATTCTTTTATCTTTCCGTCAAGTAAAACGTCTAACAACATATTCTAAATTGTAAGGCTACTCGGATTTTGTCTTTTTTTAAGCGGAATTTGGCAAAAATATAGTAAGAACTCTATTATTTTGGCAAATTGAACAAAGAAAGCAAGTTTTACTTTACAAATAGCATAAGTTTATTTATAATATATTTTAAGAAAAGTACAGTCAGAGAAAGCGAAACACTGCTAAAACGGCGGTTTTTGAAAATCAACGAACTGAAATTACTAAGATACGAGGTTAATTATGGCAAAAGAGCAACAGTTTGTAAAAAATATTGCGAACATAGAAGAGGATTTTCCTCAGTGGTACACGGACGTAGTTATTAAAACGGAATTAGTCGACTACGGCCCCGTTAAAGGTACTATGGTAATCCGTCCTTACGGATACGCTATTTGGGAAAACATTCAGAACGAGTTAAACAAGAGATTTAAAGCGGTCGGCGTTAAAAACGCTTATTTTCCTATGCTTATTCCTGAAAGTTATTTAAAGAGGGAGGCCGAGCACGTTGAAGGCTTTGCTCCCGAAGTTGCAGTCGTTACACATGCCGGCGGTGATAAATTACAGGAAAATCTTGTTGTAAGACCTACAAGCGAAACTATAATTTGCGAAATGTTCTCAAAATGGATTCAAAGTTACAGGGACCTTCCTTTACTCATAAATCAATGGGCTAACGTCGTTAGATGGGAAAAAACCACCCGTCCGTTCCTTAGAACTAGCGAGTTTTTGTGGCAGGAAGGTCATACGGTACACGCTACCGAAGAAGAGGCTCGTGAAGAAACCATAAAAATGCTTAAACTTTACGAGGAGTTCGCAAACGAATGTCTTGCAATTCCCGTATTTACAGGCATAAAGACGGAAAAGGAAAAGTTTGCGGGCGCAGTGGAAACCTACGGCATGGAAGCAATGATGCTTGACGGTAAGAGTTTGCAGGCGGGTACTTCCCATTACCTCGGAACAAACTTCGCAAAAGCCTTCAATATGAAGTTTTTGGACAAAGATAACGTTCTTAAATACGGCTATTCCACGAGTTGGGGCGTTTCCACACGTATGATAGGTGCGGTCGTTATGGCACACGGCGATCAACGCGGTTTGTCGTTACCGCCTATGGTTGCGCCTATTCAGGTAATCGTTATCCCCGTTGCACAGTTTAAAGAAGGCGTTTTGGAAAAAGCAAAAGAAATTACCGAAAAACTTGTCGGCATGGGCATAAGAGCGGAACTTGACGCAAGAGACGCAAGCCCCGGTTGGAAGTTTAACGAATGGGAAATGAAGGGGTGCCCTGTAAGGCTTGAAATAGGTCCCCGTGATATCGAAAACAACCAGTGCGTAATTTCACGCCGTGATAACTTCGAAAAATTCAATCTTTCTTTGGATAATCTTGACAGTATTCCCGAATTACTCAAAACAATTCAGAAAGATATGCTCGAAAAATCTAGAAAGATGCGTGATTCGAAGGTCAAAGACGCTTGTTCTATGAAGGAAATCCTGGACGGCGTTGAAGGTAAGAATTTCGTCAAGGTCAACTGGTGTGGTTGCCGTGAGTGCGAAGACAAGATCAAAGCCGAAACCGCCGCTACGGCGAGGGTTATTATCGGCGATGCTGAAGAGGATGCCGTTTGCGCAGTTTGCGGAAAGAAGGCAACCAAAAAGGTCTTGTTCGCTCGTGCATACTGATTTCTGTGTAATCGTAGCACTTTGTTGATTTTTCGTAAGGGAAAAGTTGTAAAATAATAAGGGGTGTAAAAATTGAAGTCTATTTTATGTAAAAATGAAAATATAGTGTTGTCGAGGTCGAATTATTCCAACCCAAACACCTATAATGCGCTCGATAGTGCGCTTGCATTTTTGATTTTTGCGGTGCTGACTATAGTTTTAAGGTATACCATATCTCCGCTTTTGGGGCGGTTATATGAAATTACCGGCGACTATATGCTTTGCATGTGCTTTTCGGTTGCCGTGGCACAGGGAACGATAGTGCTTATAGCGCTTTTGTTCTCCAAAATAAGAAAGGTAGGCTTTTTGTCGGGCGGTGGATTTGCCTGTAAGTTTGACGCACCGGACGCTCTATTTGGCGTGCTACTTTGCTTCGGCGTCTTCTTTTTGCTGAGCGCTGCGCATTATTCTTTTATCGATGATTGGACGTGGATTATTTATCTTACCGATTACGAAACGCATGCTTCTTTAAATGCTATTCCGACCGATAATATCAATCCGTTTTTCTCCCTCGTTTATTCCTTTATATTGGTGCCTTTACTTCCCGCCATATGTGAAGAAGCGTTGTTCCGTGGTGTCATTATGCGCGGTCTAAGGCAGTTTGGCGATCTTTTTGCCGTAATTTGTTCGGCTTTCATATTTGCCATAATGCACGGCGGATACGATCAACTTATTCTTCAGTTTGCGGTAGGACTAATGATTGGTTCGGCCGTAATGATTTCAAACAATATTTTCGTAGGCATGGCAATGCACTTTACCTATAACTTCGGTGTTATTGTAATAAGCCTTGTACCCGAACTTTTAGGACAGGCTTTGCCGTATTTCAATTATCTATACGACGCAACCGGCATGATTTTGGGCTTCGTGTTTGTTATTACAGGTGTCATTTACTACGGATACAAGTTGTTAGGTAATTACAAAAGAAAAATTCTCGGAAAACCAAAGATTGTACATTTTAAAAAATATTACGTTTTGGCGGACGAGGGAAATAAGGATGGTAACTATAATGCTTACAGTTACGCCGCTATACTCCCCGAATATTACGAAAAGGGTTCCGATTATCGTTTCTATTATGGGAAAAAGTTTAGTAAATTCAATAAAAAATCCAATAAAATCGCTTCGATAATCGTTCTTTCAGTTGCAATCGTAATTGCCGTTCTTGAAATCATTATTTCCGCATAAGGAGGCATCAATGATCTATTCTTTGTTAAAGGCTATCGAGAATTTAGCCACTATGTCCGATCAATTCGGTATTGTAATCAATCAGACCTTGTTTGCGATATCTTCGCTCACAATTTCTGCGGTGATTGCCATCGTTTGTTTTGTTTTTAAAGGTATCGGACTATATACCATTGCGAAAAGGGAGGGTATTAAAGCGCCTTTTCTTGCGTTTGTTCCGTTTGCAAGTTATTATTTGCTTGGCAAAATCGTAGGCAGTGTGAAAGTTTTCGGCCATCACGTTAAAAACCTCGGTTTAATTACGATGATTGCGCTTATTCTATATTACGGTCTGAATCTTACCTACGATCTTTTGGTATACGGCGAAAATTTGGTAAGTTTGTTTACAACCGGAAACGTTGGCGTGTTGCCAACTTCTTACGGCTCGGCGTGGGTTGACGTGGTTCTTGCCGTTTTCAGGGCAATTTCGAGTATCGTTTACCTTGTTTGCTACGTATTTTTGGTTATAACCTTCTTTATGTACTATGCAAAAAAGGTACAAATTGTATTTTCTTTGTTATCGATATTTTTCGATCCGCTATTCGGCATTTTAGTATTTGTCGTAAGAAAGAATCAGCGTTTCGATTACAGTCAATACATGAAGATGCGTTTCGATTCCTATAACGCCAACCGTTCGGCGGGAGGATTTAATAATCCCGAAACCCCGTTTACAAAAGAAGGACCTTACGAAACCTACGAAAAGAAAGAACCCGAAAAAACTCCCGATATCGACGTGTTTGAAGATTATTCCGACAACAAAAAAGGTAACGACGACGGAAAGGAAGATGATCTGTTTTGATTAAAGAAGATAATATAGCCGCAATTTCCACCGCCCCGCAACCGAGCGGTGTTGCCATTATTCGCATAAGCGGTGATTCGCCTTTGGAAATTGCTGCAAAAATGTTTCACTCAAAAACCGACGTTCATGACTTCGAACCTTATAAGCTTTACGTAGGAAGTATCGACGGCGGCAATTTTAAAGATTTCGGCATGTGCGTATACTTTAAAGGCCCCAAAAGTTATACCGGTGAAGATATGGTGGAATTTCATTGCCACGGCGGACAGGCTATAACACGTGGTATTTTGGAAAACTGCCTTAAAAACGGGGCAAGACTTGCGGAAAGGGGAGAGTTTACTAAACGTGCCTTTTTAAACGGCAAACTGTCGCTATCTTCCTGCGAAGGACTTATCGATATGATAAATTCCCAAAGCGTTGCGGAAGTCAAAGCGGGTTACTATCTATATAGAGAAAATCTATTGAAGCGTATAAAGGAAAGTCAGTCTGATTTAACTTACGTTTTGGCGTTAATTGACGCAAATATCGATTATCCCGAAGAAGATATCGAGCAAGCGGAACTTGACGAAGTGAAAACAAGGCTTGAAAAGGTTAAAAATGATATACTTAAACTTTCCGATACCTTTAATACCGGTAGCCGTGCAAAAAACGGCGTAAACGTAGTTATATGCGGTAAACCGAACGTAGGCAAGTCGTCATTATTAAACGCAGTGTTATGCTGTGATAAAGCCATCGTAACTTCGGTAGAGGGCACTACACGTGACGTTGTGGAAGGCTCGATTGAGTTTAACGGTGTAAAATTTAACTTTTACGATACCGCAGGCATACGCGAATCGGATAATACGGTTGAAAAACTCGGCATTGAAAGGTCTAAAAGGGCAATAGACAGTGCGGACGTGGTAGTCTTTATGGTTGACGGAACTACGGAACCAACGTCTATCGACCAAGAGGTTTACGAAATAGTTAAGGATAAAAACCTTATCAAGGTCGTAAACAAAGCCGATGCGCTATGCGGCGACTATTACAAAGACTACGATATAACCATTTCCGCAAAAGAAGGAAATGGAATTTCGGAACTTAAAGAACTTATTTACGAAAAAGCCGGGCTTACGGGCTTTGATTTCGACGGCGATTACCTTGTCGAAAGAAGACACTATGAAGCGCTTAAAGGGGCTGAGCAATCCCTTGAAAAGGCTATTAGCGCAATTTCCGTTATGCCCCTTGATATAATAACTATCGATATAAGGCAGGCTTTATTATCGCTTGGCTTAATTAGCGGTGAAACTGCCGACGAGAATGTTATAAACGAGATATTTGCGAAGTTTTGCGTAGGTAAATAGTCGCTATTTACCTACTGTATTTTGATTTTTATGGAACGTATTGCGTTAGAACTTTTGGAAAAACTCAATAACGCAGGATTTGAAGCCTACGTAGTAGGCGGCGCTGTCCGTAATAAACTACTCGGAATCCCTATAACCGATTACGATATTACGACTAGCGCTACGCCCTCTGACGTAAAAGAGGTTTTTAAAGGTTTCAGGTTTGTGGAAAGCGGAATAAAGCACGGAACGGTAGGTGTGATTGTCGAAGATGAGGTTTACGAAATTACTACGTATCGAATAGACGGCGACTACGAAGACCACAGAAAGCCGGAAAACGTGGAATTTACTTCGAGTTTAAAAGAGGATTTGAAACGCAGAGATTTCACCATAAACGCCCTTGCCTTTGGTCGAGATTTTAAGATTATCGATTATTTCGGCGGAATAGAGGATTTGAATAAAGGAATTATCCGTGCCGTAGGCGAGCCTTTAAAAAGGTTTACGGAGGACGCTTTAAGGATTTTACGTGCCGTAAGGTTTTCCGCCGTTTACGGGTTCAATATCGAGGATAACACCTTAAAAGCGATGGTTGAGTGTAAGTCTTATCTTCAAGACGTTTCAAAAGAGCGGATTTTTTCGGAATTGCAACAAATTGTTTGCGGAAAAAACGCTGCTAAAGCCATTTACGACTGCAAAGAAATTATTTTCGAAATAATACCCGAACTTAAAAAAACCGAGGAGTTTAATCAATTCAGCCTTTCGCACGATTACGACGTTTTTAACCACACGCTTGTTGCAATGAAAGTTTCCAAACGTCGCACTCCAACCGTTATGTGGGCGCTTTTGTTCCACGATATAGGCAAGCCGTACTGTCTTACCTTTGACGAAAAGGGGTTTGGGCATACCGGCGGACATATGGAGCGCTCGGTTGAAATTACCGCACCCATTTTGGAAAGATTGAAGTTTCCGACAAAACTTAAAAAAGAGATTTTGCAACTTATCGGTGACCACGACAAGCACGTAGGGTACACGAAATACAATGTTAAAAAGTACATAAGTACGTACGGAAAGGAAGCTACGTACAATCTATATTATCACAAAGTCGCAGATAATCTTGCACACTCAACGTTTGGAATAAGACGCTTTATCAGGCAAATAAAAAAGTTTAAAGATTATCTTTACGAAATTGAGGCCGGCAATGAAGTGTGTGATATTAAAGACTTAGCCGTAACCGGCGACGATCTTAAAACCCTTAATTTGAGCGGAGCAAAAATCGGTGAAGTTAAGGAAAAACTTTTTGACGAGGTTTTGAGAGAAAACGTCAAAAACACTAAAGAAGAATTGATTTCTTTAGCGAAATCATTTTTGTAAAAACATTTAAAAACGTTTATTTTAAGCGTGATTTTAAAAATTATTATGAAAGACAGAATTATTGTTGCAATAGGTGGCGGCGAGATAAAAAGTAAAGCCACTTTGCAAATAGACGGATATATTTCTTCCCTTGTAAAAAGCCGTACAGATTCTAGGCCTATGGGGCTTTTTATCGGAACAGCTAGCCATGACAGCATGCCTTATTTTAACAGTTTCAGAAAAACCTATACAAGCGTTTACGATATAAAAGCCGATTGTGCGCTTTTATGTTATAACGAAATGAACATGGAAAAAATCGCCGATAAAATATCCAGAGCGGATTTTATTTACGTCGGCGGTGGCGATACCGTTTTCATGCTGAATAAATGGGCGGAGTGCGGACTTGATAAACTTATTTTAGACGCTTATAAAAACGGAACGATTCTGTGCGGACTTTCCGCAGGTGCGATATGTTGGTTTAAGTCGATGTATACCGACAGTGAAAGTATTACGGGGACCGACAATTACAATTTTTATAGCGGATTAGGCGTTCTTGACGGATTATGCTGCCCACATTACGACGATAGGCAAAAGGATTTTGACGAAGGCCTGATTAAAAACGGATATAAAGAGGGGTACGGAATAGAAAACCTTTCGTCTTTGGTGTTTAAAAACGAAAGGTTGCAAGGTTCTGTTTCATGCGGCGGAAACAGTTATATAATTCGCAATAATAACGGAGTAGCCGAAAAATTCAAATTGGAAAATATCAACTAATTTTCGCTTTTATATCACAAAACTTCCGCTTACCGTAACTTTAACGTAACTTTAATGTATTAAAATGTAAATAATGATTTATATCGAGAGCGGAAAGGAGAGATTATGAAATTACTGATTGTAGACGACGAAGCAGGGATAAGACAGGTACTTTGCGAATATGCGGATTTCGAAGGTTACGAAACCGACGAGGCAGAGGACGGTATGGATGCCGTTAAAAAATGCCGTGAAAACAAGTACGATCTTATAATTATGGACGTCATGATGCCTAAACTTGACGGATTTTCCGCTGTCAAAGAAATAAAAAAGATTGCGGATATACCCGTTATTATGCTTTCGGCAAGAAGTGAGGAATACGATAAACTTTTCGGATTCGAGATAGGTATCGACGATTACGTGGTTAAACCTTTTTCTCCAAAAGAAGTTATGGCAAGAGTTGCCGCTATCATAAAGCGCAAGCAAAAGAACGATAACGAGGGTAAAAACGACGTTTTGAAGTTCGAAGGCTTAGAGGTCGATATGAAAGGAAGAAACGTCTTTGTCGACGGTGAAAAGGCCGAACTTACCCCAAAAGAATACGAATTATTGTTCTACATGGTAACAAATAAGGGCATAGCGCTTTCGAGAGAGAAACTTTTGTCCGACGTTTGGGGCTTTGACTTTTACGGCGACGACAGGACGGTTGATACTCACATTAAGACGCTGAGAAGCAGACTTAAAGAATACAAAAAGTTTATAGTTACTTTAAGGGGAATGGGGTATAAGTTTGAAGCATGAAGGCTAAAAAGTTTTCCAAACTTAAATATAATATCTGGTTTTACCTCGTTATTTTCGCACTTCTGATAGTTGCAATCGTGTGGATCTTTCAGATTTTGCTGTTTGATATGATTTATCAACAGCGGAAAATGAATTCGATAAACTCCGTTGGCGACGAGCTATCGAGGCTTATGAACACCGACGAGGAAATTACGGACGTAATCGTATCAGGCTGGCTTACTAAAGCGGTGAACGCTAACGAAGCCGGCATTTTTACGTACGTTTCATATTACGACGGAGGGGAGTTGAAAATCGAAACGGTAGCATCCGAGTATGCAGATTTTGAAGCAGATAAAAAACCTGTTTTAAAGCCTGTTTCTTCCACTGCTGAATTT
>CATZIC010000063.1 GCA_958419945.1 uncultured Clostridia bacterium | reverse complement strand
GAGGGATTGTTTAAAAAAGGGGAAACAGTAGGCGTAGCGCTGTCGGGCGGGGAGGATTCCGTCTGTCTGCTCTCTCTTATGAAAGAACTTTATAATGACGGCCTTATAAAAGTAGTCGCTATAAACGTCGAGCACGGTATACGGGGCGAAAGTTCGCTAAAGGACACCGCTTTTTGCAAAGATTTGTGTAAAAGCCTTTCCGTGCCGTTAAAACTTTATTCCGTCGATGCGCCGGCTTGCGCTAAAGCCGAGGGACTAACCCTTGAAGAAGCAGCAAGAAAGCTACGGTACGAATGCTTTTATGACGCCGTAAAAAGCGGTTTTTGCGACAAAATCGCATGTGCCCATCATCGGGACGACAACGTTGAAACCGTGCTTTTTAACCTGTTTAGAGGCGCCACGATTTCCGGACTTCGCGGAATGGACGAGCTTTCTCGCGACGGCGTAATCGTAAGGCCGCTTCTTAACGCAAGCAAACAAGATATCACTGCTTACGTCAAAGAAAAGGGGCTTTCCTTCGTTACGGACGAAACCAACGCGGACACAAAGTACACCCGTAACTTTATCAGAAACGAAGTTCTTCCGCTTATAAAATCCCGTTTTACGGCGGTAGATAGCGCGATAGAAAGGCTTTCTAAGTCGGCAAAGTCAGATGACCGCTATTTATATTCTATTGCGGCAAAAAGTCTTGAAGTTAAAGATGGCTGCGCGTATATCCCTTGCTGCCTAGAGTGGCCTGTTTTTTCCCGTGCGGCGATACTTGCACTTAAAGGACTTGGAGTAAAAAAAGACTTCGATAACGGGCATATAGCCTCACTTTTTGCTCTTACAAAGAACATAAGCGGTAAAAAAAGCGACCTTTTAAACGGCCTTTACGGCGTGAAAGAGGGCGACTTTATCGTCATTAAAAAGAAGAAACAAAAACTTGATTTTTACGCCGATTTCGGGTTCGGAACCATTAACGCCGAAGACTATATTATAACGGTGGAAAAATGTGACGGCTATCACCCGGACGGCGGAAATTACGTGGATATGGACAAAATTCCTGCGGGCGCAACTTTTCGAAAACGGCGTACGGGGGACGTGTTTTATAAATTCGGCGGCGGAAAAGTCAGCCTTAAAAAGTTTTTGACGGACAAGAAAATACCTGCGGACAAAAAGGACGAAACCTACGTCGTGGCGTCGGAAAACCTCGTTTACGTAATCGTCGGGGTGGAAATTTCCGCGCTGTGCAAAATCGATGGGGCAACCACTAATCCCGCAAAAATAACCATAAAACGGAGGTAAAAGCCATGGAAAATAATATGTATAACGACCTTGAAAAAGTCCTTTTTACAAAGGAACAAATAGCCGAACGTATTCAGGAAGTCGCCAAAGAAATCGATCGAGACTACGAGGGCAAGCGCCCAATTATGGTTGCTATTTTAAAGGGCAGCGTAATGTTTTACGCCGATCTTTTGCGTGCAATGTCCATTAAAGCAGAAATGGATTTTATGGCTATTTCAAGTTACGGCAACGCCACGAAAAGTTCGGGCGAAGTCAAAATGATTAAAGATTTGGACCGTTCCATTGAAGGGCGGCATATCGTTATCGTTGAAGATATCGTGGACACCGGCTACACCCTCAATTATCTTAAAGCCACGCTGAAAACGAGGAACCCAGCTTCCGTAAAAATCTGCGCCCTTTTAAACAAACAGGAACGCCGTATCGTTGATATCGCCCCCGATTACTGCTGTTTCGACGTCGGCGACGAGTTCGTTGTGGGCTACGGTTTAGACTACGCCCAGCTTTACCGTAACCTTCCCGTGATAGGTGTTTTAAAAAAGGAAGTTTACTCGTCCTAAACGACGGATAACGGGCCTATAGCCACACTTTTATCGTAATTTATATTGTTGTGACGTATGCGGGGCTTCGGCAAGATAACGCACAACAGCCATTTATAAGTATTGATTAGGGCGGAAGCAGTTTTGCTTCCACCCTTTATTCTTTATTATGGCAAATATTTAAAACAATACGTAAACAAAAAGGTCGAAAGTCGGGCTATAAGCCTGCTATCGACCTTTTTATAATAATTTTTGATTTTTTAAACTGCCGTTCAGGCGCTTGTAAATACGTCGTTACAAACTTAGTAAAATCATTCGGTAACCCTTTTAAAAGGTTTGTACATCACCAAAAAGTATATAACCCAAAGCGACGCAAGACCTACCAAGGCATAAACTATTCTCGTAAAAATCGACATGCTACCGAAAATCATAGCGACTAAGTCGAAAGCAAACAACCCTACGAGTAGCCAATTAAGCGCACCGATTATCACAAGTATAAAAGCGATAATAGTAGTAACCTTCATATTCCCACCTCCCGTATACAGTTTGTGTAAACGAAAGGTAATTATTCCGACGCAAAATTCCTTTATTTTACGAGTTCGATCATCAAATAGTCGTAATCTATCCTTTCGACGAAATCGGACGGAACGAATTTTACGTAATTAAACTTTGCAAAATTAAAGATACTGTCCTTTATTATCAAAGGTGTAGGGGAATCAAGTTCGTGACACAGCGTCGACACGTAATCGAAAAACAAAGAGTAATCCATTTTGTCTACGTGGATGTTTAGCGTCGTGTGCTTTAGAATCCTGTGGTTTTTATATAGTTTTGCCCAAAGTTTAATCATAGCGTCCAAAAGTCGGCGTATAAGCCGGTTATCAATAGTTTTTGTGCCGTTAAAGAGGTTAAATTATTCACTTCTTAATGCGATAACGGGATCACGCTTTGCAGCAAATCTCGACGGAATAAGGCCGGAAATCACCGTTAAAAGTACGCTTATCGCAATAAGTATAAATGCGCCGCCAACGGGCAGTGAAGCAACGTTCGCAAGCCCCGACAGGCTGGAAATAATAAGGTTTATGGGGATATTGAGAAGCAGTGTAATCAATATGCCCAAAATGCCCGCAGTAAGCCCGATAATAAAGGTTTCGGCGTTAAACACCCTTGAAATATCACGTTTCGATGCGCCGACCGAGCGTAATACGCCGATTTCTTTGGTTCTTTCAAGTACGGAAATATAGGTAATAATTCCGATCATTATGGAAGAAACGAGCAGGGATATGGAAACGAAAGCAATCAAAACGTAGGTTACTGCGTTTATTATGGTGGTAATCGATTCCATCATAAGCCCCATATAGTCGGTGTATTTGATACGGTCCTTTTCAGCGGCCTGTGCGTTGTAGTCGTCGATAATTTTAATTACGTCGTTTTTCGCCTCGAAAGAGGTCGGATAAATCTGAATTGTAAGGGGTTTGTCGTTGTTAAAATATCCTATCTTTTTACCCACAGAATCATATTCGCTTACGGATATTCCGGGGTTAGAGGGAGTACCTAAGACGTTAAAATATAGATCGCTTGAAAGTTGTATCTTTTCAAGGTGGTCGGTTACTATTTGTGAAGCCAAAATTTTGGATTTAACGCTTTCCGAAAGCTTTGGCGAATAACATACCGTTCCCGTAAGACAGCCTGCCGAAACACCCTTTTTAAGGCGCACGACGCCGACGATTTTGACTTCTTGTGCTTCGTTTGTAAGATATTGGTTATATTCTTCGTTTGTTTTCTTCGTCCAGAAGTTTCCGACTTTTCCTTTATCTTCACCGTAACTTGAGGTGTAAGTCAAAGGATTGCCGTCTTCGCCGGTTGCAAGTTTGTACTTGTCGGGAAGCACCGAAACTTTATAGGTAAGTCCCAAAAGTTCGGAAATATCCAAACCGTTATAGTAGATATCGCTTCTTTTGCAACCCAAAGCTGCCTCGATTTCCTCGTCGGTAGGTTGGTTTCCGAGCAGAGTTGCTATCATCTTGTAGAATACCCAACGTATATCGTCGTCGTTCATAAGCGACATAGTGTATAAGGCAAGGTCACTTATTTGATTGTAACTGTCAACGACGAGCACCGCTTCGTCCTTTTCGGTGGCAAGTTTGCCCTCTAAGACTTCGTACTGCTCACGGATAAGCTTTTCGTTATCGATCATTTCCGCAAAAGTGGATTGGGCGGTAAGCATCTGTACGTACATATCGTAGTACTGCTTAAGTTGGGCTTGCTGGTCACTGTTGAGAGGCTGATCGGCAGGGGCTTCCATAACATCTTCCATTTTGGGCACAGTAAGCGGATATAACCGTCTGTGCGTTCCGTCCTCGCCCACTTCGTTCTGATACAGTTCGAGTTTGTAGTCGTATGAATAGGTGATTGCGCTTATTATATCGCTGCAATCGTTTTTCTCGGTGTAATCTTTAAGATACGCGGAAAACTTGGTAAGGTCGTTGCTTTCGTACATTCCGGCAACGTTGGTAACCATATCCGCTATAACGTTGTGCGACGTAACTTTATTGTCCGTAGGGTATTCGTCGCCGTCGCGGTCTTCCGCCCCCATAAAACTTCCCATAAAGGCGGCGGCGCCCAACGTGTTTATATTGGCCGAAGAAATTGTTACGGGGTAGTTCGCCAAAGTATCACGCTGTATATTTTGTACGTAGGCGTTGAATCCCGCCGAAAGGGAAAGAATAAGCGCTATTCCTATAATGCCTACGGAGCCCGCAAGCGAGGTTAAAATGGTTCTTCCTTTCTTCGTGAACAAGTTGTTAAGACTTAAAGAAAATGCCGTTAACGGGCTCATAGAGGCCTTTTTAGAGCCATTCTTCTTAGTTGTTTCTGTGTTTTTTGTGGCCGCTTCGTTTTCGTCGGCGTTAAGTTCTTCTTCCGCGCAAGGAAGAGTATCGCTCGTCACAAGCCCGTCGAAAAGGTTTATAATCCTCGTAGAGTACTGCTCGGCAAGATCTCCGTTGTGGGTTACCATAACCACAAGCCTGGTTTTTGAAAGTTCCTTCAAAATTTCCATTACCTGAACGCTTGTTTCCGAGTCTAACGCACCCGTCGGCTCGTCGGCAAGGATAATGTCGGGATTGTTCACGATGGCACGGGCAATCGCAACCCTTTGCATCTGTCCGCCGGACAGCTGGTTGGGCATCTTTTTCGCCTGATCTTTAAGCCCGACCTGCTCAAGCGCGGTAAGAGCGCGTTTATAGCGTTCCTCTCTCCCGACGCCGGATAGCGTTAGGGCAAGTTCCACGTTTTTTATAACGTTCTGATGCGGAATAAGGTTGTAACTTTGGAAAATAAAGCCTACCGAATGGTTGCGATAGTTATCCCAATCTCTGTCGGTAAAATCTTTTGTGGATTTTCCGTTTATCACAAGGTCGCCTTCGGTATAGCGGTCAAGCCCGCCTACGATATTCAGCATAGTGGTTTTTCCGCAACCGGAAGGACCTAAAATAGAAACGAATTCGCTTTCACGAAAATTAAGGCTTACGCCTTTAAGGGCACGTACTTCGGTTTCGCCTTCTCCGTAAACTTTTACGATATTTTTTAAAGTTAACATAGTAATACCTCTATTACTTCCTCGTGTGTCCCGCACAATATATCATAGTATTGTCAAAATTTTGTGATAACAATTCAATAATTGTCAAAAATTCCTGTATATTTGGGTGAAAAGTATTGCCGCTATTTCGCCGTAATTTCTTAATAAGTCCGTCAATAAGCCTGTTATCTCTTATTTTTAAGTGAAACTAATCCTTGCGTTTTATTATGGCAATATCCACGTCGATGCCGATAGGGTCGCCTTTTTCTTTTATTATTTTTAAGGTGTCGCCCACTTTGGTTACACGCTTACCTTTGCCGCCGGTAATAATTCCGCATACGTCGAAACTGTAACTTTCTTTGTCGACAAAGTATGGGATAAATTCCTTTGCTTCCGCCTCGTCTATGTATCCAACGTGGTGGCAGGCCTTTCCGTCCCAATCGTAAATGTATACCTTGATTTTTTTGCCGTCGTATATTACGCCGGTTTTTTTGAATTCCTGATCGGCATACTCGTAAACGATATCGTTTTCGTACTCTTCCTTAATTTCGGAAGAGGAAAGTCCGTCGAATTTATCAAGGTATCCTACTTTTACGCCTTGTTTTATTTCTGCGTCGATAACGTCCTTGATTTTTTCACCGACTTCGTTCTTCTTCTCGGTACCCAAAACCTTAAAGGTTGCGGAAATCAAAGTTTCGCTAGGTCTATAAATAAGTTTCCTTGCACGCTTTGCGCACATTAAGGACATCAATTCTTCGTTGTTTTCGGGCGGAACAAGTTTGAAGGTTGCTTTTTGGGTGGGTTCTTCCTCACCGCTTTCCGAATCTTCGGTGCTAGCCGTCGTTTCGGCTGTTTCAGCCGTGGCTTCGGTTTGTGCTTCAGCCGCGTCTTCCGTTGTTTCGGCTTGCGGTTCGCTCGTTTCCGCAGGTGTTTCGGTAGTATCTGCTTCTGCGGTTTCGGTAACCGATTCTGCAACTGTTTCCGCAACTGGTGCTACTTCGGCAACTTCTTCTGTGGTCGTTTCGGTAACTTCTTCGACGGTTTCTTCGGTTGCAGCTTCCGTTACTTCATTAAGTCCGAAAACTTCGGCAAAAATGCTATCGACAACCTCTTTTTCTGCGGGGACGATAATTTCTTCGCAAGAAAGTTCTTCCGTGGCTTCAGTTTCAGCAAGGACTTCTTCCATAGTTTCGACTGAAGTATCTACCGTTTCGGTAACGTCTGCAGTTTCTTCCCAAGGTTCAACCGCTTCTGTTACGGCTTCGGGTTCCGTTTCGGTATCCGCTAAAACTTCGGTTTCGGGTTCCGTTCCCTCGCAAAGTCCGAAAACTTCCGCAAAAATACCGTCTACAACCTCTTTCGAAGCGGCTATGACAGCCTCTTGTTGGTAAGCGGGTTTCTTATCTTCAGCACCTTGGGCTTCAGCCGTGGTTTCGGTAGCGATTTCATTATTGTTTTCGGTTTCTTCCGAACCGTCGTCGGCCTCTATATTTTCAAGCCCGAATACGGAATCGTAAATTTCCTTGATTTCTTCGTCGGAAATGGCAACTGTATCCGCTTCGGCATCTTCCATGGCCGCCTCTTCTATTGGCTCCGCCATATCTTCGGTATCTTCTACGTTTTCAGAATTTGCGTCGGTTTCGGCGTGAACTTCTTCGCAAGGATCTTCTTTATAGTCGTTTGCGCACGCCTCGTTAAGTCCTTCGGCGGCACGATCTCTCTCCTCTAAAAGTTTGAGATATTTTTGCTTTTCCTCGCCGTCCGAAGTCTGATATTGACATTCGAGCATTACTTCGCAGCTATTGCAATCGCCGTGGCAATCCAAAATCATTTCGTCGTATTTCATAAGGGACACCCCTTGTCATTTATAGTAGGCGGAACTGTCGCCATCACTAACTATTTTAGCGGCAAAACGCTTCGATAAAGTCGCAAACTCTCCCTTATAGTACGGCAAGTACGATTTCGGTCGACTTTCCGCCTTTCTCTTTGCGTTTTATCCGTTAAAATTGCTTCGCATTTTTAAAGAACGTATTTTTAGTTTTTAAAGAGGCAAGACTGCGCAGGCGTACTTGACGTACGGCAAGCAGGCTTAACAAATTTAAAGGCAAAAAGACGTCTTTAAAAAAGTCAGTGATGGCAATAGTTCCGCCTATTGTTATTATACTCTAAAACCCTTTTTCTGTCAAACGTAATAATGCCCTTTATCAATATATGATTATATCATTAAAATATATTATATATTAATATAAATATGTAATTACATCGATTGACTTTTGCCACCACATACGATATAATGCCTATAAAGAAGCCGAGAAGCCCAAATGGGTGGACATTGCGAAAGGAAGCTTTTGTGGGGTGCTTCTTTTTTTTATGCCTATTTCTATTTTGAAAGATTAAAATAAGAAAAAATCCTCTTCCGTTTTATCGAAAGGGGATTTTTTTGATAGTTTCGCCTATAAACTATTCTTCCAGATTGCATTCGTAAGAATCGCAGCAGGTGCAATCTTCGCAATCGCAAGTTACCTTAATAGTGTTAAGGGTGCAGCGTGTGCCGGAATAGTTGTGTCTGCACTTTTTTACGTCGCAAACGATACCGTGATTAAAATTATCCATAAAAACCTCCTTGAAAATTTAAATCGGTACCAATAGTATTTCCAGAGCGAAAAAAATCATACTACGAAGGCAACCGCTATAAAAAAGACTTGCACTTAAAAAAGCAGCGCACAAACCAAAAGCGAAAAACAAAATTTATAATAAAATGTTATTGAAAGAAGATAATTAGAAGCTTTTTCGTTCTGTTTTTTAAGGCTTTGGCATAAACATATCCACAGGAAAGC
The DNA here is from genome assembly GCA_958419945.1 of uncultured Clostridia bacterium. Classification (GTDB taxonomy): domain Bacteria; phylum Bacillota; class Clostridia; order Christensenellales; family Borkfalkiaceae; genus UBA4636. The sequence goes on along the minus strand of CATZIC010000063.1, from coordinate 2,890 downwards.
TATAAAGGAGCAATTTTATGATAAACGTGGGTAAAGAAACCTTAAAGGATTTAAAAAAGACCACATTAAAAGACCGTTCCCCCGTGGAAGCAAGTTTAAATCTATCTTCCGAACAGCAGGAGAAAATTATTTCCGTAAGCGGTTTTGTCGCAGGCACGCAAGTGTCTATCGAAAACGGATTCGCAGTCTATTCCGGCAAAGTATTTTTTAATATCGTCTTTATGGGCGAGGAATTAGAGCGCATCGAAACGGGCGTAAGATTCGAGTTCAAAAAGGCCGTCGAAGGCATGCCCGAAACCGCTTTTTGCGAATACGGCCTCGACGATTTTGCCGTAAAAAACGAAGGCGGAATGCTTTTTGTTACCTGTGAGCTCACTCAAACGCTTACGATTTTCACCGAAAGGTCGACCGCTTTTGTAACCGATGCCGACGCCTTATGCAAAAAAGGGGAAATTACCGTGCCCAAAACCTGTTACTCAAGCGGAACTATGGATACCGACGATAAATTCGACCTACCCAAAATCAAAAAAGTACTGTTGTCGCAGGCAAATGCTTCCGTTTCTTCCGCAAAAGCGGGCAATAACATGGTAACCGTGGAAGGCACCGCTGTAATTTCCTTCGTTTTCTTGCCTTTTTCGGAAAATAGTGATATAGTTAAGGAAACGAGGATTTTGCCTTTTAAATTCGAGTTCGATTGCGCAGGTGCCGAGCCCGACTTTATAAGCTCGGCGGAAGTTTTAATAAACAAACTTTCCGTAAAAGTGTACACCGACGAGGACTCTGACAGAAGCACCGTCGAAAGCCTTTTGACCTTAGACTTTAACGTTATGTCTTACGGAGAAGAAAAAAGAACCTGCGTTTTGGACGCAACGAAAAAAACTTGCGAGGCGGATATCGTTAAAACCGACTGTATTTTTGAAAAATTGCTTTGTCAAAAGAGCATTACCGAAAGGGTTTCCGGTAAAGCCGACGTAACAGTTCCCGAATATTCACGCTTCATAAAAGCCTTCGGGGAAAGGGCAACCATATACGAAGTAACTACGCACGACGGCGAAATCACCGTTACCGGCGTAATCGAGGCCGATTGTCTGTTTGTCGGCGACAACGGTTTGGTTTCGGAAAAATCCAGACTGCCTTTTTCTGCGGTTGGGGACTTTCAGGGTGAAAGCGTCGGGGCCGTCAGCGTTGCGATTGAAAATTTGCAAGGAAGGCTAAGAAGCGGAAAGCTCGAAGAGGACGCAACCATTCGCATAAGTTTTCAGGAATTTATTACCGAAACCAAATGCTTGATTACAGAAATTAACGAAGGCGCACCAAAGCCCGAACACAGGGCATCCATTTCCGTGTACATGGGGCGTGCGGGCGACGAGGAATGGGACGTTGTTAAAACCCTCGGCGAAGACCCTTCCGTCATATATGAATTCAACCCCGAAATTACCTTCCCGCTTAAAGGCGACGAGAAGATTTTAATACTCAGAAAAAAGGCTTAAGTTTATAAAAGTCGGTCTATAAGCCCGTTATCAAGGTTTTTTATGAATACTGTAAAAGAAAAAGGCTACGCAAAAGTCAATTTATTTTTGGACGTTTTGGGTAAAACCGAAGGCTTCCACGATATCGATACGGTTGTTGCAACCGTTAACCTTTTCGATACGGTTTCGGTAACCAAAAGAAAGGACGATAAGATAGTTTTGCGTACCACGGGCGGACCTTACACTCTTCCTAAAGAAGAAAATAACAACGCATACAAGGCGGCAAAACTTTTTCAAGACGCCTATAATACGGGTGGCGTGGATATTTCCGTAACAAAAAGAATACCGGTAGGCGGCGGCCTTGGCGGGTCGAGTGCGGATATTTCCGCAACCCTTAACGCCATGAAAAAACTTTTCGGTATAGAAGAGGACGTTAAACCGCTTGCCGACAGCCTCGGCAGCGACTCGGGCTACATGCTTAAGGGCGGCTTTGCAAGGCTTACCGGGAGGGGAGAAAAGGTGGAGTTTTTAGACTTCGGAGATCTTAAACTACACCTTATTATTGCAGTACCGAGCGTTGGCGTTTCCGCAAAAGAGGCTTACGAAGAATACGACAAAAACCCGCTTCCCATAAGGGCCGGCGGCGGTGAGGAAATTATTAAAAACCTTTCTTCCGGTAAGGTTGTAAAGGGTGATTTTTACAATGCTTTGTACGATGCGTCGGCTAAGCTTAATCCGAAAATAAGTGGCGCTTTTGGGCTTATAGCCTCACTTTCTCCCGAAGCGGTGGTAATGAGCGGCAGCGGAAGCGCTTGTATCGGTATCTTTTCAAGCAAGGAACTTTGCGAGTGGGCAAAGGATAAATTGAAAACTTCGAAGCTTAAACTTTTCGTAACCGAAACCTTAACCAGAGCGGAAATTTCAAAACCGCCGCTACTTAAAAATCCCTTTACTTTGTAGCAACGTAAACTTAATGAATAACGAAAAAAGGACTATTGAAAGTCCTTTTTTTATACCCATATTTGTTTGCAAAAGAAAAACAATTACTCGCTTTTGTTTTTATCGATTATGATGTTACAAATAGCCATAAGCACGGGGAATAGTACTCCGCCGACGGCAAACACCAGCCAGGTATTTTGCCAGGCTTCTGTAACAAAACTTAAAATAAGAAATATTGCGACGATTATTCCCCAATATATAGAGCCTACACGTTCCTTTATTGCGCTTTTTTTCTTTCCGGCTAAAGTGTAATCGCCTTCCTTTAAAAGTTTCTGCATGCTTGCGTTCTGTATGCCTGCCACGATAAAAATGCAAGCGCCTATCCCCGCAATAATCATAGTTACGCCAAGCATACAGCAAACAAGCAGCGGATCTTCCGTAAACGCCGATATAACAAGCGGAACGGGCGAAAATATGCAAAG
>CATZIC010000062.1 GCA_958419945.1 uncultured Clostridia bacterium | reverse complement strand
TTGACATAGAGCATATAGAGTGGCTTACAAAATATCTTAACGAATACAAAAAGACATTTTTGGTGATTTCCCACGACGTAAAGTTTTTGGACTCGGTATCGAAATACATTATAAATATCGAGAACGGAAACATTAAAAAGTACACGGGCAATTACACTCAATTTAAAGCGCAGCGTGAAATGAACGCCAAGCAGCACGAGGACGCTTACAAGCGTCAGCAAGCGGAAATTAAGCGCATTACCGAATATATCGACAAGAACAAGGCACGGGCTTCCACAGCTAAAATGGCGCATTCCCGCCAAAAAATGCTTGACAAAATGGAACTTGTGTCAAAGCCTGTGAATCTTCCCGATGCGGAATTTTCCTTCCCCTATTTAGACCTAAACGCCAAGGACCTTTTGGTGGTTAAAAATTTGGAAGTCGGTTACGATAAAACCCTTATCCCCGCCATCAACATGCACCTTAATTCCACGTCAAGGCTATGGATACGAGGCACGAACGGCGTAGGAAAAACCACCCTGTTAAAAACCTTAATGCACAAAATTCCTGCGCTTAAAGGCAGTTTTTTCATCCATCCCGAAGCCAAAATTTTGTATCTCGAACAGGATTTGAACTTCCCTAACCCAATGGACACTGCAAGCAGATATTTTAACAACTGCTACCCCATGATGAACGAAAAGGAAAGGCGGACCGTTTTGGCAAAAGCGGGACTTACCGGCGAACTTGCCATAAAGCCGCTTAAAAATATGAGCGGCGGGGAGCAGGTGCGTGTTAAACTTGCGGTTTTAACCTGCGTAAAATCCAATTTTTTGATACTTGACGAACCGACCAATCACCTTGACGTACGTGCAAAAGAGGCTTTAAAAAAGGCGCTTATCTCCTACGAAGGTGCAATTATTTTGGTTTGCCACGAGGAGGATTTTGCACTTTCGGTGTGCGACCAAATCTTCGATGCCAAAGCAAAATTTTAATGTAAAGCTATAAAAAACTTAATTGATAAAAAATTAAACTGCCCCTAAATACGAGGCAGTTTTTTATTGGTTTTAATTGTATTTTCCGCAGCGGTTTTTACTAAAAAATGGGAGATAGCGGGCTGATAGGCGGACTTTTGACAAATTTCACGCTTGGGTTTCTGGATTGCCACGGCAATAAATTGCCTCGCAATGACGAAAAGAGTAAATTACTCACAATGACGAAATAGACACGAAAATATTATTAGAAAGCGCCATCGGCGATGCCGATGGCGTGGTACTTGTCTATTGGTGGGTTATATATTTATCATCTATCAATAACCGAAAAACACTGCAAGCATTAAAAGGGCTATCGAAACTAAAAGCAGGATAAATTGAAATACTATAGTCTTTTTAAACCATTCGGCGTAACTTACGTCCGCAAGCCCAAGCCCTATAAGCAAGGTTCCGCAGGTCGGGAAAAGTACGTTCGTGTAGCCGTCCGCAAAAAGGTAGGTCAAAACTATTGTGTTTACACTGATTCCGGGGATAGGCGCCAAGGTTAAAAGCGGAATTATAAGCACGGCTTTAGCGGAAGCGCTTGGCACGAAAAACTCCACGATTAAAACGAAAAGATACAATAATAGTACGCCGACGTATGGCGAAGTTCCGTTTATAAGGTTATAAAAATAGTAGAAAATGGTGTGAAGAATATTTCCCCTATCTGCAATATATTTAACGCTGAAAGCAAGAATGATTATGACGATCGATGGCGCAACGTCCTTCATTCCGATCAAAAAATCCTTGCCCATTTTCTTGAAACTGCCGAGAAGCAGCCTTCCGACGATTACCGTTCCGATAATAAACGCGGCGCCCATGATAATCATACTTAAATTTCTGAGCGGTTTGACGGCAATAGCGATAAGAACGCCTAAAAGGGCAATAGAGAACAAAAGAATTATCATTTTTGCCTTTCTTTTGTCCGCAATCTTTTCTTCCGGAGAAACAAGCGTAAAACTTTCGACGTTAAACTTTTTGGTGCAATTTTTCTCATCACGCTTAGCCATAAACGTCATATAAAAAGCGGTAACAACGTATAAAAGGAAGAAAATAATAATTCTGTAGCCTATGCCGTCGGAAACGCTTATGCCCGCGTTTATTGCGGCGGTTCCGATTGTAAACGGGTTTGTTATCGCCGTCGTGAAGCCCACGCCCGACGTAATAAGTATGAAGCTTATTGCCGTAAAGTTGGACCAATTCATGGCAAGGCACAGCATGTAAAAGAGAGGATAAAGTATCAAAAACTGTTCCTGAAGCCCGAAAACCGCAGACAAAAACATCAATACGAAAGTTATTACCCAAATTGCAAGGTATCTTTTTTTGTAAAGTTTTTCGATAAGAATCCTTACAAGCGACGTAAGCCCGCCGCTTTCCTGCAAAACTTTGAAAGTTCCGCCAAGAATTAAAAGAAGGGCGATAACCTGAATTATGGACATATTGCCCTCGCCTATTACCAAAGCTTCGAAAGGTGCGGTTAGCCACCGCCATACGGGAAGTCGCGTAGTGTTTTCTACTAGATGATAGCTTCCGAAAATTATCTTACCTTGCTCGTCAAGGTCGAAGCGTCCGGCAGGAATAACGTAGGTTAAAATTCCGACAGTTATTACCACCGCAAGAAGTATCCCAACCACCGTAAGAAAACTTTTCAGACCGAATTTTACGGTGATTTCGCTCATCTTTTTATCGACGGAATCGGCAGTGGCTGCGGTGCTTTCGGTAACGCCGCCCACGCCGCTATTTTCAAGGCTGTTTTCGCAGCTATCGTTTTCGGTGACGGCCTCTCGATTTATCATATCGGAATCGGTTTTGCCGAACTCCTTCTTAAAACCTTTTTTACTCATATAAAATCTCCATTATAAATTTGTCAGCCGTAAACGTCTATAGAAGCCTTTTTCCAACGCGGATCGTAAAGATTGTGAATTTCTTCGGAAAAAAGGGTCCACTTGATCATTTGATTGAGATTTTCGTCAGGCACGATTACGTAGTACTCGTTTTCGTGATAGAATTCCAAAAATCCCGAAAGGGAAAATGTAAGCGAATAAACCTCTTTCATGCTAAAAGCGTAGTCGTTTTTTTCTATTCCCTGCCCGCTTACGGACAAAAACTCCTTATCAAGCCGCACATTGCCGTGGGATAAAAGTATTTTGTCGTCGGGTTCTTTTTTAAGTTTGTCGGTGCGAAGCTTATAAAGTCCGCCCTTCATTTCAAGCGGTTTAAAATTCTCTAGCTTTTCACGCACACGGTAGCGTTGCCATTTAAACCAATCGTCTATGTTGTCGAAAATAAGTTCGTGCTCGCTTTTAACGCTTAAGTCGTAATACTCGTCAACTGTAACCGTGTAGCCGCAACTTTTGCAAGTCATATCGCTTCCGTGAATTTCGAATTCAAATTCCGCCCCGCAGTTGGGACACTTATAAATAATTTTGTCAAGCCCGCCGCTGTTCGGCAGTTTACCGACGTATTTTTCATGGCGGATTTTGTTTAGTTTGAACTCGTTATACCTAAATTTTTCAATAAGTTCGGCGTAAATTTCCTCTTCTGAAAGTTCTTTAAGTCGCTCGGGCGTAAACAAAATATCGTAGTAAAAATCTATTCTCCCTTGCTTTACGTCTTTGGAAAATCTGTTCTGGCACAGGTATGCACCCTCGCTTTTGCAAAGCACTACTGTTACGCCCGCGCGTTTTAGAAACTTACAGGTTGCGGGATTTATGGGGTGCGTGCTTCCCGAAACCGACTGTATGCCTTCCGGAAATAGCGCAAGATTGCCGCCACGGTTTATTACGGAAAGCATGTTTTTGGTGCAGGCAAAATCCGGTTGGTAAAGGTTTTTTGCGATAACCCCAAGCCGCTTTAATATGCCGTATATATACTTTGACATAATGTTTTGATAACCGCACACGACGTTTATGTTTCTTTCCTTAAAACCGCTTAGTGCGTAAATAAATTCCAAGCGGGAAGCGTGCGTGGAAATCAATATCACGGGTTTTCCTTTTACTGTATTTAGGTCGAACCCGTAATGAAAATTAACCTTATTCTTTTTTGTGATTCTGTCCAAAAAGAAAAAGACTACCGCTGCAAGAAACCTATTCGGTTTTTTGATTTTACGGCACACGAGTTCCTTTTTTAAATCTCTCATACTATCTCACCGCTAAATTTCAGCACACTTTGTAAATTTGTACTCTACAATTATAATATAAAACAGCTAAAAAATCAATAGTTTTAAAAAAATTAGACTTTTTAAGCCGTTCGGTCTGTCCGATTTTACGAGAAAAAACAATAAAAAAGTCCGCCTATAAGCCCGTTATCGGCAAATTTCGGCGGAATAGTGTTATTTTTCATAATCACGTTTTGAAACGCAAATCACTTGATATTCATATTCTTTCATAAAAAAAGTCCGCGCGCCGGCGGACTAAAATTCGGTTATTTAAGATATTCCGAAATGATTGCAAGATCCTTTTCGGCAAGAGTTTTACCGCTTTCTGAATATGACGGCAAAGCCTCGCTTATTTTACTTTGAATTAAAGCCACAACTTCTTTGTCGGGATTTGAACTCATAACGGTTCTTAAAAGAGTGTAGGCAGCCGAACCGCTACGGTAATCGTCGGTAAGTAAAAACGCTTTGTTTACTAAATCATTCTCGACACCGTTTACGGCATAGGAACTTGAAAGGAACTTACTTGCTATAAAATCGTAATACTCTGTTCCCTTTTCAGAAGTTTGACAATAATTTTTAAACCCTTCGTGGAAAACGAGATCTTCAAAATACTCGGCTATAAGCCCGTTATCGCCCGTTTTTATGGCGTATAGGCAGGTTTTGTCAAGGTCTTTTATATCCCCCGTGCGGCCGTAAGCCTTAGCCATATATTTTACGGCGACTTTGTCGTTACCAAGCCCATCATGAAAGGAAGCAAGGTCCTTCGGAAAGCCCAGCGCCATAATGCCGTATATAATCAGGATAACCGCCAAAATTGCGCCAACGGTTATACCGATAGTTTTTAATACAAGTTTTTTCATATCGTATCCTTTTATAGTATTTTAGCACAAAGTTTATGCAAATACAATAATTTTCGCTAAATTTTTCATAAATTCACTCCGGCAAAATACAATATACCGAGGTGAATAAAAAATGTTGAAAAAATCAGCGGTAATTGTTTTGTCCCTAATTATGGCTATTGCTCTATGCGGGTGTTCGGAAAAGTCGAGGATTGATGAGAGCGTTTCGAGGCTAAGAGATAACGCCTTTATCGGTCAGACGGAAAACTACGTATTAAACGCTTATCCGGAAGTCCGTGAAACACCTATGATTGCCGACGGAAAAATCAATCCCGCAAAAAAAATCGTTATCATAAAATTGAAGGTTTTAAACGGCGAATCGGGAGAGTTTACCGTAAACTTTACCACCGATAAGGAATACAGCGACAGTTTTTCATTTTCCGCTTTTTCAGACTGCTTCGTTACAAGCATTGAAGTAGATAAGTTGCCCGATAAGCCGTTTATCGCCACAATTACCCATAACGGGAAGTCCGAAAACCTTAATATGGAATCTCTTCTTTTATCCGAAACCGTGTCTTCGGAAACCGCCCTTAAAAACGCTTACAAAGCAAAGAAGGAATACATAGACGGATTGTCCGAAAACGGTGTTTTTTGCGGTGAAGTATATTTAAGACTAATAACCGAAGGCGGTAAAAATTATTGGTACGTAGGTTTTATCACAAAGGAAACCACCCTGTGTCTTCTTTTAAGCGGTAAAGGTGAAGTGCTTGAAGAAAAATCCGTTCCTAATCCCGTGTAAACGGCTTGACTACAAATCAAAAAGAAACTTTAGCCGCAAGGTTAAACGAAAAGGGCTGTCATATGACAGCCCCTATTTTTTTAAAATTATTAAGCGAATAGATCTGCGAACAATCCATTAAACGGGTTGATATCATAAAGCCAACCGGAAAGAGTGCAAGAACGAAGGAATTCGTCAAGACGCATAAAGAATTCATTACCTTTATCGTTTAAAGCATGAATCACACCGAATACAGCAAGAAGTACGCCAAACACAATTGCAAGGTATACGATAGCGCCCAAAACTCCGCTTATAACACCGAAAACGCCTACATGAGGTATCTTATCATATAAAGATCTCAAAAGCTTTCCGAGGTATACGAAGATAACTGCTGAAATTATCAGGCCGATAATAAGGAAGCACAATGCCGAAATTATCTGACAAACGTCGAAACTTGACATATTAAGCAGCGAGAACAAAGAGTTCGTTTCGCCGAGTATGCTAATCCAAGCGTAAGCAAAGTTATCAACTACGTTTAACTTATAGAAAAGCAGTAAAAATCCCGCGCCGCCGACGATAGCCAAAGCGAACAGAAGAATTACGGAAATCAGCGTAGCCAACATATCCACAATACCGCGTTTATAACCGCAGATAATGGCTATGAGAGTAAGCAGTATAACGATAACGTCAAGTATCCAATACATATTCCACCTCTAATAACGCCGTAAAGACTCCAAAAGTTCAGGAAGCCTTCACTAAACATTTACATACGACTGTATTATATTAAATATCGGGGAAAAAGTCAATAGGTTTTTGCAAAAATTTGTTTAATTTATTGTAATTTGCCGTAAATCAATGAAACTACAAGTTAATTTAACCAAAAATTGCCTATTTACTTCTTGAAACTGTCCTTTAATGATACTATTTCGGAAAGAATTAGTTTATCACCTGGCATTTTTTTGTAATAGCCCTTTCTTAAAAGTTGGAAGCTTTCCCCTTCTTTTGCCGTAGCAACGTACTTTTCCGCAACTGCGGGAATAACCTCTAAACTGTTAGGGTTAAGCCTTTCGCCGAAATCCTGTCCGCTGTATTCGGCGTCGTTTAAAAGATATCCGTACTTTCTTACTTCGCAAGGCGTATAGTTTTTAGCGTCCACGAAGTGAATTGTACCTTTAACCTTTATACCGCTCTCGTCGGAGCCGCTTCTCGTTTCGGGAAGATAGGTGCAGTGAACGGTCGTAACGTTGCCGGCTTCATCGGTTTCGTAACTTTCGCACTTAACAACGTACGCACCTTTAAGCCTTACAAGCCCGCCAACCTTCATTCTGAAATATTTCGGAGGCGGATTTACGGAAAAGTCCTCGCCGTCGATAAAGATTTCTTTGCCGAAAGTCATTTTGCGTTTACCGAGTTCCGGCTTCTGCGGATTTATATCGGTTTCAACTTCTTCTTCCCCTTCGTAATTATCGATAACCACTTTCACGGGGTTAAAGCAAACCATTGCGCGCGGTGCATTGTCGTTAAGATAGTCGCGGATAAAATGTTCGAAGTACCCGACTTCTATTTCGGAATTTGCTTTAGCAACACCGATTTCCTCGCAGAACTTCTTCAAAGCCTCGGCCGGAACGCCACGGTTTCTAAGTCCCGTAAGGGTTGGCATTCTCGGGTCGTCCCAACCGTCAACCATGTTTTCTTCCACGAGTTTTTTAAGATATCGCTTGCTCATTACGGTGTTGGTAATGTTAAGCCTTGCAAATTCTATCTGACGTGGTTTATGCTCAACGCCGGTGTTTTCCACCACCCAATTATATAAAGGTCTGTGGTCCTCGAACTCCAACGTGCAAAGGGAATGGGTTACGCCCTGCATGGAATCGCAGATAGGATGTGCGAAATCGTACATGGGATATATGCACCATTTGTCCCCCGTCCTGTGGTGGGTTGCATGAAGTACACGGTAAATTACGGGGTCGCGAAGGTTAATGTTAGGCGACGCCATATCTATTTTGGCGCGCAGAACCTTTTCGCCGTCGGCGTATTTGCCGTTTTTCATGTCTTCGAAGAGTTCGAGGTTTTCCTCTATCGTTCTGTTTCTATAAGGACTTTCCACACCGGGTGTGGTAAGGGTTCCCCTATTTAGACGGATTTCGTCCGCAGTCATGTCACACACGAAAGCCTTTCCGTCTTTTATCAATTTTACCGCAAGACGGTAAATATCGTCGAAAAAGTCGGAAGCGTAATGGATTTCATACCACTTAAAGCCAAGCCATTCGATGTCTTTCTTTATTGCCTCGACGTACTCGGTTTTTTCCTTCGATGGGTTCGTGTCGTCGAAAAACAGATTGCAAAGCCCGCCGTATTTTTGCGCCGTACCGAAGTTTATGCACAAACTTTTTGCGTGCCCGATATGCAAATATCCGTTAGGTTCAGGCGGAAAACGGGTGTGTACGCAAGACACTTTCCCGGAAGATAATTCCTCGTTTATAATCTCTTCAATAAAATTTACGGCGACTTCCATTGTAAACTCCTTAAAAACGTAGAACTCCGCAAATAAGTTTTGCGGCCCGTTTAAAGCTTCTTTATTGAAATATTTTAGCACGATAGCCGGAATTTAGCAAGTCAAAATCGCTTTATTTACGGGATTTAGTTTCCGTTCACTGATTTTTTTCGTATTGTGTTTTACGGGATAACGCTTGTTGTTATCCGTTTCCCCAAAAAGATAATCCACGCTTGTGTTATAAAAGCTAGCAGACTCCGTTAACGGTTTTGTGCCCAAAGGAAAAGCCGCGCTTTATTCGCACGGCTTAAAAAAGTTAGTATCTAAATGATATAAAATATAGTCTTGTTTTTTAAAATTTATGCTTTTGAATCTTTCACAGCGGTCGCATCGCCCAACCACACAACTTTTCCGCTTCGGCCGATAACGCGATTTTCTTTTAGTAGTTTAATTTCTTTTTCAACCTCTTTTATAGAGTCTTGTAAGTCATTTATTTGCCCGCTGGATAAATCCTTTTCGTAGTTTTTCAATACAAATTCTAACAGTTCTTTATTTTTTTCATATGCTTCTATTCCGCTTTTTAAATAAGAGTTTAAGTACTCATAAAATGTTTTTGCAAATTTTTGTTCTTTGAAATATATAATCTGCAACCCAGTACTGTCACTATGTCCATAATTATTTACAGCCATAAGTACTTCTTCCACAGCGGCGGCTGATACTGTGACACCTATTTCGGCAGGTAGGGGAAGACCAATATCATCAGCACCCAGATCTCTGCCTTTAATTATTTCTACAGAATAATCCATTTCTTCCAAATTCTTTTTTGCTTCTCGGATATCCAATTCGGGCTTTTCACCTGCTGCGCAAGCAGACATAGATAAAATACAGACGAGCGACATAGTGCAGGCCAAAACAATCAACATAAGTTTTTTCATAGGTAAAAACCTCCCTTTTTTAAATTGTATCACACCGTTTCGTGTTATATCAAAGGAGCTGTCGCAAGTTGGCAAACGTTTTACGACAGCCCCTTGTAAGTATATAATACCACTATTAAAAATGGTTGTCAAGCACTATCAAAAAAAACTCATAAAATTCACAAAATTCAATGGTTTATTATTTACAATAATAGTGGAGAAAAGAAAAATGAACTTAGATTTATGAAAAAAAGAAAGCTAAAACTAAAACTAACAAATCAAAATATATCAGAAAAGGCAAAAGTACCCTTAAGAACAATTGTACAAATTATTTATGTGTGGCAAAGTTAAAAATCCTTGCATTGATAACGTAAAAACCATTGAAAAAGCCCTCGGCATTGAAAGCGATCTATTGATTCCGACTTTCTATTAACGCTTAAAAAAACACTAGTAAGGGTGTTTTTTTATTTTCAAAAGTTGCTTTTCGTCCGAAAAATGAAATTATAAACTTTTGCGCCGATTTCGTTGTCAAATTTAGCAAGTCAAAATCGCTTTATTTACGGGATTTACTTGACTTTTAAAAAGGTTTTAATATAAAATAAAGTGAAAATTCAAAAAAACGGCAATTTGCCTTTTACGAGGATTTAATTATGGAACAAAAAGCTACGATGGAAAAACTCGTCAACCTTTGTAAATCACGTGGAATAATCTTCCCCGGCAGCGAAATTTACGGCGGCATGGGAAACACATGGGATTACGGCCCCGTTGGCGTAGAAATTAAAAACAACCTTAAAAAACTTTGGTGGAAACGCTTCGTGCAGGAAAGCAAAAATTCCTACGGCGTTGACGCGGCAATACTTATGAACGCACGTGTTTGGGACGCAAGCGGCCACACCGCTTCGTTTTCCGATCCGAAAATGGACTGCAAAAACTGCAAAACACGCCACAGAGCGGACACTTTGATTGAAGCGCATTCGCACGGCGAGGTCAATCCCGACACCATGACGAACGAGGAAATGGAAAACTATATAAAGGAAAACCATATCGTTTGCCCGCGTTGCGGAAAATCCGACTTTACGCCTATTCGTCAATTTAACCTTATGTTCGAAACCTCCAGGGGTGTTACCGAAGAAGGACAGAACAAAATTTACCTTCGTCCGGAAACCGCACAGGGTGAGTTTGTAAACTTTTTGAACGTTCAAAGAACGACGAGGGCGAAAGTTCCTTTCGGTATTGCGCAGATAGGTAAAGCTTTCAGAAACGAAGTTACCCCCGGAAACTTCATTTTCAGAACCATAGAATTCGAGCAGATGGAACACCAATTCTTCTGCAAGGAAGGTACCGACCACGAATGGTACGACTATTACAAACAGCAGGCGTGGAAGTTCCTTGTCGACCTCGGCATTGACGAAGCCCATTTGAGATTTAAAGATCACGACAAACTTGCCCACTACGCAAAAGCGGCGTGCGACATACAGTACCTTTTCCCCATCGGCTGGTCGGAACTTAACGGTATCCACAACCGCACCAACTACGATTTAAGCCGCCATCAGGAATATTCCGGGAAGAGCATGTTATACGTTGACCCCAACACCGGCGAAAAATACGTACCTTACGATATCGAATATTCTATCGGCGCAGACAGGCTTATGCTTGCGGTACTATCCGAAGCTTACGACGAGGAAACTTTAGAAGGTGGCGACACGAGAGTGGTAATGCACTTTATCCCTGCCGTTGCAGCATACAAAGCGGCGGTTCTTCCCCTTCAGAAGAACCTCGGCGACAAAGCGAAAGAAGTGCTTGCTAAATTAGAAAGATTCTTCCCCGTAACTTACGACGAGGCAGGTTCTATCGGCAAGCGTTACCGCCGTCAGGACGAAATCGGCACTCCTTACTGCATTACGATTGACTTCGATACTTTGGAAAACGAAACGGTTACCGTACGCGATAGAGACAGTATGGAACAGATCCGTTTGCCCATCGATAAATTAGTTGAATTCATAGGCGAAAAGATAGCCTGGTAACATAATAAAAAACGTGGTTTTGGGTCAATAATCGACCTATAGCCACGTTTTTTGTTTTTTAGATATATTTTTTTGCGCTTTACCTATAACGCAATTCCTTAACCATGGAACTATATTCCATAAAGGAAAAACCGAGCCTTTTATAAAGCCTTATGGCCTTTTCGTTTTCCGGTTCCGCCTCTAAACGGTACCTTGTGGCGGGGCAATTTTCGAACACGAAATTAAACATTTCTGTGCCGTATCCCCTTCCTCTATATTCGGTCTTAACGAAAATTTCCTCTATCCAAACGACGATTCCGCCGCCCTCTTGCGACCAAGTTTTTGCTGTAACCATGTAGCCTACGGGGGTAGAGTCTTCTTCACAAATAAAAATGTCGCCGTAAACGTCGTCATTTAAAAAGCGTTCGAAAGTTTCGGTCAGAAATTCATACGGAACGGGATGAGCGTTTGCGTCGGTGTGGTAAAATTCGTCCGCCATATCGAGATAATTTTGTCTGTCTGCTAAAGTAATTCTTCTAATCATAGTCATTTGCCTCGTTTTATTTTTAACTATTGTAGCACTAAAATAATTCTTTGTCAAAAGGTTTTAAAATTCGCTCTTATTTTGGGCGGTTTTCATTGACTTTTTTGCCGACATAATTTATCATATTAATACAATATATTAAGTTATCACCGCGCTAAAAGAAAATATCTTCCGCACCCCGTTTATTATGAGCAAAATCCTGACTGCGAAAATTAAAGAGTCCTGTCTATCCGTTATACCTATAACGGCGATTGTCCTTTTGCTCAATTTTTTGCTTCCCGAAAAGGAAACGGGTTGGGGCTTAGTTGCGTTTTTGCTTGGCGCATTTTTACTGATTACGGGCATGATTTTGTACTCTTTGGGAAGCG
>CATZIC010000061.1 GCA_958419945.1 uncultured Clostridia bacterium | reverse complement strand
GCGTAAAATAAAAGTAACGATAAGAAGGAAGGTTCGCAGACTATCGGCGGCAAAGAAAGGAATTGCCGTAGTACCGGTACCCGTCAAAAAACCGACGTCAAAAGTATACGTAGCGCCGGTACCTTCCGAGACTATACAAAATGAAATAGACGTAAAGGCACGCTTGCCTTATTTTGGAACCGTTTATGACGAAGACGGCGAAAAAATAGGTAAAGTTCGCAGAAACGTTTACTACGACTTAGACAGAGAACGCCAGGGTAAATTCGTGCGCCAGGATTCCGCAGTATATCTTTTGGATGAAGGGGAACGCAAAGGCTACCTTGACAGAAACTTCAATTTATTTACTATCACCGACCAAAGCTACGTTGCAACCATAAAGCGCAGCAGACTTTGGCTTATTTTGCTAATCCTTTTACTCTCCATTGCATTGGTAACCTCACTTTTCGCGGCCTTTTACACACCGCAAAGCAGAGACTACATTCCCATATTGTTTATTGCCGATGAAGACGGCACAAGCTGGGATGACCAACACAATTTGCCGGTGTTTTTCAATGAAAAATTCGGAGACACCATAATAGAACCGGGACAGTCCGGCAGGTATGCGTTTATATTGGATAACAGAAACCCAGACGAAATTATATTCGATCTTACTTTCTCGTGCGAAAACCAATACGGCATACAACTCGTGTATAGACTAAAACGTGACGGCGCGTACGTTGCCGGCTACGATGACTATATTCCCGCCGAACAACTCAATTTGTACGAACTTACCCAGCAAGCGCGTTCCCAGAGCGTGTTCGAACTAGAATGGATGTGGAAACACAACGACAGTGTGGACACAATCGCCGGTCAAAACGGCGCTATGTACAAGTTGAACATTCATTTCATAGCTGAAGTGAATCATAAAAAATGAAAAAGGTATATTGCGTCATAAAAAAGGTCTTGCAAATAGTGCTGTGCGTATTCATAGTGATTCTTCTCGTTTTCAACGTTGCAACGATGGTACAGCGCGCGCAAGGCAAGCAAATGCCCGTAGTGTTCGGCTTTTCTTTTGCCGTTGTGGTTTCCGGCAGTATGGAACCGGAAATCAAAATTAACGACGTAGTGATAGTAAAATCGCAAAAAAATTATAAAGAAAGAGATATAATTACCTTTTGCGACACTTTAACCGGTGATTACGTAACTCACCGTATTATTCTTGCTTCCGAGGACGGAACCTTTCTAACGAAAGGGGACGCCAACAATACCGACGATAAACTTGCTATACCAAAAGAAGCCGTGGTCGGTAAAGTTATCGCGGTTTTACCGGGGGCAGGCAACATTATTCGAAAAATGCAAACTCCGCTCGGCATGCTTATAATGGTTGGCGGAAGTTTGGCGTTTTGGGTAGTGCTTGAATTGATTGACAAATTTTGTATTAATTCCCAAAACAACAATGAAAAATCAACAGAACAAAAACATGGGGACTAAAAAACTCCCATTATTTACTTATTTTTGCTTGTTGCTCGCGGTCGCCACAATGTGCACGGGGGCAACTTTTGCAAGGTACGTAACGTCTTCAAATGGCGGCGCCAACGTTGGCGTCGTCCCTTTGGTATGTTCATTTTCCGTGGATGAAGTTTCTTCCACGGCCTTTAACAATTCCGATTATTGGATGAATATCGGTACTGACGAGCCGCAAGCGCAAAATACTCCGAGGGAAATTATTTTTTCCTTGCACAACTATCAGAAAAACGGTGAAACAAAGTCTTCGGCAAGCGAAATAGATTTGCAAAGTACCTTTAGGTTTTTTGCGCCCAAAGAACTTTTGGGAAACATTGCCTTTCAAATTCTCAAAAAGGGCGCCGGCAACACGAGGATTCCGCTTACACAACAATACGTTATGCCTAAGATTATACAAAGCGTAACGGGCGGACAAACAAGTCTTAGTACGGCGGATTTCAAAGATGGAAGCGGTAATCCATTAGATTACGGCGAATACACGGGTAGGCCTGAAGAAACACTTGCGCTTACCAATCTCGCCTTTGACGGCGATAACGGTACCGGTAAGTTCGTAGCAGTTGCGCAAGCGAACAACGTTGAGATTGCAACTTTAGCGCTTACCGCCGAAACACGTGAAAACGTCAGCTATGAAATCACCCAAACGCGCGGTACGGAATATACGATAGACGGACTAAGTGGTAACGACATGTCCGCACCCGAATATTACGGCGTTTACAAAGAGGAAAAAATGGTTTACTACTGTCTGGATATTACCATTCCGAGTATGACGATGGTAGCGGAAAAATTAGCGGACGGAACATTTAAATACATAGACGATCAGTACGTTCTTGCTTTTACGATAATTAACCAGTACGAAATAGTTGCCGATGGAACCAAACAAACAGGGGAACACTTCGAAGTTAAAGGGGTTTCTTTGTACAACGATTCCGCTTGCACTGCCTTTTTAAAAGGGGCAGTCATCAAGGTTGTCAATACGTTTAGCGGCGGTACAACAACCTCAGAGTATTATCTTGTCGAAGGTGGTACCGAAACGGAGGCCACGTTAGATACGACCGCCAAAACGCTTACGGTAGGTGGCACAATTTATTACGTAAATGATCTTACCGCCGCAAACCTAAATAATTACAAATGGAATCCGTATGCGGAATCAGAGACGGAAACTTTTTCTTATAAATTGGCAGATATCGTAAGAAAGGTGTATCAGACGGACATGCGGGTATTGTTTACCCAGGCTTCTCAAACGGGGGAGTAATATGAAAACTGCTTTTAGAAATCGAATAATAATCGTGCTGTCGGCACTTCTGGTGTTTTCGGTGCTTTCTTTCGCTTTTACCAAAGCACGCTATTCCGAAGAAAAAAATCCCGACAATCACTTGGGAGAACTCGACTACACGATTGCAAACCAAATTATAGTTCACAACACAGAACAG
Organism: uncultured Clostridia bacterium; assembly: GCA_958419945.1. Classification (GTDB taxonomy): domain Bacteria; phylum Bacillota; class Clostridia; order Christensenellales; family Borkfalkiaceae; genus UBA4636. Next base: position 9,352 of record CATZIC010000061.1, on the reverse strand, counting down.
TTTTTTGCCGCTATCGAAAACGGCTACTCTAATATAAAACTTGCAGATACCGTAAACAATCCCTTCTTGGTAAGCGGATCTGCCGACGTTAAGTCCGACCTTATTCTGGACTTGAACGGCCACCAGATTCAACGCAACAGCCGTGAACCCATGCTTACCGTCAAGGAAGGGGTCAAAATGATCGTTGCCGACACATCAAGATCGCAAAGCGGTTCTTTTTATAACCCCGTCGGAAGCGTTCTTAAAATCGAAGGCGGCGTGCTTACCGTAATGAGTAACAAATTCGAAAGCGGTCCACGTGACGACGAATATTACAAAAACAGAAACAGACCGTTGGCTGCGGGCGATTTGCAGTATATTGGCGGTACGGTATCGCGAGATGATACGATAGACGTTTCTTTTAAAAAGAAAACCGGCGATAAAAACGAGTACGAAGTTAAAAGTACCGCTAATACGCCCATTTTGTTGCCGTACGTAACGGAAGCCCAGCAGGGCATGCTGACCGGTGGCAAAATGTACTTTGTCAACGGCAATATCTACTTCGATAGCCTGCCTTCGGAAGGCACTTATAGTTCAGAACTTATAAAACAGGATACTTATTTCTATTTTACGATAGACGATAAAAACGCTTCGACAACGGCGCTTGCAACCTCGACCGCGGACGCAGACTTTCATTATTCTTATTACGTAAAAAGAGATGAATCAGACTCTAATTATGAGTACGTAGGTCCGTCGGAAACTAACGCTTCAACAGACGTTAAGGTTACAATCTACGGTTATCACAACGTAATTGCATCTGCAAGAAACGAGGTGGCACCATATAATGACCCCGCCCGTCCCTCCAACTTTGCCGCAATAAAAATGCTTAACGGCAGTATGTATTCGCGCGGCGGAAAGTTCTACAGCTATTTCGGCGTTGAATCCTCTTCTTGTATTTACGCCGACGAAGGCACACTTTTCGTCTATGACGGCACCTATACGGCGATAGAGGAAGGCGTTGCGGTTAAATGTAACTATTTGAAACCGGAAAGCGAGTTTACAATTATCGGCGGTAATTTTAAGTCTTATAAGGGCGACATAATCCAAATGACGAACGGCGAGATGACGATTACCGGCGGAACCTTTGTTAAAGATTCTACCGCCTATGCGGACGGAAACGCCGGTTCCAACAACAATAACTCGGCAATCAACCTCGAAGCCGGCACGTTGTATCTGAATTCCGCTGAAGGTACGCCGATAAACTTTTATCTTGCAGGTCATTACATGGCGGGGATAGAGTGCGGCGCAAACGCCCGAATCGATTCTACCGGCGTAAACTATCAGTTTGGCACAACAGACGGCACGAATAGCGTAACAGGCGGTAACAATATCGGTATATTGAGTGAAGGCGGCAACGTCAACGTAACGAATTGCGTATTCATTCAGCCGGGCGATTACAGTTATGGAATTTATTCCTATGACACAACGGACGCCGAATCCACCCGTCATTCGACCGACGTCGTTTCTTCCATATTCTCTATGGGCGGGGAACGCTCGACGGGCATTTACGCCAACAGCGGAATAATCAATATCGGTTGTGAAAATGATTTGTACAACCCAATGCGTGAACAACCGGTATACGGCCCGGATGGAAGCGAGGTAGCAAAGGGTGTTTCTATCGATAACTACACGATTTTCTATCTCGACCACGTGGCAAATTGCTACGGGGTTTACGTAGAAGAAAGGGCAGCGACGGCGGAGCTGACGACTTTCGCCACCGATACGAAAATAAACGTTTACGCTGGACAATTTATCGTCGGCAGCGGATACAAAGGTAACGATCCTAATAATAATCTTTATGCCTTAACCGAAATCCCCGATAAAGACAGACCCGACGGAAACGGAAAATACGTTGCCTACGAGGGCAATAATACGTTGGATGCAGGAGCTTTGCAACACGGTGAAAAGGTGTGGAGCGCGGGCGTTTATCTTAACGACCCGACCGCTACGGTAAGCCTTGGCAAAGTGCGTATGATTTTAGGCGGCTCCTACACGGCAGGTATTTTTGCCGAAAAAGGTAATATTGAAAGACTGTACGATTCATCGAAGGATGAAAATTTCGAGCAGACCGAAGAGTACAAAAAGAAAGTTCCCACAGTCACTTTGTTCGTAGGCACACGTATGGTTGGATACCAAAACGGCGGCTATATCAACAAAGACGCAACGGAAAAGGACAAAAAGTGGAACTACCTTTATAAACACGATTACGACTACTATCAAACGCCTGATTTCGTGAACTACTACGACCGTATTCTCGACTGTAACAGTACCGACGACTACGGCATTGCAGCAAAATCCGGCACAGTACACGTTGGGCGCATGTATCTAAATTTGCGCAGTCAATATTCGCGTGGTATTTATGCTACTACTATGGGCGGAACCGCTTCTAAGGTAGAGGTGGACAACTGCAACGCCAATATCGACAACCGTGATCAAGGCGGTAATTTCCCGAACGTATACACCACGACCACAATGACGATACGAAACGGTACGGTAACAATCCACGACGCCGACGTTCGTACCAACTCCGTAGGCATCGTGATAAACAACGGTCAACTTAATTTCCAAAATAAGATCAATTTCCAAGCGATAAACGCTTCGGCAATTTATATGACTTCCACCGCAATGGTATCGGGCGGAACAACGGGGACTACAAACAATTTGACAGTCGCCGAAGGGGCCGACGTTTCAATCTTCTGCAACATAAGAGAAAGAAGCGAAACCGACCTTACGGCACCCACGCCCTGGAAGCTAAAGAACGTTCATCAGCGTATTGACGATGCAGATGCTACAATACCGTCCGTTACCGACGTCAATAAGACCAATGCATATTATATGATCAGTACCAACGGCATCAACATTAAGGGCGGTTCGGTTACTTGTAACGGCAAACTCACCGTGGATTTCCACGGCGTAAACAACAAAAATCAAACAGCTTACGATCCGTACAACATTCCGCTTGCGGGTAGCGCTATCAACGTTGAACAGTTGACAGGCAGCGACCAGCCGAGAGTTGATTTGTGGCACGCTCACGTAACGTCGGGTAAAGCGGCGGATAAATATGGAGAAAATGACGTTTTCTATGCCAATCGAACAGACATTTCGTTAAGTAACGCAGGCGGCGGAATTTCCGTCAAGGGCGGAGACGTTCACCTTGGTAAACGCGACGATACTTTCTACACCGACGAAGCGCAAAAGGGCTATCAGGTTCTTCACACCGATCACAACGGCGACTATAATCAGCTTATAACGATCGAAACTTTCGGACAAAAAAGGTATCGTAAAGCGGATAATTCTTACGATTATCTTGACGGTAATCCAAGTTATGATAACTGGAAATACGCTGTTTCCGAAACAGGCGGCCCGGGAATCAAGGTAGAATCCGGAGATATAATAGTAAAGCATGGCACCTACTATGCTGCACAAGGCAACGGAATTTTGCTTGTCGGCGGTAAAGCGGACGTATATAGCGGCATATTCAAAGGAAAAAATACCGAATGGGTACAGCACGAAAGTGGGCATAATGATATTACAGGTAGCGGACTCGGCTCCTACTACGGCTTTATGTTGCGCGGCGGCGGAAATCTTACTATTTACGATGGACTTTTCGAAGGCTTCAACGGCGGTGCATTTGTTACAGGCAGTAGTGAAACTAGCCTTGCAACGGCTACTGTATACAGCGGCACGTTCGAAGATATGCCGGAAAGAAGGACTCAACGTTATACTACAAACGGATTTTCTGTAGGACCTTATGCAGCCGTAACAATCGGAAAAGAAAATCCGACTGCTTCCGACGTTGCCCCCAAAATTATGGGTGTTGCGTGCGGAATCGCCGTGGAAAATAACAAAAGTTTCGGCGGCGTAGGATTAGATAAAGTAAGTATTACTGTTCAAGGCGGAACTGTTTTAAGAGCAACAATGGGAGGCCGCTCTGATACTATTAACGGCATTTGGAAAGGTAATTCAAGTGCAGTGCTTAAATTGGGCGAATGTACTATGCTTCTTCAAAGACAAGACGTTATTACTGACGCCGACACTGGAAAATTAACTTTCACTGATGGCGAAAAGTTGAGAGATACAATGATCTCAGCAGAATACAGGGCTTGGAGTAGCCTTATTGATGAAAACGGCCCATACGAGATTACACTATATCAAACAGATGGCACTTCCAGCGTAGTAGATCTTAGTTCGGTAGTTAAGGATTGTAACGGCCACAGATTAGAAATTAGAAAGAAGGTCACGGCGACTACTTGACAAAAGCTTTTACCGAATGAGTGTTGCAACATTTTAAAACACAACTTAAAACGAGCGATTCGATTTGAATCGCTCGTTTTTGTTTGATAACGGGCTTATAGCCCGGCTTTTTGCCTTTGGCTTTGGCGCCTTTGTGCAAAGGGAGCTGGCACGTAAGTGCCTGAAGGATTGTCGTTCCCGCAGGGAACTTCAATAATTACTTTAAATTCCTTGTTGTAAAAAGCGTGGATATATAACTCATAGCTGGTTTTTTGTGGAATAAGGATTTTATTATTTCAGAAGTCCGACCTTACGTCGGACGGACAATCCTACCTGTCAAAACCCTGCGGGCTTTGACGTCCTCCCTTTGCACAAAGGAGGCAAGCTGCGCAAAATCAGATTTGGGCTTCTGGATTGCCACGGAGCTACGCTCCTCGCAATGACGAGAGGAAGGACAATCACTTCCGCAGGGGATTTTTCAAATAATTACTTTAAATCCTTATGCCCATTTCTTCATTAGCAATAGCGTCTTCATTCTTCATTCCTTCATTGCGACGAAGTCGCATTTCATACCGAGGTCATGCGGTTATAGAGGTTGTCGAGGGGATTGACGGCTTTTGCGGAAACGAAGCGAGAAAAAGCGGCGCCTGTCAAAATTACCGCCGTATCGAAAAGGCAAAATGCGGCAAATAGCATAAGTAAGCGTTTTTTAAAGCTGTTTTTAGGCGCAAACACGGCGACGGAAAAACCGCTTGAAGATTTAGCTGTGGCAAGGTAATATTTTCCGTCTTTTGTCGTTCCGAAAGGCTTTGTTTTTTCGAAATATTCCTTAAAGTTTTGGTCGTCGGTTATGAGTTCGGAGCCGAAAATAAAAGTGGTACTTTTGGAATTGAAACTTTCCGAATTAAGCCTTTCCTTACATAAATTTTCAGGGAGTATATCGGCAACGATAAGACCTACGGCGGCTTTTCCGTCGTAAACTTTCGAGATGCAGGAAACTATGCCTTTTTCGGAGGGGTATAGGTTGGAATGATAGGTTCCGCATACGGCAACGTTTCGGACGGACACGATAGTGCTACTTTCGGATAATATAAAATCGTTTATTTCCTTCACTGATTTTAAGTTTTCCAAACTCGGCGGGGCGCCTACGCCGGCGGAGTAGGCGGTATAGCCGTTATAGCCGTAAAGGGTTACGCCGTCGATTGTTACGGCATAGTCGCAAAGTTCGTTTAATCTTGGGGTTACGTCGCTTGCGGACGTTCCGGAAAGTGCGTCGATAACCTCCGCATTTTTGGCGCTGTTTTCCACGAATCCCATGGCTGTGGAAAAGTAAAAGGAAAGGCTTCTTACCCCGCTTTCGGCGTTGGAAACCGTCCTTGACTTTTGGGAATCGGTAAGGTTTTTTGCGATTATCGCAAAGGAAATTGCGGTAAGCAAAATTACGAAACCGAGTATCACGAAAAATATGCTGTTAAATATCTTTCTGCGAAGTTTAATAAACATAAAATCTAATAGAATTACTTAATTTTATCGTTTTCGTCATTATGGGGCGCGGTTTTAATTATTATTGAAGTTCCCTTGTGGGAACGACAATCCCTCAGTCGGCATACGCCGACAGCTCCTTTTACACAAAGGAGCCAGGCTGACGCTAAATTAACTTGGGTGTCTGGATTGCCACGGAGCCTTGCTCCTCGCAATGACGAGGGGGATAAATTACCTCGCAATGACGGTAAAGTAGGCATGGCTTCTTTTGCTACGTATGGAGCTGTGCTGACGCTAAATTAACTTGGGTGTCTGGATTGCCACGGAGCTTGCGCTCCTCGCAATGACGGTGGATAGGATTTTAGTATTTAGAAGTCCGACCTTACGTCGGACAGACAATCCCTCAGGCTCTACGAGCCAGCTCCCTTTGCACAAAGGAGCCAAGGGGTGAACGAAGTTTAATAAACATAAAAATCAAATGTTCTTCTTTATTTTTACCGTAACGATAGTTCCCACGCCGACTTTCGATTCAACTTTTAAGCCGTAGCCCTCGCCATATTCGAGGCGGATTCTTTCGTTTACGTTATATAGTCCGTAGCCGCCTTTTTTATCGTTATTTTTATGGGTTAAAAAGTCATCGGGAACGACGAAACCGCAGCCGTTGTCTTCAACGTAGATTTCTATATCGTCGCCGAAGGATTTTGCGGTAATTTTTATAACGCCGACCTCCGTTCTGCCGTAAAAGGCGTGCTTTGCGCAGTTCTCGACTATCGGTTGCAGAATAAGTTTCAGTACCTTATATTCTCCGATATCTTCGGGAATATTGCACTCGTAAGAAATTGTGTCGGGAAATCTTATTTTTTCTATTTCCAAAAAATGCCCGACAAGTTCGGCTTCCTCTTTAAGATAGATATATTTATCGCCCTTATGCAAACTCAGCCTGAAAAATTTGGCAAGGTTTATGGTAAGTTTTTCTATTTCCGTCTGCTTTTTGATTTTAGCCATCCAGGCTATTGCGTCGAGGGTGTTATATAAAAAATGGGGGTTTATCTGCATTTGAAGGGCGTCGATTTCAAGTTTACGCTGTGTTTCCATGTTTTCCTTATTTTCGTCCATAAGGGAGAAAATCCTGTTTAGCATGTCGTCGTAACTTTTTTCAAGCTCGTAAATCTCGTCGCCCTCTTTGCCCATTTCGAATATGCCGCTGCGGTTTTTTAGGTCCACCGAGGATATTTTTTTGGAAAGTTTATTTACGGGCGCGGTGGTGGTTTTTGAGACTTTAAAGGCAATCAAAAGCACCACGATAAAACAAATAGCCCCGACCGCAAGCAGAATATAGGTCAAAGTGTTATAACCCTTTTTGAGTTCCGCCTCGTCTGAAACCGATATTACGTACCAGGAAAAGCCGTAGTTATCTGAAACCTCGGTTATGGCTACGATGCTGTTTTTGCCGTCGATTTTTTCCTTTATTATGCTTTCTTTAAGGGGGAAAGAGGAAGTTTCGAAAATGGCTTTGCCGACGTCCGCTCCGTCCGATTTACCTATAATTTGGTGGTTTTCGTCCACTATAAAGCAGGAAGTCATTGCGTCGGCGAATTGTTTGGCGCCGAGGCAGGAGTCCGTTAAAACGGCGCAATCGAGGTAGAATACCACGTAGCCTTCAGCCCCGTAAAGGGTTTTTTGCATATGTCTTCCCACCTCGATATAATCGTATCTTGCTGTATCGGCGTTGTATAGAAGAGACGCGCGGCTTGTGGTAAGAAGGTTTGCAAAATTCTTGTCGGGAAGGGCGTAATCGTCAGAAATAGAAAACACCGAATCGCCTATACACATTACAACGCTTAGGTAGTCTTTAGAGAGGGAAGCGGACGATACTACCGATAAAAAAGCCTCTTTTCTTTCCTCGTAGATCTTTTCGTTATCGAAAAGGACTTCGTTTGCCTCGTAATTGGTCGGGTTGGTGGCGGTAAGCCTCGTATAGCCGTAGACGGCCTCGTCCAAAAGGTCGCAGATATCTCTGTTTACCGATTTATGGCTGTTTTTAACGTCATCCTCGATATAGCCTTCCGCAAAGACTTCGGCGGTTATCTGCACGAACACGAGGGTTACAATAAGCAGAACGCCCAAAGCCGACGTGAAGATTAAGGCGAATTTTTTACTAAGATTTTTTTTCATTGTGCTTTCTCACGTATTCGCTTGGGGTCAAGCCCTCGGATTTTCTGAAAACCTGCCCGAAATATTTCATATCCACGTAGCCCACCATTTCCGCAATTTCGTAAACACGGTAGGTTTGCTCCAATAAAAGGCGTTTTGCCGTCATAATGCGGTATTCCGTGAGACAGGTGTTGAAGGTTTTGCCGAGTTCGTCTTTAAATAGGTGCATAAGGTAACTTTCCGACACGTAAAGTGCGTCCGCAACCGTTTTTATTTTCAGGTCGTTGTCACCGTAATGCTCGGCTATAAACTGCAAAGCGTCCACGATGTGGCGGCGGTACAGTTTGGAATTTTTGTTGGCGTTATCTTCGACGTAAACGCTGTTTACGTTGTAAAGTTTGTTTGCGGCAATGAATTTTGCGGTTCCGAAAGCGGAGGGGATTTCGTTTAAACCGTTAAATACCGCGCTGATTCCCACGGATAACAGTACGGGGGATTGCTTTTCGTAACTTCTGAGCATTATATTAAGCCGCTTTTCAAGTTCGTCAACGTCAGTAAAATCGGTGGCAAAAGCGATACGCTTTTCCGCCTGAGAATATATGACTTTATGGTTTGATAGTATCGATAAAGTGTTAGCACGCACGATTTCGATGGATTTTTTAAGGTTTTCTTCGCGCACGGCGTCGTTTCCTGCGGTGCCTTCGTCCGCACGGCAGTAAATTACCACACCTTTATCTATCCTCGGCATGTCGTAAAGCGCCATCTTTGCAAGAAAGTTTTGGTCTATCGTGGCGCCGTGGAATATCGAGTCCGCTATGCTGTTTTTTATTATGGGAAGCCCTACGTCGATATCCGAAAGGTACATATCCATTTTACGGCGTTTTTCCAATTTTTCTTTTGCCGATACCACGACGGAAATAAGCTCTTCATTGTCGATGGGCTTAAGTAGATACTTAAAAACGCCCTTTTCAAGCGTTGTTTTGGCGTATTCAAATTCGTTATACCCCGAAAGCATAATGATTATACCGTCGTAATTTTTGTCGTATAATGCGCTTACAAGCCCCATGCCGTCGAGCACGGGCATTTTTATATCGCTGATTATTATATCGGGCACGTATTGGTCTATTTTATCAAGACCGTCCTGTCCGTTTACCGCCGTACCGACGATTTCTATGCCGTATTTGTTCCATTCAATCGTTTCGGATATGCCGACTCTTACCAAGTATTCGTCGTCGACGATGAGCATTTTGTACATAGTTTACCACCGTGATTTATTATAAATAATTATACTTTAAATAAAGAAAAAAGTCAAGATAAACAGCAGAATTTTATAAAATCCAAAAATTACGGCGTACCGATTTCGGTACGCCGCAGAGTAGACTATAACTAATTAACTATATCGGTAATTATTTAGTCTTTAATAGGAGGCTTATTGGTTCTTTCT
>CATZIC010000060.1 GCA_958419945.1 uncultured Clostridia bacterium | reverse complement strand
ATATTTTGTTCATGACTACACAAAAAACGCGCAATAGCTTCAACAAAATTTCTTAAATGCGCAACAATATTTTGGGTAAGTAAATCTATACCCAAGGCATCTTTTTTATCAATATTATCGCATATTACTTTATCTGATTTTAAGATTGATTCTTCAAAAATATTCATAGTTTTTCCTTTTAAGTACAATTTGTCATCGTTTGGCTTTCACCGTCATCCAGTTTAAGTGTTATATAGAAATTTGATATTAGGCTTTCATTGATAATATCAAAAATACATAATTATTTTATTTAGTTGTAGGATTTATCGTTTTCAACTTTTTGTCATGATTACGGATTTTGATTAATATTCTGATAACTGCCACTACAAGCATTGTTCTCAGCAGATATTTTTCTATTCAAATTTGCACCGTATTCCGTAGAACAATTGAAAAACATAAGTCGCAACAAATCGTCTTCGGCTAAATATATAGACGGTTTCTTGGTCACTAGTCGTTATTTAATCTATCAACAGATATTTGTGCGCCGAAAACAGCCAACGCTTGATTGACTTTATCCATACGCAACGTTTTCTTGCCTTGTTCTAATTCACGAACAAAGCGAAGCCCCACTCCTGCTTGCATTGCAAATTCTTCTTGCGTAAGTCCTAACGCCTTTCTATTTTGTTTTACAAACTCGCTTATATTATTCATATTACTATTCTATATCCTTTCGGGCTATTTGTCAAGCATTTTATACGCATTATACCCTATCGGGTTTATTTGCCTTTTTCTTTTTAAATAATACGCTTGTTAGTATATAGTTTATACTTTTATAAATTCAGCCACCGCCCGCACAGTCGGTGGATTTCTAATGATAAAATACGCACCCCAAAAGTTAAGCAAACTTTTGGGGTGCGTATTTAAATCTGCGAAACGTTTTCTGAATATTAAAAATTCACTAAAACTCGATATGAGTTACGCCGGGTTTTTCGCTTCTTCTGTAGAGGACGATTTTTCTTCCGATTACGCAAACGACGTCGGAACCTGTTTTTTCGGAAAGTTCAATAGCAAAAGATTCGGCGGTGTCTTCTGCATTATCGAGGACGGAAAGTTTGACGAGTTCCCTTTTATCGAGCGCCTTTATTACCGTTTCGATTAAAGTATCGGAAATTCCGCCCTTTCCTATCTGCGTAATGGGCGTAATGTTTTGCGCCATGCTTCTTAAATTACTTCTTTGCTTAGATGTGAAATTCATATCAAAAAAACCTCTTACTTAGTCTAAATAATCAAATTCTACTTCACCGATGACGACGGTATCGCCGTCCTTTACGCCCAAATTTTTAAGGGCTTTAAAAACCCCTTTATCACGCAATGTTTTTTGCATGTACGAAAGGGAATCCATATCGTTTAAAACGACGTTTCTCGTAAGAAGATCAACAAGCGGACCTATAACGACGTATGCGCCGTCCTCGTCACGTTCGATTTCAAAGGTGTTTTCGTCCTTTCTTTCGTAAACGAATTCTTCGTATTCCAATGGTTTTACGGGCGGCAGCGTTTTAAGCGTGTTATAAACCTCGTCCAAAAGATCTTCAAGCCCCTCGCCGGAAATTGCGGAAATCGGGAAAATCTTGTACTTTTTACCGAACTTCTTTATAAACTTTTGACAATTTTCCTCTGCTCCGAAAACATCGGTTTTATTAAGCGCAACTATCTGAAGAAGATTAGCAACTTCCTCGTCGTAGGCTTTAAGCTCGTCATTGAGTTTTTTGAAATCTTCAATGGGGTCCCTTCCTTCCATGCCGGAAATATCAACGATATGCACAAGCATTCTCGTTCTTTCGATATGGCGCAAAAATTCATGGCCAAGGCCCGCGCCTTTGCTTGCGCCCTCGATAAGTCCGGGGATATCGGCGACCACAAAGTTATCGTCGTAATGGTTTACCACGCCGAGATTCGGTGAAAGGGTTGTAAAATGATAGGCTGCGATTTTGGGTTTAGCGCCTGAAATTTTGGATAAAAGTGTGGACTTTCCGACGCTCGGAAATCCCAAAAGACCAACGTCGGCTATCGTTTTAAGTTCCAAAGTTAGCCTTACGGGTTCGGTCATAACCCCTTTTTGGGAAAAATGCGGGGCGTGGCGTGTGGAAGTACAAAACTTAACGTTACCCTTACCGCCCTTGCCGCCTTCCAAAACACGTTTTCTTTCGCCGTCGTAAAAAATATCGCAAACGATTTTGCCCGTGCTTTTATCCTTTATAACCGTGCCGAGGGGTACGAAAATTTCCAAATCCTCGCCCTTTTTGCCGTAGCATTTTTTAGGGCCGCCCTTTGTGCCGTTACCCGCAAAATACTTCTTTTTGTAGTAAAAATCTATAAGGCTGGACTTTCTTTTGTCGCCGACAAAATAGACGTCGCCGCCATCTCCGCCGTCTCCGCCGTCGGGGCCGCCGTTGGTTACGCCCTTATAGTGAATAAACGACGTGGCGCCGTCGCCGCCGTTGCCTGCTTTTATGATTATATTTTCCTTATCAACAAACATAATTTAACCCCACATATTTATTTTTGGGAATCTTTGTAAAACTTGCACAAAGAATTTAGACTGCAATTTTCGCAGTCGGGCTTTCTTGCGTGGCAAACTTCCCGCCCGTGGTTTATCAGAAAATGATGGGCATGCCGCCACAAACGTCGGTCTATAAGCCCGTTAAGTTGCAATTCAGTATGTAACGGATCTTTTGCATCGCTTAAACCAAGCCTATGCGAAACCCTGAAAACGTGGGTGTCTACAGCTATGGCTTGTCCGTTAAAACCAACCGAAAAAACAACGTTTGCGGTTTTTCTTCCGACCCCTGCCAAAGTCTGCAACTCTTCAACGGTGGAAGGAACTTCGCCGCCGAACTTTTCCATAATATCACGGCTTGCTTCCAAAATATGCTTTGCTTTGGCACGGTAAAAACCGCAGCTATGTATGTAACCTTCCAACTCTTCTTGAGAAAGCGAAAGCATTTTTTCGGGGGTATTATAGTTTTTGAAAAGTTCTTTGGTAACTATATTTACCCGCTTGTCCGTACATTGCGCCGACAAAATTACCGCAACCAAAAGTTCGTAATTATTTTCGAACTCAAGCGCGGTTTCGGCGTCCGGGTAAGTTTTACTTAATATATCAACTATTTTATCCGCAGTCTGCTTGTCCATAATTTACCTTTAAATTATTTTAACATAATTTCAGGCAATTTACAATTAAATTAAGTAAGTAATTTTTTTATTAGCGCTTTTAACGGCTATTTAACGGCAAATTAAGGGTAAACACGCAATGTGGAAATTCTGCCTTCTATCTTTTTTACCTTGTAAATTCCGTAAAACCCCGCAAAACCGCCTTCCTTGATTATTCTTAAGGCAAGCGGAAAAAACCTTTCGTCAAACTTGGCGGAAAGACCGCAGCCGATGCGTGCTTCTTTGGGTGTTGCGACCGTTTCAACCGATGCGCCGTTATATTTTAACGTGTTTATAAACGTGAAAAGATCTGTTTTAGACCTGAAAACTGCAATACATTTAATCATTTTGACCTTTGTTACGAATTTTTAATAATAGTAAAAAATATAATTTAATATGATATATTTCGACAACGCCGCAACGGGCGGATTTAAACCGGACATTGTTAAAGAAAAGGTTAAAGACCTTTTATACGACTACCAGATAAACGTCGGACGGGGAAGTTACGAAACAGCCGTTTTGGCGGAAGAATTTGTTTATAATTTAAGAAAATATTTGTCAAAAAACCTTAATAACGGGCATATAGGCCGACTTATCTTTACTGCAAACTGCACGCAAGCGCTAAACTTTACCATCTTAGGCTGTGATATTTCCGGTACCGAAATCGTTACCACGGTAACCGAACATAACAGCGTTTTAAGGCCCCTATACAAACTTGCGAAAGACAAAAACCTGACAATAAAGTTTGCCCTGCCCGAACGTAGCGGCGGAGTAAGCGCCGAAAGCGTGTTAAATCTTGTAACCGATAAAACGGCATTTGTTATTATGAACGCCGTTTCCAACGTTACGGGCTACAAAAACGATTTTAAAGGCGTTGGGCGTGCACTTAAAGGGCGAATCCCCTTTTTCGTGGACGGAGCGCAGGCGGGCGGACATGTAAAATTCGATATGGAAAAAGATAATATTTCCGCACTTTCTCTTGCGGGGCATAAAGGGCTATATTCCTTTCAGGGAATAGGCGTGCTTGCGCTAAACAGAAACTTCGATCTTCGGCCCATAAACTTCGGCGGAAGCGGAAGCGAAACCTTCAGCCCCGTCCCCTATACCTATCCCGAAAAGCTTGAAGCAGGCACTTTAAATTACCCTGCGATAGTTTCCCTTTTCTACGGCGCAAAATACGCGTTCGACAACCTAGAGTATCATAACGAAAGGCTATTTTACCTTACTAATCGGCTTATAGGCGGACTTTTAGCGTTAAAAGGCATAAAAATTTACTCCGAAAAAAACGTTTTCGGCATAGTAGCGTTCGAGGCTGAAAACTGCCCGTCGCAAGCTTTGGCGGAGGTTTTGGGAAGGGTTTACAAAATTGCGGTGCGGGGCGGATTCCACTGCGCACCGCTCATACATAAACACTTAAAAACCGACGATAACGGGCTTATACGCCTATCTTTGTCCCCTTTTAACACCGAAGCGGAGATAGACTATTTTTTAAACATTTTGCCCGACGCTATATCACTGTGCCTTGAGCCTTGAAATAATGGTTTCAAGTTCTTGTAGTTGATTTCTATCAAGCATCGGACGGAGCATATTGGCGAAGTTGTCTAAATCGGCATCGCTGAGTTTTCCTTCACGACGGTTTTTTTCGGCAACTTTTATAATTTCCGCCATTACGTCGGACTGACTTTTCCCTTCGTAATCTTTTACAAAATTACGCAAAAGTCTTTCCGCATTTTTGTCCATTTTTTTGCTGCTTTTATTACTATCGTTTGTATTATTTTTGTAATCTGAAAATTTCAAATATTCTACTCCCCGTAAATATTTTATGTCATGAAAAGCATATAATGTTAAAGAGAAGTTACAATTATGGATTTTAACCGAATTTTTTCCTGGATAAGGGAGATGTTTTCCGGCGGTGCGTTCGACTTTTTGCAGGACGTTGACGAGGAAACTTTATCCCCCGTCGCCGCCATACTTAATATAAACGCTAAAACGCTATGTTCTTTAATTAAGGTTTTACCGCCGCTATTTAAAGGCGAAATTTCCTTTAAAGAGGCACTGCCTTATTTATTGCCTATATTTCTATCTTTCTTGTTATCGTCAAGACTTCGCGGTTCGGATAGCGCCGTAAATAGTTCGGAATCCATTGAAAAACCGACCTATAGCCCGACTTTTGAGCAAAATAATACCGCAAACGAAATGAATTCGTTTGCGGATAACGATATCTGTTATTCTTTAAACGCCTATTTACAGAGCGACAGTGCGTCGTAATATGCGCCCTTTTCGGACTCGGGCAAAATCCTTTCGTCAAGCGTTGGCGTTAAGCCTACGCCGTGTATGGATATGCCGCTTTTCGGCCAAAAGATTTTTGCCGTTGTAAGTTTTATTGCTTCGCCCGTGATCCTAGTATAGGTTGACTGCATTATCCCCTTGCCGTAACTTTTGTAAACGGTTTCGCCGTTTAATAAAGAACCTTCCAAAATTACGTTTACTATTTTATTTTGGTCGTAATCGAGGACCGCGCCCATTAAAGCCTCCGATGCGGAAGCGCTGTTTTGGTTTGCAAGAATAACTATTTTTTCAAAGTTATACCGACCGTAATCCACGCCCGTGCTGTAGAATTCGCTCCGTTTTCCGTCTTTGTATTCTGCGTAGGAAATAAGGTTTACGCTTCCGTCGCTTTGACAGATAAGGTGGGAAGCAATGGATTCCAAAATGTTCATATATCCGCCGCCGTTATTGCGTAAATCCAATATAAGGCAGGTTTTTTGAGTATCACGGAAACGATCTAACGCCATTTTAAACTGTGTGGCCGAGCCGTCTATCCCTTTAGATAAACCGTTAAAACCGGAGTATCTCAGGAAGGCGGTTTTATTTTTGCCGTCCATCGGAAAATCTACGTTGTCGGAAATTCTTTCGAAACTCATTTTACCGCTTTGGTCGGTAAAGCCGTACTCACCCGTTTCGTCGTAATAGGACACAAACGTCTGAACGTACTCTCTTTTAGACACAATATGGTCTACGATTTTTCCGCTATAATCCACTCTGAAAATAAAATCGGTATTTATGGGGATTTCGGAAAGCAGTTCGTCTACCGTGTGGTCGTCGGTACTTTTAATCGTAGTTTCCGTTAAACCTGCGCCGATAATCTTACCCCCCTCTTTAACCCCTGCTTTTTTTGCAGGAGAGTTACCGATAACCTGAGTTATGACGTTGGTTTGGGAATTATAAGAAAATCCGACGCCTTCACGCCGACCCATAGCGGTCTTTTTTATTACGTCGTATTCTTCCTTAGTGTAATAGTCGGAATACTTGTCAAAAAGTACGCCTTCCACAAGACCTATAATATCGTCGGTTTCCTCGTAGTAATACCTTTTATACATTGTAATAATGTAATTAAGGGTTGCTACATCCTTATCGAGCGCGCTTCTGCCTGTAAAAAAGCCTGCAACGAAAACCCCTGCCGCAACAATTACACAGCATACCGAAATAAGCGCAATTTTGACCTTTTTGTTCATAATATCTCCTTAAATCTATAAAAAGTGGGGCTATAAGCCCGTTATCGAGTATTTTTGCCGAAAGGCTTAATCGGTGATTTTTTTGATAACGGAAAGGATTCTGAAGGTTAGGGCGTCGGAAAATCTTCTTATATCGAGATTTGTTGCACGCTTTATTTTATCAAGGCGGTAGGAAAGCGTGTTGCGGTGGGTGTAAAGTTCACGGCTTGCCTCGCTCATATTAAGGTTGTTTTCGAAAAAGACTTCAGCGGTACGAACCATCTCTTCGTCGGCAAAAAGGGCTTTTGCTTCTTCGCTTAAAAGGCTTGCGCTCAGTTCCTTTAGCCTGTATTTGGGCACGTCCTCTAAAAGCCTTACGACCATAAAGTCATTAAAGGTACGAATCGAAGAATTGTTGCACAAAAAGCCGTTCATTTTCATTGCAGCCATCGCCTCTTTAAAGGAAATATCCGCTTTATAAAGCCCTTCTTTATAGGTGCCGACCCCTATTACGACTTTCAGGCCCGTCGCATGTAAGATCTCTTTATATAGGCTTTGTGCAAAGTCCTTTGCGGAAGGCTTTTCCACTTCTTTATCAACGATTTTTATATAGGCAAGCGTCGTATCGTCTATTTCCGCAACTAAGTTACTGTCCTGTCGTTTTGCGGTTAAACAGTTTTTAACCGCCTCGTAGCCGTGCTTGTCCGTGGAAATTGCCAAACAAAAACAATCTCCGCCTATAATACCGTTTTCTTCCATAAAACTTTGTAGGCTACTAGAAGAAATTTCGCCGAGAACCATTCTCCGAACTATTTCCTTAGCCTCTAAACCGTCTGTTTCGTCTTTGTAATTTTCGATAAGCGAAGTAATCAAATAGGCGTAATTTTCGACCGATTTATCAGCACCCACGATGCTTCCCGTAAAATTAACGCCTGAAAAGCGGAACCTAAAAAAGGTTCTGTTTTGCTTTTGCGAGGAATATATTTGTGAAAAATCCGTGCGGTTAGGCATAACCGGCGGAGTATCGTTGTGGGTTATCACGTACTTCATATTATCGGAAAAGGCTGTTATTTCTATTCCGGTACGTAAGGTTACGGAATTAAGTATTGCGGATAATCGTTTCATTTTTCACCTAAAACCTTTTTGTGCAACTTGCACAAATTCTTTATTTAATTTTATAACACTTTTTCCCTTTTTGCAAGTGTTTTTAAAATTTTTATAGTAAAAAAGAAAGGTTTACCTAAAAACCTTTCCTTTTTTGACAAATTCCGATAAATTTTATTTTTCGCTTGATTTTAAGTATTCTACAATTAAATTTGCCGAAGCCTGAACGCCTATATCCGAATTTATAGAAAGGTCGTAATTGCTTGCCATGCCCCATTCCTGCGACGTGATCATATTGTAATATGCGGCACGCCGTTTATCGGATTTTTCTATATTATGTGCGGCTTGTATTTCGTTGTCGCCGTACATTTCGGAAATTTTCTTTATCCTGTATTCTTTCGGCGCACATATAAACACTTTTAAAGGCTTAAATTCTTTTAAAACGTAATCGGCGCACCGTCCAACTATTACGCAGGCGCCATTTTGTGCGATTGCGTTTAAAACTTTGTTTTGTGCAAGAGCTGCTTGCGATGACGGTTCAAGCCCAATATACAAGCTTTGAGCTAAGTTTATTTCACCTTCGTTTATCGATTCGACAAATTCCTTTGCTAAGCCCGATTGTTCCGCTACGAGTGCCGTTATAGTCTTATCGTAAAACGGAATACCTAATTTTTTCGCAACGGCTTCACCTATTGCTCTGCCTTTTGTTCCATGTTCACGGGCAATCGTTATAATTCTTCCCGAAACCGACGAAGCAATCGAATTATCGATTTCTTCCTCCGAACGGTTTTCTTGTTCAGGCATTCTTTTAAGTTCCGATACAACTAAAACGGCAGATAATATGAAGGCAAGAACGTCTGCAATAGGTGCGCTCCACAAAAGTAAATCAACGCCGCCGAAAACGCACATCAGTATTGCGGGCGGAACAAGAAAAACAACGTCACGCCCCATAGAAATAACAGCCGCTTTTACAGGTTTACCGATAGATTGCATAAATATTGCCGTAACTTTTGTAACGCAAGTTAAAAGAATAAATCCAAGATAGATTCTGAAAGTCAAAGCGGTAAAATTACTGTACATCGTCTTATCAACCGAACTACCGCCGTCGCCGAAAATCAGCAAGAAAAGCGTAGGACACGCTTCAAACAATATCGTTGCAATTATACCGACAATTACCGTCGCTATCAAGATAAACTTATAGGTTTGTTTTACACGGTCGTATTTTTTTGCACCGTAATTGTACCCGACGATCGGCTGACCGCCCGATGCGATGCCCACGATAATCGAAACAACGATTCCGAACACCTTAAACGCAAGGGTTATAACGCCCTGCGTAACCATAATATCATAACCGCTTGACGCGCTGTAAATACCAAGCAATATATTGTTTACTATCGAGATTATGACGATTGCGATTTGGGTTAAAAAACTTGATATTCCGAATTTTAATAATTCTCCGATATGCTTGCACGATGGGATAAAATCCTTTATGTTTACACGGAAAGTTTTACTGCGAAACAGATATATAAAATGCATCGCAAAAGTTAACGTCTGCCCTAAAAAAGTAGCAAGCGCCGCACCCGTCATACCCATGCCGCAAGCATAGATAAAAATCGGATCGAGAATGATATTCAAAACCGCTCCCACAGCCATTGCCAACATTGCGTATTTCGGGCTACCGTCGGCACGGATAATGGGGTTTAGGACACACGCTAAGATAAAGAAAGTAAAGCCGATACTTATAAAGACGGAATATTCCACCGCCGCATCAAGCACGACGCCGCTACCGCCGATTGCCTGCAAAATGGGCGTTTTCAGGCACAAAACAAGTATTGTCATCAAAATACCTGAAAGCGTTCCTATGGTAAAAGCCGTTCCGACGCTTTTAGACGAACCCTGAGCATTGTTTCTGCCTTGATTTATACTCATACAGGCGGCTGCACCGTCGCCGAGCCATAGCCCGATACCAAGCGCAATTACCGTAAGCGGATACACTATTCCCGTTGCGGCATTACCGATAGCGCCGAGTTCGGGGGAATGACCGATGTATATCTGATCGACAAGGTTATAAAGAGCCTGTATGATAAGACTTAAAACACATGGAACCGAAAACTTTAGCAATAGATTTTTTACTTTTCCGGTTCCGAGAAACTCATTGGACTGAATCTTAGAATTTTCCATAAAATACTCCGACAAATAAGATTCGTCTTTGTCCGAGTAAAGAACGTCTGAAACCTGCGAAGGACATAAAAGCGGCGTAGAATTTTGTCAGAATTCTACGCCACAACTTGCTGTTCAACAGTATTATATTAGCAAAATCGAGGGAATTTGTCAATTATTTTCAAAATCGATACGGACAAAAAAATTTCTTTTTTGACAAATTCCGATAAATTTCTATAAAAATTAAATCGAAATATTAAAATTGTTTCGTTACGGACGTTGCGTCCAAAATGGTCTTTTCGTAAGCCTCTCTGCCGTACTTATCTACTTCGGCTTTGTTCTTTTCGCCGTGAGTAAGACAACCCGCGCCGCCTATGCAGCCGCCGATACACGCCATACCCTCGATAAAGTTTGCATCAAGAAGGTTTTTACTCTTCTTCAAAAGTGCGATTTTGCAGGCTTCTATGCCGTCGCAAACGCAGGGTTTTGCCTCAAAATCTATATTTTGTTCTTTTAGCGCCTGGTTAACCGCATCCGAAAGACCGCCCGACCTTGCGAATATTCTACCAAAGTATGAAGCGTTATCCAAAACGTCTTCGGGAAGGGTTGTAATATCCTCGTCAAGACTGTCAAAAAGGGCCTGAAGTTCTTCAAAGGTAAGAACGCCGTCAACGTAAGGTTTTACGTCGTCGTGCTGCGCTTCCGACTTTTTAGCCGTACAAGGACCTATAAACACCACTTTCGCCTTATTATCGATACTCTTTATGTATTTTGCAATGGTCGTCATTGGCGACGGATTGTGGGAAATAAAGGGTATAAGGTCGGGGAAAGCGGTTTTTACGTAGGTTACGAACGCAGGGCAGCAGGAACTTGTAAGAAAACCTTTTTCGGAAAGTTCACGAGATTCCGCTTCGGCAACCATATCCGCACCGAGAGCCGCCTCTATTACCGTGTGGAAGCCCATAAGTTTAAGCCCCGATATAACCTGCCCTAACTTGGCGTAGGTAAACTGGCTTGAAATTGACGGCGCTACCACGGCGTACATTCTGTAATCCTTGCTTTCTTTCGCCTTTTTAAGAAGTTCTATAACGTTTACGATATAGGATTTATCCATAATTGCACCGAAAGGACATTGATAAACGCACGCCCCGCAGGAAATGCATTTTTCGTTGTCGATTTTCGCCGCTTTGTTTTCGTCCATGGAAATGGCTTTTATTTTGCACGCCACTTGACAAGGACGCTTTCTTCCGACGATTGCGGTATACGGGCAAACCTTGGAGCAGGCGCCGCATTCCTTACACTTTGACTTGTCGATATGAGCGACGTGATTTTCGTCGAAGGAAATTGCGCCGAAACGGCAAACGTCCTCGCAGCGGTGTGCAAGACAGCCACGGCAGGCGTTTGTAACCTCGTAGCCGCCGACAGGACATTCGTCGCAGGCAATTTTGATAACCTGAATAACGTTTTTGTTTTCCTTGTCTCCGCCCATGGCAAGTTTAACCCTTTCGTTTACGATTGCCCTTTCCTTATATATGCAGCAACGCATGGTGGGAACGGGACCGGGAACGATGATTTCGGGGATGTCTAAAATGTGGTCGAAAAGTTGGTCCTTCCAAGCAAGTCTGGCGACCTCACGCAATACCTTATATTTAAGATGTTGAACTTTTGTATCGAATTTACGCATTTTTTACCTCTAAAAATAACTTACCTTGACACGCTTGCCCATTTTTAAAAGGCATTGGGAAAGTTCCTCGACAAGGTTCATTTTTATGTTGAAATTGATAGGAAGATCGGGGTTTTGGTGAGCGGGGTTTACTGCCCTGCCAACGTAAAAGTTAATATCGGTTGCTTCCTCGAAAAGTAGTCTGCAAATTAGCGACGCGCCGTCCCGTTTGAAGCCCCACTGCTCGTAGGAGCTATTGTCCGCAAGATAGTCTTTTGCGTAGGTCAAAACCTTATTGACGGTGATAACCCCTTCGGTTACCAAGTCCACGCCCTCGATTTCCGCAATGGGCGGAACGTCGGAACGCTCGAATTTAAGGCTTGCTTTTAAGGGCTTACCGAGATATTTCGATGCTATCGTCGACGTTGTTCCTCCGCAAACGATGTGTTTTCCTTCTTTAGAAAAGAACAAACTCATCATGCGCGTGCAGTCGTCTCTGTTTGACGGCGGGCCGAAAAGTATGTTCATAGGAACACGTTTTCTTATTTTCACCACAGCTGCGGTAGCGTCGTCGCCGGGGCGGTTGCCGTAAAGTTTGTTACATTCGTCCACAAGCATAGTTGCCAAAGTTTTTGCGGTGTAGCCGCCTGCGTTTATGGCTTCCATAAAGGAAACGATATCGCTATGCTTCCAACCGAAATTGAACGCTGTGCCGATGCCTGCGTGGGGGCAGCCGTCGCTCATTAAAACGAAGGTGTCGTCAACCTGAAGTTCTATCTCGGAGCGGTATATTTTTTTGCCGCCTATAATGGTTTCCGTGCGTGGGTAATCGTAATTTAATCCGTCCCTAAGCATTATGGTTTTGGGGTTATCGTACTCGATAAGTTCCGCTATTTGGTTGGATTTTATATGTAAAATGGTGAAAGTGGAGTATGCAACTCCCCTT
>CATZIC010000059.1 GCA_958419945.1 uncultured Clostridia bacterium | reverse complement strand
CCAAAACGAACAAGCTTTTTGCTTCTGAAATATTTTTTTCCGAAAGTTCTACAATATTCATATAGTCTACCGATAGGTAAAAACCTAACCAAGTTTTTGTTTATCTTAAAAAATTATATTAAAAATTTTCCGAAAAGTCAAGCAAATACCGCAAAAAACATTTTTATGGAAATTTTAAAAATTATAAGGGTTTAACCTTCTTTCCGACAACGGATTTTGAAAGGCATTTTACGTCGAAAAGTCGGCCTATAAGTCCGTTAACGTCATTTTTCGTAAGTTTACTTAATTTATCGAACCGCTCTGAAAAATCAAGACAACTGCCAAGTAGCAGCAGTCTTTTTCCGTGAATCTGCATCTGCGAAGACACACTTTCCTGTGCAAAAACAAGGCTTGACTTCATTTGCTCACTGCTTCGTTTAAATTCTTCTTCGGTAATTTTTTCCGCATTTAATTTTTCCGTTTCGTTAATTATCGCCTCGTATGCGGGAAGTATTTTATCCTTATCAACGCCTGCGTAAATCATAGCATAGCCACAGTCCACGTAAGCAGTCATATAAGAATACACGCTGTAACAAAGCCCCAACTTTTCACGAACGGCCTGAAAAAGCCGACTGCTCATTCCCCCGCCGAGAACGTAAATCGCAATGTTAAATGCGTCCACGTC
The DNA here is from genome assembly GCA_958419945.1 of uncultured Clostridia bacterium. Lineage (GTDB taxonomy): Bacteria > Bacillota > Clostridia > Christensenellales > Borkfalkiaceae > UBA4636. Next base: position 12,019 of record CATZIC010000059.1, on the reverse strand, counting down.
TTGGTCGGAAAGCCCTACCGCAGGAAAGCCCAAACATATATGCGCTTGGGAAATATCCTTGTTTTTTGCCACGCTGTTACAAAGATTTTCCCTATTAATTTGAGGCTTTTTTGCACACGTGCTTTTGGGTATACCACCGAAATAGCGGTTGACAAGCGTTAAAACCTCTTCTTCTTCAACTAAGCCGCACACCGAAATTACAATATTGTCGGTAGTGTAATATTTCTTTTTATAATTGAAAACGTCCTCGCGAGAAAAGGATTCCACCCTTTTTTGAGTGCCTAATATGCGTGCGCCGTAACCGGTCTTTCCGAAATAGGCCTCGGTAAGAAGGTCTGCACACAAATCGTCGGGAGTGTCGTCGTACATATTGATTTCCTGCACGATAACGCTTTTTTCCTTTTCGAGTTCCTCTTCTAAGTACACGGAATTAAGAAAAACGTCGGACAAAATTTCAAAGGATTCCGCCGTATGGTAAGCGGTGGATTTTATATAATAGCAGGTTAAATTCCTCGTCGTGTAAGCGTTGATATCCGCACCTATCATTTCGGCGTCGTTGGAAATGTCGAAACTCGAACGCTTTCCCGTACCTTTAAAGGTAACGTGTTCGATAAAGTGGGAAATTCCGTTTTCTTCAGGCGTTTCGTACGCACTGCCGGCGCCTACGAAAATACCGAAGGACACGGAAAAAACTCCGCTTAGTTTGTTTATTACTACTCTTATTCCATTATCTAACGTAAAAATTTTAAGCATCTGAAATCAGTGCATCAACCGTAACGGGGGTGATGCCTTTCTCCTTATAAAAATCAAGTATTGTCGGAAGCGCCTTTAAAGTGTGCGATTTCGGATGCATCAAAATGAAGTCTCCGTTCTGCACCGCAGTCGCACGTTTTACAACTAAATTTACGTCCGCATCCCGCCAATCAATGGTGTCTTTTGACCACATAATCGTCTTATAGCCCAACTTTTCGGCGACGAGCAAGGTGGTTTTTGAATACGCTCCGGATGGCGGTGCAAATAGGGTCATATTATGTCCCGTAACCGCTAAAACAAGGCTGTGATTGTTTGCTATCTCCGAAGTATTTTCCGCCTCGTTTAGCTTTTTATGGTTCTTGTGAAAGTAACCGTGATTGCCGAGAGAGTGCCCGTCATTTAAAATTCGAAGCAAAGTTTCGTTGTTATCGTCCGCCCAGCATCCTCCGACAAAAAAGGTGGCCTTTACGCCGTAACTATCTAGCGTATCCAATATGCCGTTTACGACCTCCGTGTTTTCGTAGACGTTAAACATAAGCGCAACCTGCGGTTTTTCCTCGCTCCCCTTGTATATGGGCGCATAGGATTCCCCGCTGACGATGGAAACGGCACGGTCGGGCAAAAAGCAAAAAAGCGCTAAAAGGACAATAAGTACAAGGCACACTGAGCCGGCAAGGACTCTCGTACCCTTTAAAGTTAGTCTTTTCATATAGTGATTTCCTATACTATAAACTATTACGGAAATTTACGGAATATGAAAAGAAAACCCGTGAAATCAAAATAAGAAATAACTCAAACGTAGGCCTATAAGCCCGAAAACGAGGGAAACGACAGCAACGACGGCGCCGTATTTTACAAATTTTTTAAAGCCGAAATCGCTGTAATATCGTCTTACGATGGAAGTAAACATAAGCCCCGCAAGCGCACCCAAAGGCGTCAAAAAGGCACCGACGTTGGAACCTATTACAGTACTGTACATTGCCATTTCCATAGCGGCAGGATTAGCAATTTCGCCTGCAATCGACGAAAACAGAACGCTCATTGGAATGTTGTTTAAAAGGTTTGAAAACAGCGTTGAAAGTACACCGTATTTGATTATCGGAAAACTTTCACCTATAAAACTGCTTATTTTAGCCGTTGCCCCGGTATTTACAAGGGACAAAACTATTACGAACATACCCAAAACTAGGGGTATCATCTGCCACGGCGCACGTTTAATAGAATGCAAAATTATTGTCTCGCCTTTATGTGCACACGCATTCGTAATGATGACGGTCAGATATAAAAGGCTTGCCATTACAAAGGCAAGAAGCCACATTTCAAGTTTTAAATAAGAGGAAATCGCAATGGTTACCGTGCATACCGCAAGGTAGCAAAGGCTTATTATCGCAGTGGTTTTATCCTTTAATTTTACTCCGCTAACCGACCTATAGAGGGGTTTTTTGAGTTTTTTGCCGAATATCAGCAACAGGGTTACAAAAGAAGAAACGCCGCAAAATAAGGTGGGAATCCACATTCTTAAAAAGTACTCGAAAAAGGTTACGCCGTACGCCTGCGATATAAAAACGTTCGTAGGATTACCTATTAAAAAAAGCAGACTCCAAGTGTTTGCCCCGACGAATTCCGTAACTACGTAAGGAACGGGGTCTATGTCCGATTTTTTGCAAAACTGACATATAAACGGCGTAAAAGTAAGTATAACCACGTCGTTTGAAGTAAACACCGTTAAGATTGATACGGTTAGATAAAAGGCCACGAAAACCGTAAGTTGGCTTTTTCCTGCCCTTTCGGCTATCTTTTGCGCTATGTATTCGAAAAATCCGCTTTCATCCAAAATTACGGACATAAGGCTCATGGATATAAACAGAATCAATATTTTAACGGGATTGGACGGCGACGAGGAAAGAAATCTTTCGAAAACCGCATTCATTCCGAGTGCGCCGGATATTACTACCGCAATCGCCCCCAAAAGCGGAACGAAGGCATAGATATTAAAATTATGACCTGCTATTTTTACCTGCGGTTTAAAAAGTACTACGGCAACAAGTCCTACGCAGGTAAGGACCGCCAAAATAACCGATGCAATCATTTCTTGATCTTTTTATATATTATCTACTATCTTACGTAACAAATCCACGAATTTTATCTTGGTATCACGCACGAGTTCCTTAAAAGAATAATACTCGTCGGCATTGCCGTTGTCGGAAACAACTTTTACGATTACTACAGGAATGTTTGCGTTACGGCAGACGATAAGTATGGCTGCACCTTCCATATCGTAAACGTCGGTTCCGTAAGCGGTATAAAGGTTTTTTTTGAAATCTTCGTCTGCAACAAATTTGTCGCCCGAAGCCAAAAGTCCAATTGATAGGTTATCGTCAAGTGATTTTACGAAATTCAAAAGTCCTTCGTCGGTGCGGATAACGGGACTGTCGAAAAGTCCTAAATAGTGTCCCGGTTTACAATCGTCCACTTTGGAAATGTCGAAGTCGTAATGCACCACTCCGCCGATAAGCACGGAATCCCCTATTTTGCGGTTATTATATCCGCCTGCAAAACCGTAGTTTATAATAGCTTCTACCTTGTAAATCGCAATTAAAATTTCCGCACAAGCGGATGCGAAAATTTCGCCTACACCGGACTTTGCAAAGTAAATTTCCTTATCTTTATAGAGGTAAGTTTTTACCGAAATGTGCCCGTATAGGTCGGTTTTCAAGGGATTTCCCAAATAATTTTCAAGCTTTTTGCCTTCCGCATCGAGTGCGGTCATGATACCGATTTTTTTCATAAGTACCTTTTTTATAATATATTCATATAAGTATTGTGTGAGTAAAAAAGTTTTAATTTTATATCCGAAAGAAAATTACGTAAGCGCCGTTAAAAAGGTTGGATTAACACCTTTATTCGACAAAAATGAACCTGCCGACGGGCTAATACTGACGGGCGGGGGCGATCTGTCTCCCTGCAGTTACGATATGCCTGATTTATGCTGTAAAAACGTTGACCTTTTTAGGGATCAAATTGAGTTTTTGTGCGTAAAAAAATACCTAACGGGCAATTTGCCGATTTTCGGTATTTGCAGGGGTATGCAGGTAGTGAACGTGTTTTTGGGCGGAAGCCTTCATCAAAACGTACGCGGACACGACCAAATCGAAGGCGAAGACAGATTTCACCTTGTAAAAAACAATAAGGATTCCGCTTTTTATAGCATATTCGGCGAAAGCCTTTCTGTAAACAGTGCCCACCATCAGGCGGTAAACGTCATAGGTGAAAAACTAAAAATCCTTTCCACTGCTAAAGACGGCGTAATAGAAGCGCTTTCGGGCGAAGGTATTTTGCTTACACAGTTTCACCCGGAAAGGCTTGGGGATAGCGGGCTTGAAATCTTTCGATATTTTTCAAGTTTGCTGTAAAAGTGGGGCTATAGGCCTGTTAACGGCACTCTGCAAGATAAATCTCGTTAAGTTTTTCGATTAACTTACCATCAAAAATATGCTTTAAGCAAAGCTTTAAAATCCTTTCCATAGAGGAAGGATTTACGGCAAGAATTCTGTTTGCTAAGTCGTACACGGTAAGTTCGGATTCCGATAAAAGAGTCCGATAATTTTTGCAAGCGGATCTTAAAAGATTTATCGCGGGAAAAACCCTGTTAGCGGCAAGATTTCCGTCAAGATAAATAATGGAATTTGAAACGGACGCTAACTCTTCGCAAATAATCGCGTCCTCCTCATATAAAGTTTTATCTGCACCGGCAAGTATGGTAAAGGAGCCGCCCTCTACCCTTCTTGCGAGAGATAAAAGTTTCTTCACCCTTAAAATGGCTGTTTGCAAATCCTCTCCGTTCAGGTTCTTGTAGGCTTTCACAAGACGGGACGCCGAGTCTATCAAAAGTAAAACGTCCTCTCCGTCCTCGGCAATGGCTTTTGCTCTGTTAAAAGCGGTTTCGGCAACTTCTACGTGTTTGAAAAAGGGCTCGGAAAAGGAAGTGGCTATGAACTCCATCCCTAAAGTCTCCGCTTTAACAAAAGCAATGTCTTCGGGGCGCTGGTCGAGAAGAAGTAGCATAACCTTTATCTTTCCGTCATTGGATACCGCACGCGCTATATTTTTATAAAGTGTGGTTTTGCCGGAATTGGGCGGTGCTATCGTTATCGAGCGTTGACCTTTAGCCAAGGGACAGAAAGTTTCCAAGGTTTTAAGTTCCGCATCATCACAGCCGAAAACAATTCTATCTCCAATGGGCAAAATCTCTTTACTTTCGAACTTTTCGGGCGAGGAAGTTTTTGGCGGCTTGCCGTTAACCGAGCGTACGAAGGTAAGTTCGCTTTTTGCGGACTGTTTCGTGCCTTCGCCTTCCACGTAGTCGCCGTAGCGTAAATGCGACTCTTCGGCAACTTTTGGCGGAACGAATAAATCCGAGTCCGAAGAACTATAGCCTTCGGTCATTAAATATCCGCCGTTTTTTGCGGGTTTATATAAGCCCGCAACTGAAAAAGATTTACTTTTAAAGTCGGAAAGCGGCGAACTTGTAGAAATACTTTCGTAAGGTTCCGTCATTCTTTTCGTGCGTGAAGCAGGCCTGCCACGGTTGGAACGGGAAGGCGTAATTTCACCACTGCTTATTTTTAGGATTTCCTCGATAAGGACCTCTTTTTTCTTGTTGCCGGGGGCGCCGCCGAGTTCGAAAAGCACTGAGCGGAGTTCGCCCACCGTATAACGCTCATATTGTTCTTTTTCCATAATTCACCTTAAAAGTCCTTACTGTCGAAAACATAGACGGAAAGATCTTCGGGAAGTTTGTTGGGAATCATAGCCTCCCTCGGCAAAAACTTCACCGTAGAAAATTCCTTGATAAATTCTTCGTAGCCGCCTACTCCCACCGTGGAGCGTGGGGTTTTATAATGCATGGGAATAACGATTTTAGGAGCTATCGCTTTTGCAAAAAGCGCCGCTTCTTTACAATCAATGGTATAAACGCCGCCGACCGGAATAAACAAAACGTCGGTTTCTCCGATTTTTTCCACAAGGCTATTAGAAAACTTTTCCCCGAGGTCGCCAAGGTGTGTAAACCTTACGCCGTCAACGGTAAACTTATAGATGCGGTTTTTGCCACGCTTTTTGCCCAAACACTCGTCGTGAAAACTATCGATTGCGGTTAAATTTACGTCGCTTGCCAAACTTACGGGCGTAGCAAAAGTTACTGCCGTATCGTAGTCAACTTCCTTAACGGCGTTGTGGTCGAAGTGATCGTGCGAGGACAAAACGAAATCGCATTTTACCCTTTTAAGGGGATAACCGATGTCTTGATATGGGTCGGTAACAACGGAATATTTTCCTTCTATAAAAAAGCAGGAATGGCCTAAATAACTTATTTTCATAACTCCCCTTAAAAAAAGTCGCTTATTGTCATATTATAGCATTTATTGACGAAACAAGCAACTTAATTTTGAATATATTTATATTTTTGAATTATTTTCGAGTGTGAATTTTGAACGATTGAAAAATGGATTTTAAACTGTAAAAAGTTCGTCCTTTTTTAATCGTTTTTTTAAAACTTTTCATCAAGGAACTTTGCCAAAAGGGCTGCAACGTTTATTTTTGTAACCGCCTGAAACTCCTTGAAAAATGCGTTGCTGTTGACTTCGCAAACGTAGTTATTGGTGCCATCACGCAATATGTCTACACCGCAATAATCAAGGCCCAGTATCTTTGCGCAGTTTTCGGAAATAGCGCGAAGGTCCTCGGTAAGCGGAATTGCATGCCCCTCGCCGCCGAGGTAAACGTTGGAGCGGAAATCGGTGTTATTTATCCTTTCCATCGCGCCGACGGCTTTGCCGTTTATAACGATAACCCTTACGTCCCTTCCGCCGCTTCCGATAAACTTCTGATATAGGTGCGGAACGTGTTTTAAGCTTGAACGCAAACTTTTCAATTCTTCACGATCGTTCGCGAGGTGTACACCCTTACCCATAGAGCCGTAAACCTCTTTTACAACGACGGGATAACCAAAAAGTCTTTCTACCTCGACGTAAAATTCGTCCTCGGTATCCGTGTAGTTTAAGGGGGACGCTATTGTGTCGGGCATTAAAACGCCGTGCGAAGACAGGGCTATATAGGTTTTCATCTTGTCGTCGCAAAGTTCTATTGAACGCGCGCTGTTTACAAGATTATAACCCGCCTTTTCCAAAAGGTAGGAAATATAAAGGTCCTTATCCAAAAAAACGATAAAATCGTATTCACCGATTGCGGACAGGACCCCGCCTGCCGATATGAAGGCAATAAGTTTGTCGGTATAAATTCTGTCAACCGAAATATTAAGTTTTTCAAGTTCCAACGTAATACACTTTATCTGATCGACCATAGAGTCGACGTGATAATACCCGTTGGCTATTATTGCACACTTTTTCATAAATTAGTCTTGTCTTAAATCATTAAAAATGCTTTCGGCAACCTTTATGCCGTCCACGGAAGCGCTGGTTATGCCGCCTGCGTATCCGCAACCTTCGCCGCAAGGATACACTCCGCCGTGGCTTACGCTTTCTGAATTTTCCTTTCTTAAAATCCTTATCGGGGAAGAAGTTCTAGATTCAACGCCCGTCAAAACAGCTCCGTTTGAGGCAAACCCTTTAATTTTAAGGTCCATATCGCTAAGCCCCTTTTTAAGGCTTTCCGTGATATCTTTCGGGAAGATTTTATCAAGCGTCGTAATGGTAAATCCTCGGCTATAGGTCGGATAAACGCCATTTATCGAGGTTGGATTATTGCCTTTTATAAAGTCTTCGCAAAGTTCTGCGGGGGCGCAATAATTGCTTCCGCCCGCAAAAAAAGCGTTACGCTCAAGCATCCTTTGAAAGTCCACGCCGGAAAGCGGATTAGTAGATACAAAGTCGCTTTTTCTTACCTGCGCAATGACGGCGCTGTTGGCGTTTTTGCCGTCCCTTAAATAGTTACTCATGCCGTTTACGACCACACCGCCCCTTTCGCTTGCCGCGGGAATAACCACGCCGCCCGGACACATGCAAAAGGTAAAAACGCTACGATCCGATGCGTGGCTTACGAGTTTATAGTCGGACGGCGGAAGGGTTTTTAAGGTGTGGAATTTTCCGTACCTGTCCTCGTCTATAACCGACTGCAACTGTTCCACCCTTAGTCCTACCGCAAATTCCTTACTTTCCATTGAAAAACCGAGTTCGTAAAGGCGTTTAAAGGTGTCCCTTGCGCTATGGCCTATTGCTAACACCAAGCGTGTGGCTTCATATTCCTTTCCGCCCGCAATAACCGATTTTATTTTTCCGTTATGAAAACGAAAGTCCTCGATTTTTGTATTGAAAAAGAACCTGCCGCCAAGCCTTTCTATTTCCTTACGAAGGTTTATAACAGTTTGTTTTAGCTTGTCGCTACCTATGTGCGGTTTGTTAAGATAGAGTATGTCCGCCGGAGCGCCGAAGCTTACAAAATCCTGTAAAACTTGGCCTATAAGCCCGTTATTGATACCTGTGTTTAATTTCCCGTCCGAAAAAGTGCCTGCGCCGCCCTCGCCGAACTGCACGTTACATTCCTCGTCAAGGCTTCCGCCCGACAAAAAATCGTTGACTTTTTCGGTGCGGTTTTCCACCGTGCCGCCACGCTCGAAAATTATAGGTTTTACGCCGTATCTTGCTAAATATAAAGCACAAAAAAGTCCCGCCGGCCCTGCGCCTGCGATTACAACTTTTTCGTCGGTGTGGATTTTTTCGTATTCACGCCGAATTTCCTCTTTTACTCCGACGTTATATATAATTTTTATATCGTTTTTATGGCGTGCGTCAATGGACTTTTTGATTATTCTTACGTCCTCTTTTTTAACGCCTAATTTCTTGGCCGCTTTTTCAAAAACGCAGGCTTCCTCGTCGTACGGGGACAGGTTAATAGTAATCATTTTTCGCCTTTAATCGACATATAGGCGCACATTGCAGAAGAATATGCCCACTGTAGGTTGTAACCTCCGCAGTCGCCGTCAACGTCGAGAACCTCTCCGCAAAAGTATAGTCCTTTTTGTAATTTGCTTTCCATGGTGGTAGCGCATACGTCTTTAGTATCGATACCGCCTTTTGTTACCTGGCTGTTAGAAAAGCCCGTGTTGCCCTTTATATTTATTTTGGTATTTTTAAGCCTGTAAATAAGTTTATCGATTTTATCGTTGTCGATATCCTTATATTTAACCTTTAAAAAGTCTGCGCCGAAAAGGTCGGAAATCGTTTTGTAACTTATTCTGCTATGCACTAACCCCGACAGGAAACTTTCCGCCGTCAAATGGGGGTAGGCGCTGCGCCTTGAAATAAGGCTTTGTTTGCAAACGTCAAAATCAACGCCCGGAAGATAGTCAATAGAAACGCTTGCATTGGCTGCGTTTACAAGGTAAGCGGAAAGATAAAAGACTGTATTTCCGCTTATTCCGTTATCCGTAAAAAGGATATCCCCTTCAGCCTCGGCAAGTTTTGTATTGCCTGAATAGGCAGACACTTTTGCGTTTTCCTTTATGCCTTTTAATCCCTTTATATCCTCTTTTGCAGTGGTTAATTGAACTAAAGATGGATAAAGCGTCGTGATTTTATGGCCGAACTTTTTTGCCAAATCGTAGGAAGTGCCGTCCGTGCCGAAGTTCGGAGAGGACTTACCGCCCACGCACAAAACCAGATTTTTTGAAAAATACTCCCGTCCGCCTGCGATCACGGTGAAAATTCCGTTTTTATAGTAGGCGTCCGTAACTTTTTCGCCCACTATTGCTTTTTGGTCTCGGTCCGAAAGTCTTAAGCCGTCAAGCACGGAATTTGCTTGTTTGGAAAGCGGATAAAGCCTGCCGTTTTCCGCCGTCAAAATAATACCCATTTCCGCAAAAAATCCGGCTATATGTCGATTATCGTAGGTTTTTATGGCGTACTCGCAAAAGGAAGGGTTGTTGCCGTGATAATGATTAAAGGATAAATCTTCATTGGAAACGTTACCTCTGCCGTTACCCGTGGCAAGTATTTTTTTGCCCAAACGGTCGTTCTTTTCAAACAGCAGAAAGTCTATCCCCTCTTTTATAAATCTATTCATTAGCACCAGGCCGGAGAACCCGCCCCCTACGATTATTACGGAATGAACCATATTTCACCGCCTTTTTTAACGTATATACCTGTATTTTAGCACAAAATCCTTAAAAACTCTACAATTTTCACTTTTTATTTGACTAAATCCATTAAATAAGATAAAATAAATAATAAGAGGTGATTATAAATGACTCAATTAATTCAATATTTTAAGGATAACCCAACCCTTATCACCGTTACGGCGGTAATTTTAGTTGTTTCGGTGGTTGCGATTTTCGTTATCTTTTTGGCAAGAAAATACATATTAAGGAAACGCGCGCATAAAGAGGAATTAAAGCAAGCAACCGAAGCCCTTTCAAATCTTCCTTACACAGACTCGCAAAACGCGCTTTTCTTGGATCCTGCTTTAAACGAGGAAACCCAAAAGGAAAACGAAGAAGCTATTAAACTAATGAACGACGAAAAATCCGCTTCCGAAGAACCTGAAGCAGCGGAACAAACCGACGCAACCCCTTCGGAAGAAATAGTTACGCAGGACACCGTTACCATAGAAGAATCCGAAAAAGCTGAAACTTCCGAAACCGTAAATACGGTGGAAACGGTAAAGGAACCCGAAACTGAAAACGTGGTCGATAAGTCCGAGGAAAAGGAAACAAAAACCACTGCTCAAGAAGTAAAAAGTACAGAAAAGTCCGCCTATAAGCCTGTTAATAAGCAATCCGCTAAAGATAGCGAACAAAAAAACGAAGCGGTAAAAACCGAAAACAAGACGGAAAACTCTGCTGATAATAAAGCGGAATCTCCTAAAAAGGCGGAAAAATTTTATCCGAAAAGAAGTGAGACCGCAAGCCAAAAACCGCAAAAGTACGCCGGAAAGTGGCTTATCTATACTGAAAACGGCAAGTACGCGGCAAACCTCGTTGCTTCCAACGGTGAAGTTTTATTAAGAACGGAAAGTTACACCGCTCTATCCGGCATTAAAAGCGGTATAGAAACGGTCAAAAATAACATTGCAAAGAACAACTTCGCAATTTCAGTAGACAAAAACGGCAATTTCTTTTTCAAACTTTACTCTTCTTCGACAAGGCTTTTATGCATTTCCGAAGGGTATTCCACGAAAGCGGTTTGCGAAAGTGCAATAGAATCTGTTAAAAGATTTGCAAAAACCGCCGTTTTGGAAGTAAAAAAAGATAACGACTAAAATAACGATAAAAAAAGGGTCCTAATAAAAAAAGGGGCATTTAAAATGAATAACAAATATTCTGGTCTTTTGATAATAAGTTCTATACTTTTTATTATAGTTTTCATACTTTTCTGCGTATTTACTGTTATGCCGATAGTAAATATTATATTAGGTAATTCAAATCCCGGATACATTTTAGTTGTAATATCCATTCCAATATCAACGAATTTATTTTTTATATCACTGTGTTTTTTCATTGTATCATTAGTAAAGTTTTTAACTACTAGGAAACAAATGAAAAAATTATTTTAACTGTAATCGTAAAAAACCTGCAAGCACCGGGGTCTCCTACGCTTGCAGGCTTTTTAATTTTAGTTTTGTTATTATAAAATGTCCAAGTTCTTCTTGAAAATTCTTCTGAAGTCTTGTGAAGCGGTCATTGCCTCTTTAATTTCCAAAGAAGCGTCCCCTTTAAGTTCGGTTTTCATTATGACGGAATCGCCTAAAATGTCGCAGGAAAGTCCCGCTACGGAGCCCGCCATGCTTCTGTCCAAAGACTCTGCAATACGAAGAATGATAGCAAGTTTACGGATAACTTCCACGTCGGCCTCGGTAATGAATTCCTTGTATTTTACAAGTTCGCTCATAGCAAAGTCGTCGTTTTTATAAACGGAAGTTACAAGCGCAGCAAGCACGATTTCCCTTTGAGAAATTCCGTACAGCGCAGAGTTAAGAATAATGTACGCCGAGTGTTTTTGATAGTCGTAGTACTTAATACTGGTGCCGGAATCGTGAAGCATTGCCGCAACCTTTAAAATGCGCATGTACTGACGAGGAAATTTGTGCAGTACCCTCAACTGTTTAAATAACTGTATGCAAAGGTTAAGCACCTGGTCGACGTGATTTTCGTTGCAATGATAGTATTTTACCAAAGTTTTAAGGCTGTAAGCCAAAACGTCGGAAATAGGCTTTTCGAAAGTGGTGGGCATTGCGTAATTAAACATAATGCCCT
>CATZIC010000058.1 GCA_958419945.1 uncultured Clostridia bacterium | reverse complement strand
ACGCACAAAACCGTGTAATCGCTTTTTGCCGCTTTCAACACGGCTTCCTTTAAATTGCCGAGGTTTGCTTGATGCCCGTTTACTTCCCATACGCTTTCGTGGTAGCAAGCGTCAATGCCTTCATTTTTAAGCGCCGTTTCCAAATCTTCGAATTCACGCTCCGGAAATACGTTCGAGGAACCGCCGCCGAAATAATAATGCCATGCGGCAGCGCCCGTTACGAACACCTTTCCGCCATTTAACGGCAGTACGCCGTCATTTTTCAAGAGCACGATACCTTCTTCTTCAATCCTAAGCGCAACCTTTCTGCGATCGCCAAGGGACATATCAAGGACTCTTAATTTACTTTCCTTTTCGCACTTTTCGGAAAGTTCCAAAACCTTTTGCGAACATTCGTCCAGTTTTTCCCGATTTAGCATATCCGCTTTTTCAAGCATATCTTTCTGGTGCTTTTCGTTATACGGCATTTCTAAGTTAAGCCCTGCGTTAAGACTTGCTTCGGAATCCTTCACGGCCTCCCAATCGGACATAATCAATCCGTCGAAACCAAATACGTTACGCAATACGCCGTACAATTTTTCGTGTTCGGACATTCTTACGCCGTTCACGAGATTATAAGAACTCATAACCGTCCAAGGGTTTGCCTCGCAAGCGATTTCAAAGGGACGCAAATAGATTTCGCGCATCGTTCTTTCGTCAACTTCCATACTTGCCCAATGACGGGATTTTTCGCTGTTATTGCAACAATAATGTTTTAACGCCGTGCCTACGTGCTTACTTTGAACGCCTTTTATGTATTCCCTTGCAAACGTGCCTGCAACAAAAGGATCTTCGGAAAGATATTCGAAGTTTCTTCCTGAGGTCGGCAATCTTTTTATATTCACACCCGGTCCGAGCAATATATCTACTTTTTGTTCGATACAGTCGTTACCGAGACTTTTTCCCATTTCATACGCCAAATCGGTATCCCAGGTCTGGGATAATATCTGAAGAGCCGGATAAGCCACAGATTTAATGCAATCCTTTTGTTCGGTTGTTGTTCTATCCAATGGTTGGCGAAGCCCCATAGGTCCATCCGATACGACAAATTTATATATGGCGCCGTCTAAATCGTAGTTTGTCCAAAAATCTGCGCCCATAATAAGTTTGATTTTTTGTTCTGTAGTCAATTTTTTGTTCATAATGCTTCTCTTGATTTTACTTATCTTTTATATACCTTTTTCTATTATATACGTCTTTTCTATGCGGGGCAAGCCGCCCCGCATAGAATGTCGTAGTTTTTTTGTGTTACTTTGCTTTATGCTTCGGGATTCGTAGGTATAGTTACGTTTTCACCTGTTTTATGTTCGTAAGCGAAAGCCACTCCTTTGCCTTCCCAAATCATTATGCCCATTGCACCGTCTGCTGTAGCGTACTTGGTTTCGTCGACCGTCTGACTTCCGAGCAATCTATTGCCGAGAACAACGTAGAAGTTGTTTCCGTCTCGTATAAACGTAAGGTCAATACCGTTACCATTGAATGCGGTGATTTCATCTTCGGTCATTGCGTAATCTGTCCAACCTATAAGCGATGCGTTCGTGAAAAGTACCGTATCCATAGTAAACTGAACCTTTGCTCCGTTGCCTTCTTTTTGATAGCGGATAGCGGCGTATTTACCGTCTGCAAAGCGGTAAATAATACCCTGTTCGCTTGCCGCATTCGCTGCTGCAAGTTTTATTGTAACGCTCTCTTTGACTGTACCTGCGTCCGCCTTGAACTCGATATAGCCTTTACCCGAAACGGCAAGCGTACCCTCGCTATCCGTCCAATTACCGAGATAACTTACTTTATCCGTGCCAACAGTAGTCGTAACGGCTGCAAGTGCAGCGTCTGCGTCGCTTACCGATAGCTTCCAAGTTTTGGCTGCGCCGTTTACTGTTCCTTCGCAGTACATACCTACTTTTGCTTTATCGTTAAGATATTTTTCGTCAAACGCACGACAGCCTATAATCTGGCTCTCTTCGCCTACCGTCAAAATTGCGTATATAGTTGCGCCCTTGCGCACTGCGGTCAGTTTCAACTCTCCTTTATCGAATGCGGTCAAATACTTATCGCCTTCGGTAAAGAATATCAAATCCTGCCAACCGCTTCCGTCTGCACTTGCTCCTTGGAACCACTCCGTTGAACACGCAAACTGAATTTTGTCTTTGTGTTCCATACGCAATATGGCGAGTTTATTATCCGAGAAACGGAATACAATGCCCTGCGTTCCAAAATTGCCGTCTTTGGTCATATTCGTTCCGCTAAGATTTACGCTTACAGCAATATCGCCGAATGTTGTGCCGGAAACGGCGGTTTCCATTTCATTTGTTATGGTAAGTTGTGCACTTCCGTCTGCCGCTACATCGCTGCTTACAGTGCCCCAATTTTGTATCAATGTAAACTCCTCGACGGGCTTTAATGCAATAGCCGTAGTATATTCGGTATTTTCGGCTATAACTATTTCCATAGGTCTGTAACCTGCTACGTTAAGCGTCCAGGTTCCTGCGGCAATACTTTCTACGGCAAGCATAACGTTATCGCCTGAAGCTATAAGCTGTGCGGTTACGTCGTCAAGACCGGACGCAGACAGTGTGGCGGTATCAGATGCGGTAAGCAAATTGCCTGCAACGCCGAATTTATTTCCACTAATCTGAGCATTTATCGAACCGGGAACAATTTCTGTGAACTCTGCCGAAACAGTAGCGTCACCTACAACTACAAACGAGTAGGTCGTACCTGTAACTTGCGCAGTTACGTCCGCGTCGTTTACTTTCAATGTCAAAAGCTTGTAGCCCTCTTCGGGAGCAATCGTCAAGGTTACGGTTTTGCCAACTTCAACCTTTCCTTCGGGAACACCCGTTATGCTTCCCTTTGCGTCCGCCGCCGTTTGATCGGTTATAGTTGCAGTGGGAAGTACAGCGTTTTCGGAAATTTCAACCTTCCAACTCTTCCAATCCGAAGCATTGCCGAGTTGAGCTGTTAAGAATCCCACTTCGCACTTTGCACTTGCGTACTTTTCGTTTACGGTCAACTGTCCGATGAATGCGTCGTCAAGGAATACGTAGAAGGTTGCGCCCTTTCTGATAACGGAAAGTTTCAAGTTGCCTTGAGCATATTCTTCGAGATAGGTTGCCGCGTTTGCACCTGCGATGCGGTCGGCATTATCGTCGTAACAATTTTCAAAATAATACAAGTTGTTCCATATGCAGCCATCAGCCACGGTAGTTTGTCCCCAAAGATTGTCTTGAGAGAACTGTACCTTTTTGGTACCCTGCATTGTTACGGTAACGGTTTCGCCGTTTTGAGCAAAGCCTTCGCCCACGAAGCGGAACAATAAGCCGCCGTTACCTGCGTTCATATTATTGCCTTTGAGATAAATACTCGACTTAACGTCACCGTACGTATCTTTTGTGAAAATAACACTGCAATCGTTGGTTATTCCAAATTCGGGTGTTTCTTCGTTCTGCTTAGATAAATCGAAAGAACCCCAACCGAGTATTTCTTTGAATGAGTCGTATTCAAGAACGATTTCCTGAAGATTTTCGTCTAAAACGATTTCTTTTTCAAAATATCCTTCAGAAGCAACGGTATATTTGCCCTTAACTACGCTTTCATTTGTGATTTTACCTTCCGCATTAACGGTGAAAGCGTACTCTGTGTTTTTAAAGGTAACCTGAGTGCCCTCTACAAGGTTTGCGATAGTACCGAGTTTTTTACCTTTTAGCGTGATAGCGATGGCAATAGGCTCTTCCTTTACAAACGTTGCTTCGATATTCATCTCGGTGCGGTTTGCAGTCAAGGTTAAAGTATCGTTAACAACGCTGTTTGTCATATCAACGCCATTTACCGTTAAAGTATCGAGTTTGTAGCCGAGTGCTTTCGTAACGGTAAGGGTTATTTCATCGCCCATTTCGTACGATTCTTTGTCAGCCGTTACGTTTGCAGTAGCAGCCGCCTCGTCCTCAGGTTTGTTTACCGTAAGGTTAACTGAAGAGGTTGCGGAAGGAACGGTTTCGGAGATTTCGTAATTGAAAATCGCATCGTTTGCCGCATTGAAAGCAAAATATGCTACCTGAACTTTTTTGCCTGCGGTTTCTTCGGGGATAGTGTAGGTTGCAACCCAATTACCCGCAAAATAGGTGTAAAGTTTATTGCCGCTTACAACTACCGTCAAATCTAAGCCCTCGCCGTTTTTAATGGCTTCGGTTTCCGAGGAAAGAAGGGTATGAACGGCATTTTCGCCCCACTGATTCAAATCGCTTGCTGCAAAGATACTCGTTTCGGGTTTTTGCGACCACAAGTCGTTAGCATATTGAATGTTGCCGTTTTCCATATCGCCGTTGTGGTAACGAACGATAGCGTGATTTCCGTCTTCAAACTTCAATACTATACCCTGCGTATGCCAGTTGTGAGTACTGTTATTCCAATTTATACGCATACTTGCGGATACGCTTTCGTAACTGTCTTTCGTAAGAACGTTAAGCGTTTTATCTCCTTCGTGTGCTTTAAATAAGATGTAAGGATTTTCCTCGTTTACTTTGGATAAATCATGATATTCCGGATCATAATTTTCAAGATATCCGAAAACGTCGTATTCGAGGACGATACCGGCTTCTCCGCCTAAAGTAGCAGTTTGGTTTTCTTCAACCTGAACGGCGGAAATAACGTAATCCTTATAACCGCTCTTTGTAACGGTTAAAGTATGGGTTTCATCCGCTTTTACGTTATCAAACGTAAAGGTTCCCGTTGCAGTATCGAAGTCGAGTTCCGCTCCGTCGTCGGATAAATCGATATTAATACCCGTATAATCGGTTACGTAAGTTCCCTGTTTGTGTAGTTTAATCGTTCCCGTCGCCTTACCGTATTTGGTAGGAGCCACAGGTTCGGTTGCACCGCATTCACACTCACCCACTACGTATTCATGGGCTGCACGAGTGCTTTCGTCGATCGCATGATCTTCGGGACACTCTTTCCAATGTTCGGTGTCGTTATGATTCCACTCTGTGTAACTATGTGTATGAGCGGGTTCAAATTCACACGCCGTAAGCACGCCTGTAGCAAAAATGCAGACGATAGCCAACACCAAAATAGGTATAAGCCGTGTTATTTTCTTCATAGCAATTCCTCCTGTTTTCTATATATTACTCTTTCGAGTTGCTACCTTTTATCTAATTTCAATTTGTATGTCAAGCGGTCCCGTGGGATTTGTTACCGTAAAGGTATAAACTCCGCCCGAAAATGTCAGTTTGTCCAAATAATCTACGTTATTAACGGTGATTTTTTTGACAGAAGCGCCGTTTACCGTAGAAATCGTAAAGTTTGAAATACCTTCCGCCAAAACGTAATCCCAACCGTTCTTTTCGGTTAACGTTCCACGTCCTGTACCGCTAAATGTAACGGTGTAATCGTAGGAAAGAAGTCCGTTTTTCCCGAATTTGAAGAAGGTGGACGGATTTTGCCAACCGACGTTGATGTATTTTTCCGACCAATGCGACCAGTATCTGTCTCCGTTTTGCTCGGTTCCTTTGTAGTTAAATGAGAAGATATGTGCGGGGTCGATTCCCAAAATCAAATTATCTTTATCGGTAAGATCGTAATCCGCAAATTCCAAAAATCCCCAAGGGAACAAAGCCTCGACGGTGTAGCCGTAACATTCCGCTTCGTTTACGGCGCCGCCAAGCGTCTTAGACGCAACTACGGGCATTTTGTCGTAAGTGGTTTTTGCAGCGCACCAACCGTTGTAATTTAATTCCGAATCATAGGTTCCGTCCGCCATAAAGTCGAATTCGAAACATTTTGGCGAATCCGCACCTTCGGTAGCGGGTCCCATATACATTTCTATACAACTGTTCATCCAAGGCGGTCTGTCGGGATTAACGTAAATGTTGGTTCCGGTTTCTTCCACTTTCATGCCGAAATAAACCCCTTTATCCCCGTACGAAGTCGTAAATTCAATATTTGCGTATTGTTTGCTGTTCATACGGTCGACGGCTTTAAGCCACCTCGAATTGTTCCAACGTGCTTCATAAAACTCACCGTCGATAGTCATGTCCGCGTCAACTTCCGCTGTAGGGTGCCCTTTATTTGTAAATGAATAAGGATTTGTATCTTCAATTACTTTAGTCTGGCAACCGATAAGCATAAACGAACACAATAAAACCATCGCAAAAAGTCCGCACGTAAATAATTTCGTCAACTTTTTCATTGTTTACCCCCTTACGCTTTGCCTAAAATACGAATTTCCGAAAGGCCGACTTTATCTTGGTTTGACGGCTTTTCTACCGTAATCTTAACGCATTTGACTTCGATATCGTAAAACTCCGCAAACGCTGCGGCACCCGGCATAACGTAAAGTACTCTGTCGCCGTTCTGACCGCCGAGCGCACAATACTCCTCTAAGTCAAATTTAATATCGTTCATTATCCTCGTACTTCCGTCCGAAAGCGTCAACTCGATGCTTGAAATATTTTTGAAAATATTTTCTTCCAAAGCCGAATTGTAAACCATAATCGCGCGGATAGACTGCGCGTTATCGAAGTCGAACGTAAACGTAGCGGTTTCGGTAAGGTAGGTTTCTTTAACGTAATCCATAAATTTCGGATTAGCCGTCTTGTGGACGGATAACAAACCGTCCGTTAAATATGAGGTTTCCACACCGCTTAAGCTGCAAGATACCTTCGCTTTATCGGCAATGTTTTTATATCCGCTGTACGCTGCCGGCAAAGGCTGCATGGAATCGGTCGGTCCGTTAACGTATGGAATATCCATATCCTGTCCGTTGATATCTTTAACCGTTATCCACTTTACTTCGTCCGTCGCCGCATATCTGTCTGCGCCGCCCACCAAATAATCTTCGTGGCGGTGATAGGTTATATAAAGCTGATCGCCTATCGTCATGAAAGAGTGGTGTCCTGCGCCGGATACCGTACGGCTTCCCGTTGACGAGGAGCAAATCAATAATCCGCCCTCTTCTTCGGTAAGTTTTCTGAACGGACCAACCGGACTTTCGGAAACAGCCATTCCTACTTGATACATGCTTGACGTGTAATTATTTGTGGAATAGGTGAAGTAATACAAACCTTTTCCGTTTTTATCCTTATGATAAATAACGTGCGGGCCTTCGTTACATTCCGTATATTCGTAACTTACGCCGTAATTACTGCCGTTTTTCCAATCTTCGATTGTGTAATAACCGTTTGCGGTTACGTATTTTGCCGTAGACCATATCGGCGTGAGCCAATCTTTCATTTCCACGACGACGTTAATGTTCCAACCTGTGTTTTCCGTTTTGAAATAGAAATATTTTTTATGATACTTCTTGCCTGTTTCGGGGTTTACCGATTCCACAGGATCAACGTAAGGATGTGGATCGATGGTTGCAAAATACCCTGCCTCGGGTGCGTAATTGGAGCTTCCGCCCGTTCCGACTTTGTTCTTATTCATTACTTTGGAAAGTTCGTCCGGAGAAAGCAAACAATACTTCGCCCAATAGTGTGGGAAAGCCGCTTCGTAGTACTTATCGCCTTTCGTTACGTATGCGTACTTACCGCTTTCGGCGTCTTCTTTTGAAATCTCTTTTCCCGCTTCTGTATTGTAAGTATGAATGTTTTCGACAACGTTTTCATCGGTAAAATCCACCAATTTATATGGGCCGGAAGGACTGTCCGAGACAGCCACGAACATGTTGTACATGCTTTGATTGCTTACTACGCCGGCCTTGCTTTGGTCTACGCTTGTGTCTTTTCCGAAAGCGTCGTCTTCAATGCCGGATACGGACTCCTGTCTTGCGCTGAAAAATAAGTAGTATAATCTCGTTTCTTCGTCGTAAATAACTTCAGGCGCCCAATTATGGGTTTTCGTTGCACGCCTTACTTCGTCGGACTGACGGGGAAAGAAGGTAGGGCCGACGTCCTCCCACTCCACGAGATTTTTAGAACGCATCGTCGTAAAGCAGCCCGACGTTCCGAACAGATAATAGTAACCCGTGCGGGCGGTATCGTCTAAAATATCGGGATCGGGATATCCTTGCGGAATTTGATTGCTGTAGAACAATTCCGTATTGTAAATCGTTCTTCCGTTTTTATCTTTGTTTTCTCCGCTATAGTGGGAAAGTTTGTACTCTTTGGAACCGCATCCGGTAAGACAAACACCGAATACCATCAGCATTACCAAACAAACCGTTATAAATTTAAACTTTTTCATAACTTATTTCCTTTATTTGCTTTGGATTTCACAGCCCGCTTCTACAAGAGCGTCTGTAAAAACTTTATAGTTTTCCGTAGTCGGATGAACGCCGTCACGAAGCATTCCGGTCGTAACGCGGGAACAGGTATCCACACAGGTAATCCAATCATATTTGGCACACCAATTTGCCATATACGTATTCGTTTCCTCTACCTGCGTATAGTAGGCGGTGTTCGAGCGCTGCGTTATATTAAACCAATAAATTTTGCTCGTGGGATAGGTTGTGTGCAAATACATCATAAGTCTTTCAAGGCTTGCTTCGGTAAAACTGACGGAATCGTGTGCGTCGTAGAAATTATTCGTACCGATATGAAGTACGATATTTTTAGGTGCAACGTCGCCGATAATTTCCGCAAATTTGCTTTCCCAATGATAACTCGTCGTCGAACTTATGCCTGCATTCAGAACCTTTTTATCCGCACTGTAAGTTTGCATATACTCGCCGATAAAATAGTCGTCCATAAAACTGTCGCCGATAAACAAAGTCGTATCCGCAGTTAAGTTTTTGCACTTTTCCTGACTCGATATAATATTACCGCTGAAACGGCTTGTATCGAATAAATCGGTCATCGTTGCGTCAGGTCCGCTGTAACGGATATATTCGATTTCCACACCGAAAACAACGTTAAAGTGTTCGCTTTTTGCCCTTACGTTTACTTTCGTAGCTTCACGGCGAATCGGCATAACGATATCGTTTTCGATTTTTAAATAACCCGTGTCATAGGTATACGAAAGTTCTTCTGCTTTTTCCGGTTTTGTAAATATCGGGTCGATCTCGGCAAAGGTGCAATGCTTATTTTGATCGATTGTAACCTTTAAATCTTCGATACACAATTCACCGTAATCGTTAGCGTCGGTTCCCGAACTGCCGCTTTCGCCGCTATCGGGATTGCATCCGACTAATAAAACGGCAATAAGCATAACCGCAATTACAGAAACAAGTATTTTTCTGATCTTCATAAATTCCCTCCATATATATCATTAAATTGATTGGTTTCGTTTTTATCTTCGTAGGCAAGTTTCTTCTTTTTTACAGTAACTAAAATGCAGAATATTGCCGTGCGAATAATAAGTATTGCCGTAAAGGTTATCGGTATCAGCTTATATAAAGCACGGGCAGAGGCAAACCAGCCGCCTGTAAATAACGCAAGGGATATAAGTAGCGCCGTAAACCATATAAACGATGCGACTATTTTATAACATCCCGCAAAAGACTTTTCCCAGCCTTCCTTTAATAGCTTTCTTATTGCCCACATCAAAAGCGCAACGATTAAAGGCGCAACCGCTAACGTGGAAAATAACGCTATAGTGCTGAATAGATAGGAAACGAACGTGTATCCCGATGTATCGTAGTAAACCTGTTTTATGAAACCGTCGATATCCGTTATTTCTCCGTCGGTACAGTTATTGAAATATCCGCCGAACACAATCGGCACTCCGCTATCCGTTTCAAACGAGCCTGCGCACAAATTGTCGAAAAGGTAAAAATAGTAGGCTTTTCCGGCTGTTATATAATCATTGTAATAATAATCTCTCAGTACCGGTGCTTTTGCTCCTTGATAGGAGGATTTTACCGAAGTATAGTAGTGTCTGACGTACAAATAGTAAAGTTCTTTATTGTATTCTTCTTCGGAATATTCGCTATTTTTTGCCTTTAAGTCGTTATATTCCTGCGCTGCTTGGGCGCTGTAATTTTCATCGGTTTCCGTGCTTATTTTTTCTAAATACGCTTTGAATAACTCCGCCTTTTCCGAAGTTACGATCATTTCTTCGTCCGAATACTCTACTTTCAGCGTATATTCTTTTTTCGCTTCGTCGTTAAGGTCAAGATATTCTTCGTAAGTGATTTTCTTGTCACCTTTTACAGCCGCCTGAGTAAAATTAATCAACATATCCGACGGCCTTGTGTCCACGATTAAGTCGTAGTTATTTACCGAATACAACTTTTTATCTGAATCTGCCGTATAGGTATTGATCTTTTTATCGGCCGCCGCCTTATTATCTTTGATTTCAAAATGAAGACTACCGCCGAATGCGTTATGAATAAACTGTTTATATTCTCCTGCCCCTTCGTAGTGCTTTTTAAAGGGCAGAACGTCCGAAGCATAATAGCCCGAAAGGAAGAATACCATAGCCAAAAAAATGGCTAATAACGCAGAACCGAGCCCGAATTTCGGTGCTTTTTCCGCTTCTTTATTTAAAAAGAAACTTAATCCGAAAAATTTTATCCATTTTTTCACGGTATAATCTTTTACCCTCCTTTTAGCTTGTTTTCATTTATTACTGCCGTTTAGTTTCCATAAGTTCTTTCCATAATGGAAAGTTCGGTGTTTTTATCGAATAAGTGAATACGACTTTCGTCAAACGACATTTTAATAGTGTCGCCTATCCTGCTGTCGTTGCGGTCATTGATACAAATAATGCTATCACCGCTATCCGGCGTTATCTTTACGAATAATTGAGTCGTACTTCCGAGTATTTCTTTTATATTAAGGATAGAAGTCAATCCGCTTTCGCCTATTCTTATATGCTCGCCGCGAATACCCAGCGTTACTTCATGCTCCGCCCCGTCCAAGTATTCTTTTGCGATTTTTCTCATATTCGCAAGTTTATATTTCTGTTCTTCACCGTTTACGAACTTAACCTTAAGCATATCTTCTTCTTTTTTGATCGTTACGTCGAAAAAGTTCATTTGCGGTGTGCCGATAAACCCTGCCACAAATTTGTTTTCCGGGAAATCGAACAGGTTGGTAGGACTGTCGATCTGTTGTATTATTCCGGATTTCATAACCACGATGCGGGTGCCCATCGTCATTGCTTCTATCTGATCGTGCGTCACGTAGATAAACGTGGTTTTTAAACGCTCGTGAAGTTTGACGATTTCCGAACGCATCGAGGTTCTCAGTTTTGCGTCCAGATTGGAAAGCGGCTCGTCAAGTAGCATTACTTTCGGCTCTCTGACGATGGCTCTTCCTAAAGCAATACGTTGTCTTTGTCCGCCCGACATTGCCTTGGGCTTGTTGTCCAAAAGTTCGGTAACGCCTAATATTTCGGCTGCCCATTTTACTTTTTCGGCAATAACTTCTTTTGCGATATGCTTGTATTCGTAGGCCTGAACGGGGGTTTTTAAATAGTGCTCTAAATCGCTTTCGGTTTGAGCCTTTCTTTCCTTTAGCGCAAGTTTAACTTCCCCTTCGCAAATTTCGGAAATATCAACGCCGGCAATCTTTGAAAGTTCTTCAGCCTTTTTTGTTGCCGCCTCTACCTGCTCTGCCGGTTTAGCGGCATATTTCATTTTAACGACCTTGACGGCAGCCTTTTGGGCATCTACAACGGCGTTTGCCTTAACGTTTAATTCTGCGATTGCTTTTTTGCAATTTTCTTTTATCTCTTTAATTTTAGAACCGTCTTGTCCGACGCATTCTGCGTTTCTTCTCTCAATCAGTTTTTGATACTCGAGCTCAAGTTCACGCATTTTGTGGCGGAAGGGAATTTCCGCATCGTTTATTTCAGCATAGCGTAAATCCGCGTCTACCGTTTTTAAAGTATTTTTTAATTCGGAAATTTTTTTCTTGTCGATTTCCAATACGGGATTTCCGTTTTCATCCTTCTTTTCGACGGGAATTCTACGCATTTTAAGACCGAACGCTATATTTTGTTCCGCACTCATATGCGGATATAGTGCATAGTTTTGAAATACCATTGCAATATCCCTGTCTTTGGGTGCAACGTCATTCACTAAGCGGTCGCCTATGTACAAATCACCGGCAGTAATATCTTCAAGCCCCGCAATCATTCGTAAAGTTGTGGACTTACCGCAACCGGAAGGCCCGACGAATACGATAAACTCTCCGTCCTCGATTTCCATATTAAAATCTTTGACAGCGAGAAAATCGCCTCTTCTTTTCCCATCGTCTTTCTTTTTATTTTTTCTCTCTTTACTCTGATATACTTTGTAAATGTGTCTTAATGATAATCCTGCCATGGTTACCCCCTTCTGAATTTCATAATGTGAAACCTGAAAAATTTTATAAAAAATACCACTTTTGAGGGGAAAAATCCCGCAAAAGTGGCGTTAAATCCATACGCTTAAAGACCAAGTAGAAGAATTACTCGGCTTTGATACCATAGTTATTATGGTACTGCTACTTAAAAAAGTGTAATTAGTGTTTTTCTTATTAAGCATTTTTGTTTAATCCTTTCAAAAAATTTACACCGCTCTTTCAAAAGGCAATAATTGAAGATTAAAACAAAAATGAAAGAAAGATGAATATGCCTAAATTATAAACCCAAAAATGCTGTTTGTAAATTACATAAATTCGTCTTTTTTGTGCCAAAAATCGCTTTTTTGACTTTTCAGTTCGTTATTTAATCTATTAGTTTTTTTGATTATTTGTAATTACACTATCGATTGCAATTATGCTACCGATTTCTTTTACAAATTCTGTAAAAAC
>CATZIC010000057.1 GCA_958419945.1 uncultured Clostridia bacterium | reverse complement strand
CCGTTCAACTCCTCTATCAGTGTATGAAAAAAAGATGAGAGGACTTGCTCCGCTTGGCTTTAACTTACTAACTCATATATGCTACACGCTTTTGCTCTCGCAAAAGGCGGTTACAATTTGTTTTTAGTCTTTCGTGCCTGCACTATCACGCCGGGCACTAAAAACAGTCCACAGGACTGTTTTTTTAACGCGCCGTTCAACTCCTCTATCAGTGTATGAAAAAAGTAACGGCTTCCGTAGAAGCCGTTACTTTTTTGGTGCGGATGAGAGGACTTGAACCCCCACGTCGAGGACATAAGATCCTAAGTCTTACGCGTCTGCCAGTTTCGCCACATCCGCAAAATTTTGGGCTAATTTTAAGCCCGATATAAAAATTTATCCTGCCCCTACGCTAAATGTAGAAACAGGGTAAATTGGTGGACCATCGGGGGCTCGAACCCCGGACACCCTGATTAAGAGTCAGGTGCTCTGCCAACTGAGCTAATGGTCCGATGGTGATCCACCGGGGACTCGAACCCCGGACACCGTGATTAAAAGTCACGTGCTCTACCGCCTGAGCTAGTGGACCGAAAAGGCTTTATATATATTAAAAGCGATAAAACTTATTGGCTGGGGTGGCAGGATTTGAACCTACGGATGCGGGAATCAAAATCCCGTGCCTTACCGCTTGGCGACACCCCAATAAAAAGGTAATGGGGCGAGAGATGGGATTCGAACCCACGACCTCCAGGACCACAATCTGGCGCTCTAACCAACTGGGCGACTCTCGCCATACCAACTAAAATGGCGCACCTGGAGGGATTCGAACCCCCGACACACGGCTTAGAAGGCCGTTGCTCTATCCGACTGAGCTACAGGAGCATTAAAGCATAGCTTGTGTGCGGATACTCCAATAAGATTATGGAGCGGGTGATGGGAATCGGACCCACGCAACCAGCTTGGAAGGCTGGTGTTCTACCATTGAACTACACCCGCACTTCACACAATGCTCAAAAATTATAACAAATGAATTTTCTATTGTCAAACGATTAATTCACATTTTTTAAAAAAATAAATCATTTTGACGATTTATTTTGTCAACGCCGATTTTTGTAGTCTTATACTATCAAAAAAAGCCTTTCATCCCCTGTTTTTATAAGGATTTTTCCTATTTAGTGAAAATAAAGTGCTACCGCTTATCAAAAAACTTGTACGGTGAACGTTAAATTTAAACTAATTTATCAATTCAAGTTTCTGCCTACCGTCTTCACGTTATTATAATAAAAACGGACAAATGAAACAGTAAAAAATTAGTGAAAAAACACCGAAAGTCCGTATATAAGCCTGTTATCGTGTAAAAAGTGCTACTCGTCTGGATTGCTTCGTCGCTTTGCTCCTCGCAATGACGGAAGGAGTAAGTTGCCTCACAATGACGATTTAAACTTGCTTTTTGAAACAACCTTAATGATTAAAAGTCCGCATATAAGCCCGTTATCGTGTAAAAAGCGCTACTCGTCTGGCTTGCTACGGAGCTAAAGCTCCTCGCAATGACGGGGAGAATAGATTATGGCAAAGGGCTGAAGCGAGTTTTTTACAAACTTGCTTCAGCCCTCATATTTGGCGAAAAGTCCGCCTATAAGCCCATTCAAGAAGTAAATTTGCTTGCTTGCAAGGGCAAATTTACGCCGTCGACAAATTAGGTGTCATACAGCAAGTTTCCTTGCTTATGCGTGCTAAGCACGCATAACCGCGTCTTTCGCGGAGTATGACGCGTAATTTATTATCGGCAATTATTTACTTCCTCGGTGGAAATAAGTTTAAGGTTTTTGTGCGTGTTTACACGCTTAATAACGTCCTTGCGGTAAAGTATGACTATAACCGCCGCCGCTACCGTAAGCAAAATAACTATTCCGATAATCAAAAGCAATCTTCCTAAGGACGCGTCGCCTACTTTAGCGGTTTCCCACATATTGTTAAGGCTTCTTATTTCGTCATCCGAAAAGCACTTCATAACCGTACAGCGGGTAATTACGTCAAAACCGGGGTATTGGGTTTCGCACTGACGGCCTTTTTCCTCGGAATACATGATATATTCCACGTAATTTTCGTCGCCCTCGGGCACGGTATTGAAGAAATAGGACAAATCTGTTGCGAAAATTTCGATTTCCTCTTCCGAAAAACCGATAACGTTGTAGTCCTCGTCGTATTCGGGATAGTTTACCTTGTAAACGCCGTCGGAAACCAACATTTCGTTCATTTGCGCCTCGTCGAGGTCTCCGAAGTAGACTTCGCTATAATACTTTCCGTCAAGTTCTATCGCCTCTTCGTCGGTTTCGTCAGAGTCTACAAGCACGTAGGTGCCGTACCAATCCAAAGCGTTTTCAAACATAACGTCGCCGGCTATCGAAGAAGTGTAACCGATATAATTCATGTTAAGGCAAGCAGATTCCGGCCTTGAGACGAAGTTTATAAACTCTCTTGCAAGTTCCTTGTTTGCGCCTTTGGGCATTGCCCAGCCGTCGAAGAAAATATTGCTTCCTTCTTCGGGAACGGCGTATTCCAGGCAAACCTCTCCGTCGCTCATTTCTTCGGCAAAATCCATGGTGTAAACGGCGTCGCCGCTCCAGGCAAAGTTTATAAGAATTTTTCCTTGCGCCATATCCTTTTTACCGCTGTCGACCTCGTAGCCATACAATCTGTCTTTTAAAGAGGTCAAAACCTCGCCTGACTTTCTGATCGATTCATCGTCGGTGCGGTTGTAAATTTCCGTTAAAGTGGCGTTGTATTCGGTGGCGGAAATCTCGCCGTTGTCGTATTTTTGCTTAACCTCGGCAAGTTCGTCCTTATAAACGTAACCGAGCGCTAAAATGTAACTGTCTCTTACGCTGTCTTTAATGGTTCCGCCGCCCTTATAGCGGTCGTCCCATAAAAGCGACCAGTGTTTGGCGGCTTCGGCGTCGACCAGTTCGGGATTATAAACGTAGCCCATCGTCCCCCACATATAGCAGGTTGCGTAATCGTAAATACACTTTTCAGTGCCGTCCGCGCACTGAATTTTAAGGTTTTTGAAAAGGTTTCTTATGTACTCGGAAGAACTTTCGTCGTAAACGCTTACGTCGGAGCGGTTTTCGGCTTCCGACAAAGGCTCTAACATATCCTCTTTCATCATCTTTAAAAGCATGTATTCCGACGGGCAAACGAGGTCGTAAGAATAACTGACCTTGCCGCCGCTTTCCTTTTTGGAAAGGTTAAGTTCGTTGTACATGTTTTCGTTG
The DNA here is from genome assembly GCA_958419945.1 of uncultured Clostridia bacterium. Lineage (GTDB taxonomy): Bacteria > Bacillota > Clostridia > Christensenellales > Borkfalkiaceae > UBA4636. Next base: position 9,482 of record CATZIC010000057.1, on the reverse strand, counting down.
GTGCCGAACGTCGAGTATTCCACTTTTACGTTGCGATGAAGTACTTCACGGCAGTAGGACTCGAAAAGATATATAAGGTCGACGTATTCGTCCTCTTCGTCGAGTTCGTACTCCCCGGACAAATAATCCGACCACTCGATTTTGTTGGTATCGGACTCGGATATGTATTCCTCCCAGTTGTAGATTCTGAGAATTTCAACGTCGCTTGCTTGGTTTGAAAAGTCCACGCCGGAAAGAGAATACAGCACTATTGCGCTACATAAAACGGCTGCAATTATTATGGAAAGAATTTTTTTCATTTGCTCGCCTCCCTTTCCTTGACGGTCTTATTTGCCGAAAGATTTACCGCAACGACCGAGATAATTATTACCGCAAAGATAATCGCAGAAAGCGCACGGAGCGCAGGTATTGAGGTGTTTGCGGAGTTTTTGGCGTATGCGTTGTAGGCGTACGTGGAAATGGTGTCTATGGTAGAAGGTTTCGTGAAGTTTGTAATGATATAATCGTCAAGCGATAACGTAATTGCGAGCATGAAACCCGACGCAATGCCCGGTAAAATTTCCGGTATGGTTATGGTAAACAGCGCCTTTATGGGCGACGCGCCGAGATCTAACCCCGCCTCGTAAAGATTGGGATCCATTTGTTTGAGCTTCGGAAGCACGCTTGTTACCACGAACGGGAAGGTAAGAACCACGTGCGCAAGAAGTAGCGAGCCGTAAGTTCTCGGAAACAGCAGCATAGAGCAAACAAGCGCCAACGATATTGCGGTAACTATTTCCGCATTTACGATAGGAATCTGCGTTACGGTGTTAAAAAGTCTGAAAGTTCTCGGTTTGGAATAAAACATTCCGATTGCGCCGATAGTGCCCAAAACGGTGGAAATCGTTGCGGAAGAAAGCGCTAAAAGCAGTGTGTTTTTGATTGCACCGAGTATCTTACTGTCCGTAAACAGCATTTTGTAAAGGGAAAAATTCCATTCCTTCGACCAACTTCCGATTTCGGTGGAAGCGTTGAAGCTGTACACGACGAGCAGCACCACGGGTGCGTACAAAAATATCAGAATAAGCCACAAATAGGTGGAACGAAGTATCTTTTTTACCATAATCCGCTACCTCTCGTATTTGTATTTTCGGTAAACTTACCGGTTAAAATCATGGTGCCGAATATGAAAAACAGTAATATTAGGGAAATTGCGGAGCCTGTGTGCCAGCTGTCTGCGGTTCCTATATTGAACTGATTTTCGATAAGTTTGCCGATAATGGTTACTTTGCTGTGGCCGAGGGTATCGGAGATAACGTAACTCGTTGTAGTCGGCAGAAGTACCATTGTTATGGCGCTTACGATGCCCGGCATGGACAAAGGAAGTGTGGTTCTTAAAAAGGTCTGTGCGGAATTTGCGCCCAGGTCGTTTGACGCCTCGATAACGTTCTTGTCAATCTTTATTAGCACCGTGTAGATGGGAAGTATGGTAAACGGCAGATAGTCGTAAACCATACCTATTACGGTGTTCACAAAATACATTTCGGTAACGTTATACAGTCCTATAGAGTCAAGAGCGAACAAAAGTTCCTTCATTGCGGCGGTTCTTAACACGAAGTTAATCCACATGGGAAGTATGAACAGAAGTAGATACACGCTTCTCTTTTTTGCGCCGCTTCTCGATAAAATGTAGGCAACGGGATATGCAATTACAAGGCATATAGCCGTCGTCAGGACCGCGAGCGCAAAACTTATAAGTAAAACGTAAAGATTTGAACTTCTTGAGAAGAAATCAGTAAAATTGTGGATGGTGGGCACGCCGTTTGCGTCTGTAAAGGCGTAAATTACTATCAATATAAGCGGAAACAGCACGAATACCGCCAAGAAAAGGGCGTAAGGTATTCCCAGATGCTTCCTTGAAAATCTTAAAGCCATTCCCATTTTACTTCACCTTGAGTTTAAGCGTAATATCTTTGGGGTCGATTTTTATGCTTACCTTGTCGTTTTCGTTCCAGAGGTATTCGGTATCGACTACGAAATCCTCTTCTTCTTCAGGCGTACGGATAATGACCTGATAGTGGTCGCCTTTATAAATAATGGAAATGATTTCGCCGCTGACGGTGCCGTCCTCTTCATTGTCGATAATTTCGATTTTATCAAGAGGCACTTCTACCTTTACAGGGGTGTCAGTAAGGTCGAGTTTTTGATTGTCTGCGGTAATAAGATAGCCCTCTTCGTCAAGGTGTGAACCGGGATAAAGGGTCGTTACGTCGCAGTCGAACTCACCTTCGGCAAAAGCAACGCGGTTGTCCTTTGTGATAAAGCCGTCGTAAGCGTTTACAAGGTATTCCTTTTTCATGATATGGATATCGTCCGGCTTAATAATGATACTTACTTCTTCGCCTACCTCTCTTTCCATGGTGTCCTGAATGACGATTTCGGTTTTTCCGACCAAGAAAGTCATTTCATAATGCACGCCTTTAAATATGGAAGAAATTATCTTGCCGTTTACCTGGCCTTTATCTTTGTTTACGATATAAATATCTTCGGGGCGAACGACTACGTCTACCTTTTCATGTAGTTCGAAGTCATCAACCATATCGAAAACGTGGCCGATAAATCTTACCTTTCTGTCGCCGACTATGGTTCCGCTCATAATATTGCTTTCGCCGATAAAGTCCGCAACGAATGAGTTTTTAGGTTCGTTATAAATGTCTTTTGGGGTGCCTATCTGCTGAATAACGCCGTCGTTCATTACCACTATTGTGTCGCTCATGGTAAGCGCTTCTTCCTGGTCGTGCGTAACGTAAATAAAGGTAATGCCAAGCTTTTTGTGCATTTCTTTAAGTTCAAGCTGCATATCCTGACGCATTTTAAGGTCTAATGCGCCTAAAGGCTCGTCGAGGAGCAAAATTTGCGGTTCGTTTACGATTGCACGGGCTATCGCTATACGCTGCTGCTGTCCGCCGGAAAGGGTGGTTACGTCTCTCTTTTCAAACTCTTCGAGGTCAACCATCTTAAGGGCCTTTGAAACCTTTTCGTCTATGGCCTTTTTGGAAAGTTTTTCGTATTTTACTACTTGCTTACCATTTTTGTCCTCATAAACGTTTTTGACCTTCTTTAATTTCAGCCCGTATGCGATATTGTCGTATACGTTAAGGTGCGGAAACAATGCGTAACGCTGAAAAACCGTGTTGATAGGTCTTAAATAAGGCGGTATTTGCGTGATATCCTTTCCGTTAAGAAGGATTTCACCGCCATCGGGCTTTTCGAACCCGGCTATCATACGCAGCGTTGTGGTTTTACCGCAACCCGACGGACCAAGAAGGGTTACGAACTCGCCTTTTCTTATGTAAAGGTCGATGTTGTCGACGACAGCCGTGCCGTCATAGATTTTACTTACTTTTTTAAGCTCAATGATTTTTTCCGCCATGTTATGTGCGCTCCTTTAAAAAAAGTAGTTTTATTGTTACGCTAAAGAAGCGTAGTTTTTAAATTTTTTCTTTATTTTGAAAATTTGTCGTGCCGCGAAAGTTTTTAAGAAAAAACTTAGTCTTTTTAAGAAAAAATTCGGTGACCCAACAAAAAAAGTCAACCTATAGGTCGGTTATCCGCTATTTTGCCGTTAAAAAGTCGGCGGGGTAGAAACCCAAATAAGTACCGCTTTTTGGTCGGTCGGGTTTTCGATATAATGCTGTTTATCGGATTCGAAGTAAAAACTTTCCCCTGCTTTTACAGAAAACTTCTTTTTGCCGAGATACAAGTTGATTTTGCCCTGTAAAACGTATCCGAACTCCTCCCCTTCGTGCGGGACGTCCTGTTCGGTTTTAGCGTGTGGATTCAATACGAGATGGATAGGCTCCATCATATTTTTTTGCGCATTCGGAACAAGCCAATTAAGCACGGAATCTTCGGTAACCTTTTCGTTGAAGTCCTGCTCGGTAAATACTACCTTTTCGTCAACGTCTACTTCTGAAAAGAATTCCTTTAACGAAGAACCGAGCGCTAAGAGTATGTCTTTAAGGGTTGCTATCGACGGGCTTGTAAGGTCATTTTCAAGTTGCGAAATATAGCCTTTGGATAACTCGCACCTCGCCGCTAATTCCTCTTGCGTAAGATCGCATTGAAGCCTTAACTGTTTGATTTTTTCACCTAATTCCATATATCACCTTGATTATATTAAACTTTCAGTTTACAAGAATTCGTAATATTAAACTTTTGGTTTAATAAAACTAAACAACATTATATAGATAGCGTCATAATATGTCAAACGTTTTAACCCTATTTTGAAATATTTTGTCGATTATTTTTTCATTTTGTTATCACATTTCCAAAAATATCCTTTTCAAAGTTTTAAATTTTCCCTTTAAATATGCCGATAACGGGCCTATAGCCGCACTTTTTGTAAGTGTAGAGTGGAGTATTTGGACATAATGATTTAGAGTTATTATCTAAAAGGCACCGTAAGCAATGCTTGTTGGGTGGGCGGGAAACGCAAGGTTTGGGACGTTGGAAGTTTTTGGGGCAGAAAAAGTTCAGCCGTGCCTTTTTTAGTGTGGAGTGTGGAGTTATAGTATTTGCTTATAATATATATAAAGGAACATATTGCCTTGCGGGAAATTTTTTCAATTCCTTAAAACCGATTACAGGCATAAAAAAATCCCGCAAAAATGCGGGATAACGGGCTTATAGCCCTACTTTTATATATATTGGCTTTATATATACTTTATTTTTTATCGGTTTTATCGTGTTCGGAAGAAATGCTTTCGAACATGATTTTTTTGTTTTTGCTTCTCAATGCGTCCACGATATCCAAAGGGTTTACTTTAACGACGGAAATTATCATAAAGTTATCGTTTTCGCCGAAATATACGGTAAGCTTGTCGGTTTCCGGATTGTGTACGGTTTTCGTGATTTCCTTAATGGGAATTACGTTTTTAAGTATCCCCCACCTTAAAACGAAGTTTTTATCGTTTACTTCGTAATATGAAGATATAAGCATGGAAACGATCAACACGATTATCAGGACTGAAATAAGCAAGGTTGTAATAAGCCCCAAAAGATGGCTCGGATCGTAACCGTTTTTAATAAGACGGTAAAAAGTCATAGCAATCGTCAAAAGTGCCAATAAAATTGCGGCAACCATTACGACGTAGACGTAATTTTTAAACTTGTATTTGAATCTTTGCATATTCCACCTGCTGTCCTTTGATATAAATATAACACATTCTTGTGAAAATAGCAATAAACTTTTTAATCCCAAGAAAATATTGTGTGAAATTTGCTACTAATCAAATAAATCCGCTACGCTTCGAAGCAATATTTCCGCTGATTAATAAATTTCCCAATCCTCTTCGACGTTTATAAGTGTTTTTTTGCTTAGGCGTTATAAAAAACATTTAAATTTCTTTTCGATGCTGTCCGGCTATTTAATAAGAATTTTATATCATTTCTTTCCGAACGTTCAGTCAAACAATTTGCCTATAATTACCAATTACATACGTTTTATTGTTTTTTTAAAGTTATCTACATAATGATTAATTCTTAGGATTTTATTGTTATTGTCTATTTCCAGTTCGGTTATCTTTTTACAGGTATAGCATTTATATTTTTTATATCTCCTAAATTCCAATTTCCTTTCGCTAATCATTCGCATTAGTCTTCCGCATCGAGAACAGTACATAATATTCCTCCTTACAATTTCCTGATTTTAATTTTATCATAAAACTACCTATTTGCAAACAGTAATATGTCCAAAATTTACAACATCTCACCTCAATAATTTTGTAGTAACTTTTGTTTCACAAATTATACTTTATCTGAGGAAACATTTCAATTAATTTTCAATAATCAATTGATTTTTAGATATATGTGGAAAAATATAAACAATAATCGGCTTTTATATACTTCGCCTGTAAAAAAACGAACCACCAGCAAGCTTATGGGTTCTTGAGAAAATATAGGGCTATTCCGCGTGGGAATAAGCCTTGAAAAATTTATGTTATGTTTAAATCATTATATTATTAACTTAATAAATATCTGATTTAATTCTTCCCAATTTTGCTCATGCATATCGGGGAGATTTTTTATTACTTCTTCCATTTTGGCAATATTATTTTCAATGTAATCGTTCACTCTGTCAAAACGTTTCCCCACCGTGATTTCCGGCGTATTCATTTTTAAATCAAGCAATGTTAAGACGTCAGGTTTAACATCCTCGTTTAAATACTTATCCATAAGCGTTTCAAAAAGCATTGGCGGAGGAGAACCTTTAGAAAGTATCCACTTACAAGCAAGTAATGGGCGAAGCACATAAAAATACTTTTTCAATTTAACTGTTTCACCTTTCAAATATTCACGGTAATTACTTTTTGCCGTGCTTAAATAGTGGTAAAGCCCTGCTCTTGCGATAAAGTAATTGTTTATTACCGCAGAAACATTTCTCCATTCTTTTGTAGTTTTGTAAACAATCGGGGAAGAATTCCATTCAAACAAGGTTGGATTTGATTTATACAATAATTGTAAAGCTTTCTTAATATCCCATCCGTTAATATCAAGCGTTTCGTCAAGCTGCCATTCGATAACGTCACGAGTTTTTTCTAATCTCAAGTAAAATTCTTTAGGCCGCACGTAAATAAATCTTACGTCATAATCACTGTCGGGCGAAGCAAAACCCCATGCTCGACTGCCAGATTCGACACAATGTAAAATCTTTACGTTTTCACGCTTTTCTATTTCATCAAGCTTTTCAATAATTATATTTCTCATAACTATCCTATTTTATCTAGATTTTTTTCATATAATCTATGCGTTGTTAATTTTAAGTGAATCTGATTTATTTCTTGCAACACAGAATGAAATAACATCGGTTTTGATTGTAGGCGTCTTCGGTGTTTCCAGACAAAACTTCCAAAATTATCAATATAACTGATCTTTTTCTCAACGACACAATCAATCAATTATACATCTTTAAAAGGTACTTCTTTGCAATAATCGACGCATCTTGTTTATTGTACATTTGATGCATTTCCTCTAATATATATCGTTGAGCTTTTTTCGTCCAGTAAATCTTTAATTTGTTTTTCGCTCTCGTAATAGCCGTATAAAAAACATTATGTGAAATCATTTCTTCCATCTCGTCTGTTATAACAATTTTTACCGAATCATATTCTAATCCTTGGGCTTTATGAATAGAAACAGCGTACGCTATCTGAAACGGAATAATAGATAAAGAATCCTTATCATCATCGTCTCTATTGGAAAATTTATTCACATAAAAGCTCACAACAGATTTCCCTTTATTTCGAGGTTCTTCTAATACAAAATTAGCATCTTCAACTTCCAACTCATTGAATACTTTTTCAACTTCAATATAGAATTTAACTGAAGCACCATCATCTTTAAAATCAACAATTGTACCTTTAAGATTATTGTAAAGCAAATCACCAAAGCGCTTATTTTCTTTAAAAATTATTCTATCGTTAACTTTATATGTATCTATACCTAACTTTATTGATTTTGCTCTATTATCATCTTGTAAAAACTTGTTAATATTGTTTATTCCGTATAATCCATCATAATTTAAGCAAAGTACAATCTCATCATTTTCAGCCTTGCTAAAAATCGATTCATCCATCGTAACCGAATATTGGTTGGAGTCCAATAAATCTGCCATTCTGCCATCCAATTTTCTCACGGATTCCCATAAAGCTTTCAAAGCATCATCTGTACTTCTATGAACGTAAGTCAACTCATAAACAGCTGTTGATGGAATATATGACCTAGCAATAGCAAACCAATTGCCAAATCTTATGGATTCAATCTGATAAACATCTCCAACTAACACAAGTAACTTGAATTGCGTTTTTCCCAAAATAGCGATCATATCCGCATTACTAACAGTACTGCATTCATCTATAAATAATATATCACACTCACCGCCACCATTCGAAACATAATTTCTTATAGTTGAAAACATTGTGTTTTCTACTTTATTTACATACCTTTTCAAATTTTCTTTTGCAGAATGCGTATTAGTTAAATAGATCTTTTTCCTATCAGAAAAGAATGTAGAGATATGCTTTACCATTGTTGATTTTCCTGTTCCGGCCGAACCATATATCAACGCTACTTTAGAGGAAGAGAATAACTTTCTTAACGCTTCATCCTTTTCTTGAGAATCAATATTATAACCGGTTTCTTGCAACCATTGCTCAAATGATTCTTCATATCCACCCAAACCAGAAGATGTTAATGCGTTAAGTTGTCGAATGATCTGAATTGTATTTTTCTCATAACCATTAATATACACAAAACCATTTTCGTGTTTTAACGAGCCTTCTTCTCTATGCTTATAATACAATAATGAATTGTATTTAGATATAAGAGAATCTATATTCTTAAATTTATTCAACTCGTTATCTGACGTATATAGTTTAGCCCTAATTTCAGTATTGTTTTTGATTAACCTTGCTAACAATTCATGTTCTCTACCTACTGGATCAATACAGGCGAATAAATCACCAAAATTAGTATAATGATTAGACAACTCAAAAGCAAATGGCATAGTATCAAATCCAACACACTTGTATTTTAATCGCAAATTGGATAATTTCTCATTAGCCTCATGCCAATATTGATCTCTTATTACCAAATTTCTTAGTCTATGTAACAAATAAATTAATACATTATAGCCCGGTTTATTATAATACTGTCGACAAATAGCTAAACCATCAAAAATATGCGTAGCTTTTAAGCCATTACAAATCTTCTCTTTCACTTTATTAAAGTCATCATCATCGAGATCAATCAACTCATTTAAACTTATTCCTGTTTGCGTTAAATAGTTCATTAATGATTTATATTCATTATCACCAGTTGAAACATGCGTTTTATGGTCAAATATCTTGAAAAAATTATCAAATTCACAAGGTCTCACAGACACTTTATACCCATTAATAATATTAATAGGCATGTCTCTGTTTAATATATGAATTTTAGCATCCACTATCCGTGGATGAAATGCGTAAAAAGTTGGAATGTTAAGCTTTGTAAAAGCTATTATATTATCAAATTTCGAAGCATTATTGTCCGCCTCAGATAGAGTAATTTCATAATATTTTTCGCCATTTACTCTAAACACCTTTTTCTTTTGAACATAGTACCTATCCGTTGGACTTTCCGTGATTTGAACAATACTTCTTCGATTAATTTGAATTGCTATTTTTTCATAATATTCTTTCAATGTTTCATCGCGTTCAATAGGAAAGTCATCTATATTGCGTAAAACATCAATATTAAATTCCTGTTTAAGAAAGGTTTTACAATCTTGCAAATAATCCTCGTATCTATACATTAAACGTTTAGCAGCATCTGGATCAATCGTAGAATGAGAGGCCGAAACCTGTAAACATTGGTGAAATCTACTTAAAAATAAGAACTTTTCTTTTGATTTGATAAATTTTATTGACTTTTTTGTTCCTTCTTGATTATTAGAAATATTT